>JAFGFX010000398.1 GCA_016930855.1 Sedimentisphaerales bacterium | reverse complement strand
CGGGAGCCGTCGGCGAACCAGTGGGGGCTAATCCGCATCTTGAAGACGCGGGCACTCGATCGGGCGGGCCCGCGCCGCTGCTGGGGCGGCAGGTTAGCTTGATCACCGGCGAGAATGGCCGGTGGTAACCCAAAGACGAACAGGAGGGCGGCAAATAGAAATTCAGAGGTTTGGAAAAATCGTTTCATGGCGTTTTCTCGATTGTCTCTATTGCAATTCCCGGGTTGATAATAATAAATAGGTATCGTTCTCGCGCTTTCAGGCAGTCAGAATCCGGCCTCCTGGCCCCCCCCTTCGCGGGGGTGACATGGCATGGTTCGTGACTCCTTCTTGGGGCAATTGTACAACATCCCGCCACAGATAGAAAGGCAGTAATAGTGGGCGGATGACGAAGGCTAATCTTCATAGCTCCATATTGTTTCAAAACCGTATTGATATACGGGCAGGCCATGATCCGATTTTACTTCGTATTGACATTCGGTCGTATCCCTCAAAAACATCAAGGCGTCCGCTCTCCGCCGGGCTTCCGCTATTTGTTCGTCGTCCAGAAAATATGTTATGCTTCGTATGGAAGTGTCTGACGTTCGGCGCCAATTCCTGACAAGCCTCTCAGGATAGGGCTCGGATATCGTATGGTCGGTCGAGGCGACAATGATGTACCACTTGAGGGACTCCACGATATCCTCATCATTCGCTCTATAATGACCGGCGAGCCGATATTGCTGATACCGATCGCCCATATATGCGGATATAAATTTTCGTTCTTCCAGAAATTCACTTATCGTTTTCGGCAGGGTGACGTCAATCACCAAGCCGGGAATCTCGTTCAATAATTGCTCCCGACCCGACGGGGTGGTTTGGGTTTCATACAGCGAAACGTATTTCAGGTTCTTCAAATTGGCCAAACAGGCCAGGCCTTCGTCTGTCACCCGGGTCCGATGCAATGTTATCCGTTCCAGATTTTTCAACCGGCCAATGGGCTCCAGGTCTTCGTCCTGTATGTTTGTATCCGATAAAAGCAGAGTCGTCAGTGAATTCACGTCTTTCAATCCCGACAAGGCCATCCGGTCAAACGTGTTCCGGCGCAAATCCAGGGTCCTCAAATGGGGCAGGCCCGCTAGACAGCTAAGGCATTGCCCCTTGATTTTGGTGGCACTGGCGTTGATGAATTTCAGGTTCTTGAAGTCGCCAATATCTTTCAAAAACTCATCGGTGCAGTTTTGGGGCAATCCTAGGTATTCCAGACGGGATGCCATCGCCGGCCGGTATAGAAGGGAAAAATGCTCCTTGCCCATGACGAAACTGTATAATTCCAGATGGCGAAGGAAGGGAAATTTGTAGCAGTTGCCAAAAAACGTATCGTAGAATCTGCCAAACTCGTGATCATGAGGGGGTCCAAACGGATCAATTAATGGAGGACTAAATACCTCTTGGAACAAGACGCAGATACCCTCGACGTGCCGTTTGCCATGGTTGTCTTTCATGTGGGATAATTGTACGAATAGAGGATAGAGGTAAGCAGGCGAATTGGTGTTGTTCATCAGCTCCAGGATTTCCAGTTCGCTTGGAGAAAGGTTCGTGACAGGAAGAAGTTCCTTTCTATCCATTCTATATTTATCGCAATAATCATATTCGTAAAACAATCCACCTTCCGGCAAGACAATCTCGCGCAATACATTCTTTTCGTAAAAATCAAAAAGGTCGTTAACAAGCTCCCCCGTGCAATAGATGGCCGGTCTATCCGACAAATAGGTCGAGCATGGACACCACAGGCCAAAAACCATAAGAATCTTGCATGCCTGGTAGACGGACATAATTCTGTCCCCTGTTTACCGAACACGAACATATTCCACGGCAACTGTCTATTTACAAGACGTTCGACTTGGGGGTTAGCGTCTACATTTTGCGGAGTAAGTCAACGCGAACGGTATTGCACCCCCGGCATTTATTAGCCTGACACACCCATTTATCCAGGCTACGCCTGCTATATATTTTTATCTTCTTGAGGCTTTTTAGATGAATCAATTAGGAAAAACGAAGCATTCCAATTTGGAATTGCACTACATAATAAACCAAATTTTTCGTCGTCGAGCTCCACTTCACCCATCAAATGTTCTCGCAAATGCCATCCTAGGCAGAGGTGCTCCATCACATGCCATAAACTCACCTCTATGGCACTGACATCCTCAAGGGGATCAATTTCTCCTTTTTCAATATCCTGAACAAGCCCTTGAAGATGAATTTTGGCTTCCTGTAAATGAAATACGATCTCATAATCTTTATCACGTTTTTTCTTCATGCAAATTTTCCAATTTTATTACCAGTTAACCTTCGCTCTTTATAAAGGCGTTGGGGCCGGCCATTTAACCTCCAGGTGCGAATTGCACCTATAGATCACCAGTGCGTATACAGGTAAACTGCCCCTGGCAATCCCCGTAATACCTGTCGGGCATCCTGCGAAACATTCCAAGAGATCGATCATAAGGCAAAACCATACGTGATGACAAGAAGGCATTTTAATATAAACCCCACAACTGAAGTTCTGGATTCCCGCTTTCGCGGGAATGACATCCTTTTGCAAGCCTCGTAGGGCAACTTGCTCCGTAATGGATGCAACTCGTCTCGCCCATAAGGCAGGTTCAGAATGAACCGTCGGCTTGCCTACTGCGCCCGCGGCAATCAAGGGGTGGCCTTGCCACCTCGCGGCGAGCGACCTCGCCAAAGCGCAGCGACCAGCGGGAGCGCCGAAACTTCCGGGAGCCCGCGGCGAATTGCCAGTCGCGGCAAGCGACCGCGGCGAGCGACCGCGGCGAACAGAGGGTGGCGATGCCACCACACGATCGGCGAGACGGGCGGGATGCGGGCATCAAGGGGCGATGTGGATCGCCCGCAACTGGCACGGCGGCAGCGACAGCGCGATGGCGCGACCGGTGACGGTCAGCTCCCGGCCGGTCGCCGCGTCGGTGACGACGCCGATCGCCGCACCGCCGGCCGCGCGGGAGTCCGTATCCAGAGCCGACAGGCTGATCGTCAGCTTCGGCTTGGACACATACCCCACGTTGACCACGGCCAGATAGGTGCCGTGGCCGGCGGTCTCGTAACGGCGGACCACGATGTCGGCATCGCCGCAGGCGCCGGGTAGGATCACACCGGGCACTGCCGGAAGGGCCAGAAACGCCGCGTAGAACGGGCGGACATACTGCGGGAAGCCCCGATTGAAACAATTGCTCGCCAGGTAGCCGAGGTAGCGCGGATCGCCGTAGGCGACGGCGCGGGCCTCGGCCAGCAGGCAATAGGGGCCGGCCCGCTCGACGTCGGCGACGAAATAGCCGAGGTCCTCGTGCATCTCGCTCTCGTTGAGGAAGTAATGCCGGATCGCCGCCAGGCCCGACGGCGTGCGAAACGGCGCGAACGAGTCCGGCGACGCGACCGTGTAGGCCCGGTTGAAGGAATAGGTCAGCAGGACGCCCTCAACGTCGGTGTAGTGCTCCGGATCGGCGCGGGGACAGGAATGCTGCCACTCCCAGTGCGACCAGGTGGGCCGGTCACTCAGCAGGGCCTTTAGATGCAGGTTGCCATCGACGACGGAGCGGTAGTCGATCACCCGCAGCTTGTCCTGGCCGTCAAGTTGGCGGATCCGCGACCAGGCGCCGGGGTCGTCCGTGACGACGCCGTTCTCGGTCAGGGAACGGCCCGCCTCGGCGGCGTCGGCGGTGAACAGCACCACCGCGCCGGGACAGCCGCCGGTACGCAGGTGATCCCGCAGGGCCGTCAAGAACGCCCGGCGGCGGCCAAACCACCAGCGGTAATACGCCTGTAGCAGGTCGGCGTCGGCTTGCAGGTCCTGGCGGGTCACCGCCCGCCTGGCGTTGGCCTCGACGGCGAACCGCTGGAGGCACTGGTCGGAAAAGCTGATGGGCATCTGGCTGGGACGCGGACGAAACCAGGCGCCGACGACATTCGCCCGGTCCTTATGGGCCAGGATGGTTACGTCCAGGAGCTTTGTGGCGTCGGCGAGGGAATCGGGATCGGTCAGGTCCAGATTGGCGAACTCGCACCAGGAGACGTGCGTGTAGGTGTCGCTGCCGGACAGGGTTAGACAGCGTTTCTGCTTGCCGAGGCCCTGGGCGCCCACGCCGCCGCAGTACTCGTAATAGGGCAGTACCGCCAGATGGTAGCGATTGGCGATCTCCAGGATCTGCCGCCAGCGCTGGGGGCTCTTGCTGGACCAGTACCAGTCGTCCCCGCCGCCGGGCGTCGCGTCCCAGCCCTGGTTGTGGCCGAACTCCAGCAGGTCCTTGCAGAAGGTGTTCATTCCCAAGAAGGCCATCAGCCGGGCCTTGTATTCGTACCAGTCCTGGTCCCGGGCCACGCCCCGCTCGGCGGGTTTCTGGCCGGCGATGACGCCGTCCGACATCTCCTCGCGGTAGAACAGGTGGCGGCGGGGCAGATCCGCCGGCGGAAAGCGCGGCGTCTGATATTGCGTCTCTGGGTCCTTGACCTCGTACAGGGCGATGCGGCCCACGGCGGCCCCGGCCGAGAGCGGCTGGTTCGCCCGGCCCGGCTGGGAGATGACCACCCAGAAGCCGTCCGCGGCGGTGAGCGGCCGGGGGCCCTCGCCGCGCGGCTGGTCGAGATCGGGATACCGCTCGTGCAGATGAAAATAGGTCTGCCAGCGCTGCCAGCGGCCCGACAGCGGCAACCGCAGCGATTCCGGATTGCTGCTGGTGTAGCGGCCGTGCAGGATGTCGCCCACGGTCGAGCCGGTGTGGAAGCCGAGGATGGTCTCAGCGCCGCGGTTGGAGACGAACAGGCTGCGGGGCTGGTCCTCGGGATACTCCACCACCAGCAGGTAGGCGGCGGCGGGCTTTAGGCCCTTGGATTCGCCCAGGCGGTAGGCGAAATAGGAGGCCTCCTTCTCGTTGGTCAGGACCCGGCAGGGTCGTTGCAGGATCGTCTCGATCCGCGTGGCGCCGGCGGGTGCCTGGGTGAACCGATGGCCGTCACCGGGGCCGCCGCAGTGCACCTGGTCAATTAGCGTGAGTTGATCGGGCGGGAACAGGGCATCATCATCGGCGGCCGACAGGGCGACCGAGACCAGAGCGGATAAGAATGCACAAGTCAACAGTCGGCCAGTGTATCTCATCTTTACGTGGTTCTCCCAGGTAACGTTTGTCGGCGGGCCGGGACGAATCGGCGACGGCGGGTTTTAGGGCGGCGTGATCCGGCCGTCGAGGTCCCAGAGGTCCTGCCAATTCTGGTTGTCCTTCCAGAGGAATACCTGACCCTTGATGAGGCGGCAGTTTTTGTTGATCCCGGATAGATCCCGCATCTCCTGATCGGTCAGGGGGTCCTGAACCGCGGCGCGGAGGTTGGCGAGGTACTCATGGCGGTGGATGGAAAAGGGGATCGGGATCTGGCCCCGCTGCAGTGCCCATTTGACGCAGACGACTGCCGGATGGACGCCGAGCCGCCGGGCGATCTGTACTACTAGCGGGTCCTCGATATCGACGGTGTCCGACTCGGTCTTGTCGCGGTCGGGACGGGTGGGCGAGCCAATCGGGCAAAAGCCGATCGGCTGGATGCCCTGGTCCAGGCAGAATTGGAACAGTTCGGGCTGCTGAAAGTGCGGATGGAGTTCCATTTCATTGCAGGCCGGCCGGATGCGGGCGTCCGCCAGCAGCCGCTCGAGCTTCGGGATGGTCATGTTCGAGGTGCCGATGTGGCGGACGAGACCCATCTCGACGAGGCGCTCCATCTGCCGCCAGGTGTCCAGGTAGTGCTCGTGGATGTAGGGCCGGGCGTCCGGGCTACGGCTGCCGACGTTGCAGCCGGGCGGATGGTAGTTCGGGAAGGGCCAGTGGACCAGGTACAGGTCCAGATAATCCAGCCGGAGATCCACCAGCGAGCGTTCGCAGGACAGCAGCACCCGGCCGCGGCCGTGCATGTCGTTCCAGACCTTGGAGGTGATCCAGAGATCGCGGCGGTCGAGGCCGGCCGCGATCGCCTCGGCCAGGACGGGACCGATCTGGGGTTCGTTGCCGTACACGCTGGCACAGTCGATGTGGCGGTAGCCGGCCGCGAGCGCCCCGCGGACCGCCTGGGCCACCTGGTCGGCGGAGAACCGGTCCGAGCCGAAGGTACCCAGGCCGATGGCGGGGACGCGGCTGCCGGTGTACAAGGTCCGCTGGGGGACCTGCCTGGGATCCACCGCGTCACTGGCGAGGGCGAATCGTTCCATGGCTGCTCTCTCCGTTTGGTTGGTGTCGAGGCCGCGCTAAGTAGAAACGTAAAATAAATGCTGGAGCAGGTGATTCACCCCCAAGCTCGCAGACTCGCTTGGCGGTGCCACCCAAACTCTGTTTCACGCAAAGGCGCAAAGACGCAAAGAAAACAAGGGTAGATGTTGCCATATTATGTCGTTATAAATTGCTTCGTAATGGATGCTACTCGTCTCGCCCACTAAGCAGGTTCAGTATGAACCGTCAACTCG
>JAFGFX010000082.1 GCA_016930855.1 Sedimentisphaerales bacterium | reverse complement strand
CCTGGCCGCTGTCGATCAGGGCCACCAGATAATAGCTGCCGTCCGAAAGGACGCCCGGCTGCGGCATCTGAATCGGGATCTCCGGATAGATCAGGCCCGTCGAGTCGAGCGAAGCGATCTGGACGGCCCCCACCACGATATCATCGCCGCTCAGCACGCTGTAGGTCTGGTCCGTTGACAGGGCCAGGGAGACGACAAAGGGACCGGCCGGGGCGTCGCCGGTGTTGTACAGGCCCACTTCCGCCAGGGACTGCTGGCTCCAGACCAGCTCAAACGGCTCGGCATCCAGGTCCAGATCCAGCTCCAATCCCAGCAGATCGATGCCCGACGCCAGGGTGGGCGTCGTGACGATCTGGACGGCCTGGCCGGCCACGTTGTCGCTTTCGTAGGTCTCGGCGACCTGGCCGCCGACGTCGTAGCCGGTGCTGTCGGCCACCACCAGAACGAAATACTCCCCGTCGCTAAAGCCGGTCGCCGGCAGGGTCACTTCCACGTCATGGATCGCCTCGTTCTGCGCCGTCAGGCCGCCGGTCACCTCCAGGGGACTGCCCAGCAGCGAGGTGTCGGTGGCGTCGAACAGCGGATCGTCGCTGAGCACCACGTCGATGGTAAACGCCCCCGCATCGGTATCGCCGAGGTTGAAGGCGTCCGCACAGAGGACGTAGGAATGCCCCCAGATCAACTCGATCGCGTCGGGCAGATCCGGCTCGCCGGCCGCCAGATCGATGCCCGTCGCCGGCGTCGAGGCCCCTACGGCAATCCACAGCGACGCCGAGTTGTTGTTTTCATCCGACTCGGCGATCGCCCCTTCGCTGTCGACCAGCATGAACAGGTACTTGTCGCCGTCCGTACCGCTGGCCGGAAGCGTGACGGTGGGCGCTTCGGTTACCTGCGTTCCATCCGCCAGGTCGGTCACCGTCAGCGTCTCGGCCAGCAGGGTATCGGTGCCCACCTCCAGGGTGGCGTCGTCGCTCAGGTAGAACTTCACCGTGGCATCCCCGGTGGCTACAGCATCCCCGGCATTGAGGATCTCGACGTTCAGATCCAGCGTGCCAGCCCAGTCGAACGGCCCCAAACCGTCCATCCCGAGTGATGAGACCTGCAGATCGGCGGCCAGCAGCAGTCGCGGCTCCAGCGACTCCAGGGTAAAATGACCTTTGCCGACCTGACGATGTTGACGACGCAGTTTTCGCAAGTACGACATGACGTATCCCTCATATTTGGAAAATAGAAATTTCCTTTGCGCGAACGATCCGACCGAAATGACCCCTACTTCTTGGTTTTTATCGTCCGGGGGCATTAAAAGGTTCAACACCGTTGGCAAAACCAGGCCAAGAATTTCCTTTGCCGGAGGTTTTTTGGTGTGCGGCCGACCGTGACGTTTTCGGGCCATCTGGCGAACAACGGCTCGGCCGCGCATCCCGGCAGGAGGCCCTCGTCCGAGAGAACCGCTAGCTTGACCGGCGTTTTTAGCACTGGGATACTCGATCTAGTACCTCCCTTACCTTGCGGCGCACGGGGTGAACCGATCGAAAAGCCGGACATGCACCCTAAATGACCCGTGGGCCGGCCGCAACGCATCATACGTGGAACCGATCGGGCAAGCGGCATTTCAATACTGATAGGGTCCCCGAAAAAAATAGGAACAAAAGACAGGCAAAACGAGATGCCAAGAACGCTCGCGGCGCATCAGGCTGGCCAACTTCCGATAACCGACCGGCCGGAGGCGCCTCACCGGGCAGTGACGATCAGCCGCAGGGGCTGGTCGGCGGCAAGCACAACGGGCAGGCCCTGGGCAAGGGTCCGGCCCGGAAGGACCTGGGATGCGTTGGCGTCGACGTATTGGACACCGTAGAGATGATCGGTATCGGGCTCCACGGTGAACCACTCGGGCACGGCGTTCATGCGGGGCCAGTCGTGCCGGAAGTTCAGGTAGAGCCGGTGGCGGGGGATGTCGAAATGGAGCCGGCCCTGGTAGGGCCTGTCGGATTTGATAAAGACGGCCAGACCGCCGGGGACGGGGGCCGCGCCGAGCTGGAGGCCGTCCTGCCAGGGCCGCAGCAGGGTGTTTCGGGTGTGGAGCATCGTGTGGATCAGGACGGTGCGAACGGTGTTGGCCTCGAGTTTGTGGACGCCCCAGAGACGATTGGGATCGGTGTGATCGACCAGGCAGGAAGTAATCTCGCGATCGGCCCAGATGAAGGCCTCGGCGACGGGCTCCCGGCGCAGCAGGTAGAGGCCGCCTTCGACGGAATCGGCCAGGTTGTCGCGGGAGGTGTCGTCCCAGTTGAAACCGGCGTAGCGGTCCTTGAGCATGTTGGTCAGGGGCCGCCGGACGGCCTCGCGGTAGCGGTCAACGCCCAGGGCCAGATCGTAATCAAGGTAGGCGACCAAGTCGTACCCCCAACCGTCGCGGAGCCTGACGGCATCGTGGGGGCCGACGGCGTCCTGCAGGGTGCCGATGATGAGGCCGTCGGAGTTGGTGCCGCGCTTGAGGATCTCGTCGAACAGGTATTCGAGGTGCGGTCGGTACTGCCTTGCCTTCTCGGGTGCGGCCGTGACGTCGACGGCGAACAGCAGGCCGAGGCCGCCGATGATCTCGCAGCCGTGGTCGAAGAGGCGGGTGGGAACGAATTTGCCGGGCAGGAGGTAATGATCGGCGAGGCGATGGGCCCAGTCGAGGTACTGGCGCCGGCCCGTGACCGAGTAGAGGCGGGCCAGGACTTGGAGGAGTTCGCCGTTGACCTCGATGTTGGTCGAGGGGATCCGGCCGCGGGCGGTCTCAACGGGGGCGTGCTTGAAGATGTCATCGACGATGTCCCGCATCCGGTCGAACCAGGGGCAATCGGGACCGAGGATTTCCACGATGGGAACCAGGCCGTCCTTGGCGTACTCGCTGGCGCCGAAGATGAGGGCGTCGAGGGGCATCTCAATCCGGCGGCGGGCGTCCATGTCGTAGGTGACGGGCAGGCGGTCGAGATGGTTGCAGAGGCGCTGCTCGGCCTCGAGCGTCTCGATCATGACCGTCTCGAGGATGCGGCGGTCGGTGTAGTAGGCGGCCCAGACGTAGAAGGGGTAGCAGTCGGCGGCGGTGTCGCGGTAGTTCCACTGCGGGCCCGTGGGGCGAAAAAGGCCGGAGACCTCGTCGCGGATGGGCAGGCACCGCTCGTGGAGCCAGCGCTGGACCTTGGTCAGGGCGATCCCGGCGTAACGGGCACAGCGCTCGGCGCGGGGCCAGTCCGCCGCCGCGGGGGCGGCATCCCAGAGGCGGCGGTTCTCGTCGGTGGCATCGAAGCCGGCTAGTTCCACCCGGCGGGCGATCGGATCGATCCCGGCGTCAGCGGCGACGCGAATGGGTCTGACGGTCGGGGCGACGGTGGATTTTCCTACCAGGCGGACGCCGGCGATAAAGGCGGCGCGCTGGTTGCCTTGGCCGTAGAGGGTGATCTTTGCCCGGGGGGCCAGATCACTCAGAGGCAGGGTCAGCCAGGTGTAGCCGTCGAGTGGTTCGGCGTGGGCCAGGGTAAGGGATTTGTCGT
>JAFGFX010000081.1 GCA_016930855.1 Sedimentisphaerales bacterium | reverse complement strand
GCGGCCGGGAGTTTTATTTGAGGCCGTTTCATCCCCGGATCAAACAACGACGCTGCGGGAACAGCCACCGTTGCGGGCCGGTTCCCAAACGGCCGCCCGCCGGACGACCGGCGAGAACCCCGCCAAGCCGGGAGCAAAGAAAGACGTCGACAGAGGCCCTGGCCCCTTGGTCGGAGCGGCCGTATGATTCATTTCAAGTGTCTCCAGTGCGGCGCGGAAATCGAGGCCCCCACGAGCCTGCATGGCCAGGTGCTGGCCTGTCCCGAGTGCAGCCGCTACAACCTGGTGCCCAGCTCGGAAGACACCGTCATCCTGGATGGCGACTCCCTGCAGATCCCGCCGCAAACGACAAGAACCGAGCATCGACTGGGCCGGGTGGCCCGCATGCAGCGGGCCTGCCAGATCACCCTCAAGGAAAGCAAAACCATCACCCGGCTGCTGGAGGAGATCTGCCGCATCGTGGTGGACATCGGCGGCTATCGTCTGGCCTGGGTGGGCCTGGCCGAGTACGACCAACACAAGACCGTCCGGCCGGTCGCCCAGCGGGGATACGAGGAGGATTACCTGGCCACGGTGAAGATCACCTGGGCCGACACCGAGCGCGGCCGGGGCCCGACCGGCACGGCCATCCGCACCGCCAAACCGGTGATCAACCAGAACGTCCTGGAGAATCCCGACTACGCGCCCTGGCGCGAGGAGGCCCGCCGGCGCGGCTACGCCTCCTCCATCGCCCTGCCCCTGATCGCCGAGGTCCAGGTCCTCGGCGCCCTGAACATCTACGCCGCCCAGCCGGCCGCCTTCGATACCATGGAGACCGAACTGCTCCGCCAGGTGGCCGACGATCTGGCCCGGGGGGTCATGGCCCTGCTGCGCAAGCGCAAACGGTGAGCCGCATCTGCCGCCAGGATCAGCCGCCGGCGGCTTATACACTCTAACAACACTCCCGGCCGCGGGGTAAAACTGCCCTGGTTTGATCCATCGCATTGGTTTTATTAGACGCCCTTAGGCCTTCGGTTCGGGGCCGTCCGGGCCGTCGCGGTGATGGCGGATCAACAACCGGATGGGCACCTCGCCAAAGGGCAGCCGTTCGCGCAGCCGGTTGAGCAGATAGCGGCGGTAATTCTCGTCGATGGCCTGGGGATCGTTGACGAACAGCAGCAACGTCGGGGGTTCGGCGGCCACCTGCGTGCCGTAATAGATCTTGGGCAGGCCCACCTTGCGGCGGGCGGCAGGGACCCGCTGGCCGGTGATCTCCCGCAGGACCTTGTTCAGGCGGCCGGTGGTCACCGTCGTGGCGGCCTGCTTGTGCAGGCTGCGGGCCAGATCGACCGCGGACAGGACATTTTTACCTTCCCGCGCGGTGACGAAACTGATGGGGGCATAGGACAATCCCGGCAGCAGTTGATTGATATAGGTCAGGTAATCGTCCGAGCCGGCGCGGTGGCGGGCCAGATCCCACTTGTTGACCACCAGGATGCAGGGCTTGTATTCCTCGGCGATGGTCCGGGCCAGGCGCTTGTCCACCTGGGAGATCTCCGCGATGGCGTCCAGAAAAAACAGGACCACGTCCGCCCGGCGGATGGACTGCAGGGCCCGGGTATAGCTGTAGAAATCGATGCTGTCCTGGGCCAGCCGGCTTTTCTTGCGGACGCCGGCGGTGTCGATGGCGATGAAGGTATGCCCGTCCTTGGTGAAATGGACGTCCACGGCGTCCCGGGTCGTTCCGGGGACCTCGCTGACGATCATCCGCTCCTCGCCGGCCAGTTGATTGATAAAGGTGCTCTTGCCCACGTTGCGCCGGCCGACCACGGCCAGCTTCATGATGGTTTCGCCGGGCGGGCCGGCGGTGGGATCAGCCGGTTGTTCAGAGAGTTTCTCAAAGATACGCTCCATGACCTGCAGGCGATTGCGGCCGTGCTGGGCCGAAATGCACAGCGGCTCGCCGAAGCCCAACGCGAAAAACTCGCCCGCCTGGTCGTCCCAGCGGGGCGAGTCCGCCTTGTTGGCCAGCAGCAGGACCGGCAGATCTAGTTTGCGCAGCAGCTCGGCGACCCGGCGGTCCAGGGCGGTGATCCCCTGGCGAATATCGACCATAAACAGCACCAGGAAGGCCTGCCCCAGGGCGATCCGGATCTGCCCTTCGACGTGCTCGGTGAGATTGTCGCTGTCCTCGATGCCGTAGCCGCCGGTATCGACCAATTCGACGAATTGGCCCTCGTGTTCCAGGAGGGTGCTGACGCGGTCCCGGGTGACGCCCGCCGTCGGCTCGACGATACTGATGCGGCGGCCGGCCAGGATGTTGAACAGGCTGCTCTTGCCCACATTGGGCCGTCCGACGATGGCGACTACCGGCAACATGGTGTTTCTATCCTAGCCCGGATCTTCGGGTGCTTTTTTTAACGTGCCGGCGCAGCCAGCGGGGACGCCAGAGGTCCCGCAGGGTCTCGGTGAAGCGGATTCCCATCCGCTGGCTGCTGGCGGAGTAATCCACTTTGGCCAGCGTATCGGCGTCGGGCGAGCGCCGCCGCAGCGTCAGCCCGTAGAAAATCCACCCGGCCAGCGAGGCCGGGCCCCGGCGGCGCCGGCGCCGCGATCCAAATCCTTCTGGTGATGACATACGCATGGGATCTTCCGGCCCGACCGGTCAGGAACCGCACCCAAACAAGCCCCCTGCCGGATTTTACCGAAGCCGCTCCCGCCCGGCCATCGCATCGCGCCTAGGAGCGGGGTCTATGGGGTCCTTACCTCATAGACAACCGCCCACAACCGCACCGCCATCAGGCGCTGGGCTTATATTGAAATACGACCCGGTCCCGGAGCGGTTCGGCCGCCGCGTCCGCTTCGGTTGCCGCGTCCGGCCACAGTTGCTCGCGGGCCACAAACTCCGCGGTCTGCTGGTAAAACCGCTCTACTTGGCTGATGCCGGCATCAACGGGGCCCTTGCCCCGATAGCCGCTTTCGGCCAGCCAGGCGCCCATCGGCTCGTCGTATTCGGCCGGATAGATCAGCGCCAGGATCAAGGTCCCCTCGGCGGTGCGGGCCAGTTGCAGTTTCGACCGGCAGGGCGGCGCCTGGCGCCGGGCCCACTGGAGCAGCGTCTGGAATCCGGCTTGTCCGTCCTCCTCGCCGCGGGCGGTAAAGAACATCCCGCTTTCCAGCTCGAAGCGCTCGCGGGCCACCCCGCGCAGCTCCAGGGTGCCGTCCGGCCGGGCCCGGTGGATCTTGTAGATCTTGACTTGCTCGAACCGCTGGGATTCGAGGACCTCGGCGACCTCCCGGGCCGTGTAGCCGATGCCGCACTGGGAACCGTAATCGATCACGTACAGGCCGGCGTAGCGTTCGGCGTTCTCTTTGGGTATCCGCATGTCAATGCCCCTGGCTGGAAGGACGATACTCCGTATAGCACCCGCAAGGGCTTATCCATATCATCTCCAAGACGCCCATCCCGGATGAAGGGATACGGACCGTCAGGTGAATTGTAGCAGACGGTAGTTCCTTTTTCCAGTGCGCAATACCAGGATATGCTCCGAGGCCAGCGACGCGGCGGTCAGGGAAAACTCCGGCTCGGCGACCCGGCGGTTGTTGAGATAGACCCCGCCCGAGCGGATCAGCTTCTTGGCCTCGCCCCGCGACTGGCACAGGCCGGAGGCCACCAGCGCCTCGAGCAGTTCCCAGCCGTCGTCCAGCCGGCGGCGCGGGATGGTCAAACTGGGAACGTCGGCGAAGATCGCCGACAACTGGGCGTCGCCCAGGTCGCGGATCTCCCGGCCGAAGAGCATCTCGGAGGCCGCCTGGGCCAGCCGGGTCTGCTGGGGGCCGCGGACCCAGCGGGTGACCTCCTCGGCCAGGACCTTCTGGGCCTGCCGTTTTTCCGGGGCGGTCTCCACCTGCCGTTCCAGCGAGCGGATGTCCTCCATCGGCAGGAAGGTAAACAACTTTAACAGGCGGATGACGTCGCGGTCCTCGAGCCGGATCCAATACTGGTAGAAGTCGTAGGCACTCGTCTTGGCCTCGTCCAGCCAGACGGCGCCGGCCTCGGTCTTGCCGAACTTGTCGCCGGCGGCGGTCGTCAGCAGGGGCGAGGTCAGGCCGTAGGCGCTCTGGCCCTCCAGTTTGCGGATCAGATCGATGCCGGCGGTGATGTTGCCCCACTGGTCGTCCCCGCCGACTTGCAGGCGACATTGCTCGCTGCGGTAGAGATGCAGGAAGTCGTAGGCCTGGAGCATCTGGTAGCTAAACTCCGTAAAGCTCATGCCCGCCTCGCTCTGGAGGCGTTTGCGGACGGACTCCTTGCCCATCATCTCGCCGATCCGGAAGTGCTTGCCCACGTCCCGCAGGAAATCGACAAAACGGAACCGGCCGAGCCAGTCGGCATTGTTCCTGAGCAGGGCCCCGTGGGGGCCGTCCGAGAAATCCAGGAACCGCTGCAACTGGCCGCGGATGCCCCCCACGTTGGTCTCGATGGTCTCGGGATCCAGCAGATTTCGTTCCTCGCTCTTGCCGCTGGGATCGCCGATCATGGCCGTCGCCCCGCCGATCAGGACGATCGGGCGGTGGCCGTGCCGCTGAAACTGGGCCAGCAGCATGATCTGCATCAGGCTGCCGATATGCAGGCTGTCGGCGGTCGGATCGAACCCGGCATAGAGCGTTACCGGGTTGGCCAGGACCTGGCCCAGGTCCGCGTGGGACTTCTGGCTGACAAAGCCGCGTTCGGTCAGGGTTTCTACAACATTCGGCTCCAAGGGCGCCGCTCCTTTCCGGCTGGGATTCCGCGTAAAGGGTCCATTGTACGCAAGTAATCCGCTGAATCAAGATCCGAGCATCCGGACGGTCCTGCGGTGTCGAAATCTCTGGCGCCGATTCGACCAGCGGGAGAATTCCCCTGCTCCAGCGGCATATCTAGGGCGGGAACACCCAAGGCCAATTTCTATATATCGTTTTGCCAAATAAAGACTTACAATTGGACAGATCGAATGACCCCGTCCCCGCGGCCGTCAGAGGCATGATCGCCGGGCGCGGCGCAGGGCGGCGTGGAACTGAAATTCCTTGCCGGCGCAGTAGAGCACCGGCACCACGAAGACGGATATCAGCACCACCAGCATGCCGCCGAAGGAGGGGATGGCCATCGGCACCATGATATCGCTGCCCCGGCCGGTGCTGGTCAACACCGGGATCAGGGCCAGGATGGTGGTGGCCGAGGTCATCAGGCAGGGCCGGATCCGCCGCCGGCCGGCGGCCAGGGTCGCCCGGCGAATCGCGGCGATGGAATCCGGCTGCTGCCGGCGAAACACCTGCTGGAGATAGGAGCAGATGATCACGCCGTCGTCGGAGGCGATCCCGAACAGGGCCAAAAAACCAACCCAGACCGCCACGCTGAGATTGACCGGATGGACCTGGAACAGCTCGCGCAGCGACACGCCGGACAGGGAGAAATCCAGGAACCAGGGCCGCCCGTACAGGCCGATGAGCAGAAACCCGCCGGACCAGGCCACAAAGATGCCGCAGAAGACCAGCAGGGTGACAGCCCAGGAGCGAAACTGGAAATAAATGATCAGGAAGATAACGCCGAGGGCCAGCGGCAGGACCAGCGACAGGGTCTTCTGGGCCCGCAACTGGTTTTCGTAGCTGCCGGCAAAGGAAAAGCTGACGCCGGCCGGCAAGAGCAATTCACCGGAATCGACCTTGGCCTGGAGATAGGCGCGGCACCGCTCGACGAGATCCACCTCGGCCTGGTCGGGTTTCTTGTCGAAGACGACATAGCCGACCGGAAAGGTATCCTCGCTTTTGATGACCTGGGGGCCGCGGACGTAGCGGATCTCGGCGACCTGGACCAGGGGGATCTGGGCGCCGTCGGCGGCCGGGACGAGAATTTTGGCCAGTTTGTCGATCTGGTCCCGTCGCTCGCGCTGGTAGCGGACGCGGACGGGAAACCGCCGGCGCTGCTCGACGGTGGTGGTGATGGTCCGGCCGCCGACGGCGATTTCCACCACGTCCTGGAAGCCGCGGATGGACACGCCGTACCGGGCCAGCGCCGCCCGGTCGGGCCGGATTTCCAGATAGGGCTTGCCGACGATGCGATCGGCCGTCACGGTGTCGGCCTCGACGCCCGGGACCTCCCGCAGGAATCGCTCGATCTGCAGGGCGACCGGCTCAATGATCTCCAGGGAGGGACCCTTGACCTTGACCCCCATCGGGGCCCGCATGCCGCTCTGGAGCATGACGATCCGGGCGGCAATCGGCTGGAGCTTGGGGGCCAGGGTGACCCCGGGCATCCGGGCGGCCCGGACGATCTCCTGCCAGATATCGTCGGGACCGTGGATGTGATCGCGCCATTGCCGATAGGGACGGCCGTCGGGATCCTCAATCAGTTCGCCGGCGGCATCGCGCACAAACTCACCCCGCGAACGGTCGTAGCGAAAGCACAGCCGGGATCCGTCTTGGTCGGTGCGGTATTCCGGCCGGTAATGGATGACCGTCTCGAACATGGAGATCGGCGCCGGATCGAGCGGGGTCTCGGCGCGGCCCAGTTTGCCGACCACCGATTCGATTTCCGGAATCGAGTCGAACGCCTTGTCCTGTTGGGCCAGGATGTCCAGGCACTCGCCGATCGAGGCGTGGACCATGGTGGTGGGCATGAACAGAAAGGAGCCCTCGTCCAGCGGGGGCATGAATTCCTTGCCCAGGCCGGGCAAGGTCTGCCGGGCGTTCACCCAGAACGTCGTGCGGCGAATCGCCTGGGGGTCCGCCTTGACCTTTTCGGCCAGGGCCGGCACGAAACCGAACACGCGATCGAAGCCCAGCCAGATCGAGGCCCCCAGCACGACGATGGCCACCGGAAACGACAGAAACAGGACCTTGTGGCGCAGGCACCAGGACAGGACCGCGGGATACACATATTGGAACAGACGAAAAAAGAACAGCAGCCCCCCCATCAGCAAAGCGACGAACATCAGGTTGCGCATCGGGCCGCCCGACGGTCCCAGCGGTTCCCAGTGCCTCGCCAGCAGCATGCCCACCCACACGACGGCCAGCGCCTGGGCCAGCCAGGCGCCGATCGGACGAAGGCGCCGGGAAAGGTACTCCTGCACGAGAAGAAACCACCCCATTAAAAAGACGGTAGCGCCGAACCACCAGGCGAACCGCCAGGCCACCAGCAGTCCCAGCACCATAACGGCGCCGGACAAGGCGAACCGCAACCATCGGGCCGGGCTCCGCAGGCAAAACAGCACATGGGCCAGCGGGGCGATCACCGTCAGGGCGATCAGGACCGAGCCGATCAGGGCGAACGTCTTGGTATAGGCCAGGGGCTTGAAGAGTTTGCCTTCCGCCCCGGTCATGGTGAAGACCGGCAGGAAGCTCACCACGGTGGTCGCCACCGCGGTAAAGACCGCGCCGCCGACCTCGCTGGCGGCGCGATGCACCACCTCCAGGCGCGGTTCCTCGGGCGCGGCCTGCCGCAGATGGCGCAGGATGTTCTCGCACATGACGATCCCCATGTCCACGATCGTGCCGATGGCGATGACGATGCCGGTCAGGGCCACAATGTTGGCGTCCACGCCGAAGAGCTTCATGCCCACAAAGCACAACAGCACCGCCAGGGGCAGCATGCCGCTGATCAGCAGGCTGCTGCGCAGATGCATCATCATGACGATGACCACGACCACGGTGACGAGAATCTCGGCGATGAGGGCACGGTTGAGGGTGCCCAGGGTTTCGTAGATCAGTCCGCTGCGGTCGTAAAAGGGGACCACGGCGACCTTGCTGACGGCGGCCCAGTCGGGCCAATCGGTCCGCGGGATCGACTGCAAGTGCGAAAGCCAGGCCTCCTGGCGGAGCACCGCGCCGTCAAAGGGCTCAAATCCCCGTTCGCGGGCATAGCGTTCAACGCCGTCGGGACGGACGCGGCCGTAATCGATCACGACCTTGGCCGGCAGGGAGTCCTGGATGTCCCGGATTTTCCGTTTGACGTTCTTGATGACGGCCAGCGGGTTGTCGCCGTAGCGGGCCACCACGACCCCGCCGACGGCCGGGGCGCCGCCCTTGTCGAGCGCTCCCCGGCGCAGGGCCGGCCCCAACGAGACCGTCCCGACGTGCCGGATCAATACCGGGACGTGGTCCCGGACCTTGATCACGCTGTCTTCGATATCGGAGATCGACCGGATGAATCCGACGCCGCGGACAAAATACTCCACCCGGTTGATCTCGATGGTCTTGGCGCCGACATCGATATTGGAGGCCTGGACGGCCTGAAAGACCTCCTCCAGGCTAACCTGGTAGGCGCGCAGGGCGTCGGGATCGACATCCACCTGGTATTCGCGTACATAGCCGCCCACGGAGGCCACTTCGGCGACGCCGTCGGCGGACTGGAGCCAGTAGCGCACAAACCAGTCCTGCAGGGTGCGCAATTCCTCGAGGTCCCAGCCGCCGGCCGGATTGCCGTCGGGATCGCGGCCTTCCAGCGTGTACCAGAAGATCTGGCCCAGCGGCGTGGCGTCGGGGCCCAGAACCGGCCGCACTCCCTCAGGCAGCGTACCGGCCGGCAGGCTGTTGAGCTTCTCCAGGATCCGCGCCCGGGACCAGTAGAAGTCCACCTTCTCCTGGAAAATAACGTAGATGGAGGAGAAGCCGAAAAACGAATAGCTGCGGATGCTCTTGACGCCGGGCACCCCCAGCAGGGAGACCGTCAGCGGATAGCCGACCTGATCCTCCACATCCTGCGGCGAGCGGCCCGGCCATTCGCTAAAGACGATCTGCTGATTCTCGCCGATGTCCGGGATCGCGTCGGTGGCGATGGGATAGCGCTGAAGGGTGCCGAGTTCCCAGTCGAACGGCGCGAAGAGGATCCCGGCGACGACGGCGCCCAGAACGAAGATCGCCACGAGAAGTTTGTGGGTCAGGCAAAACCGCTGGAGGGCGCCGATCCAGGAACGCTGCTCGGGTGTTTGGGCTCTTGGCGCATCAGTGGTCATGGGCATCCTCCGGCGGTGTCGCGGGGCTCATCATGCTGGGCCGGGCCCGAATCTGCAGCTCGGCATCGAGCTTGAAGTTGCCCTTGACCACCACGAGTTCGCCCTCTTCCAGGCCGCTGCGGACGAGGAAGTAGTCCCCGGCCCGCGGTCCCAGCTCGATCTGACGCCCGACGAAGGTGGGTGTGTCGGCATGCGGGATCCGGACATAGACGACAGCGCGGGTGCCGGTCTGCAAGACGGCCGAGGCCGGAACCACCAGCGGGGCATCGGCCCCGGCGGTATCCACCCCGACGTAGCCGAGCGATTCGGTCTGGACTAAATCCATCCCGCATAGGTCGCACGAGCCGGGACGGTCCTTGACGACACCGGGATGCATGGGACAGATCCATTTGCCGGCCAGGGCGGTTTCCACGACCCGCCCGGCGGTGGCGATCCGGGCCCGAACCACCGCCCGCACGAACATGCCCGGCTTGAGGATCATATCGGGATTGGGCGCATCGAGCCGCACCTTGATGACGCGGGTTGGATCGTGGACGATCGGATCGATGAATGAAATCGTCCCCGCAAAGGCCCGGCCCGGATACGACTCGGCGGTGAATTCCACCTTCTGGCCGTAGCGCAGCCACATCAGGTCGGATTCGTAGGCCTCCAATTGCACCCATACCTGCGCGAGATCGGCGATCGTGTAGATGCGGGTGCCTTCCTGAACGTACATGCCCTCCTGGGCGTTTTTGTGGACCACAACGCCCCCCATGGGGGCATAGATCGTCATGTGATCCAGCGGTTCGCCCCGGGCCTCGATGTCCTCGATCTGCCGGGGCGTCAGGCCCCATAAGCGCAGCTTTTCCCGGCTGGCCCGCACGGTGGCGCCGGCAGTTTCCCGCAGGATTTGCACCTGGCTGCTCTCGATCTGCTTGAGAGTCTGCAAGGCCTGCAACAGTTCCTCCTGGGCGCTGATCAAGGCGGGACTGTACAGAGACACCATGTGATCGCCCTGGTTGACGGG
>JAFGFX010000080.1 GCA_016930855.1 Sedimentisphaerales bacterium | reverse complement strand
GGCCTCCGGCGCGCGGGCGACGGCGTCGTTGATCATGCCGGCGATATAGCCGGCGGCGAAGCCGTTGTCGATATTGACGACGGAGACGCCCGCGGCGCAGGAGTTGAGCATGGTCAGCAGCGGCGCCAGGCCCATGAAATGGGCGCCGTAGCCGACGGAGGTCGGCACGGCGATGACCGGCACGCTCACCAGGCCGCCCACCACGGAGGCCAGCGCCCCTTCCATGCCGGCGACCACGATGACGACGTTGGCGCTCTGGATCTGGCGGCAGTGGCTCAGCAGGCGATGCAGCCCGGCGACGCCGACGTCGTAGATCGCCTCGACGTTCTGCCCCAACAGATCGGCGGTGATCCGGGCCTCCTCGGCCACGGGGATGTCGCTGGTGCCGGCCGAGACCAGGGCGATCTGCCCGACGCGGGGTTCGTCCTTTCGCCGGCGCAGCACGATGGCGCGGGCGCGGGTCTCGTATTCGGCCTCCGGCAGATGGGCGGCGACGGCCTGGTAGGTCTCGTTATCCGCCCGGGTGGCCAGGACGCTGTTGGGCGTCTGGGCCAGGCGGATGAAGATCTGGACCACCTGGTCGGTGGTCTTGCCGGGACAGTAGATCACCTCGGGCATGCCGCAGCGCAGGTCCCGGTGGTGATCGATCCGGGCGAAGCCGTCCGGCCCAATCGGCTCGAAGGGCAGATGCCGCAGGGAACGCAGGGCCTCGGGGATGGAAACGCGTCCGGCCTTGACGTGTTCCAGCAGCTCTCGGAGGGATTCGCTGTTCATGATCGCATCGTGCCCGGGGGATCGGTTCCGGCCGCGGCGGCGGCGGGCCGGATGTCTGTCTGATGGAGATCGGCCCCGTCCGGACCAGCGCCCGGCGGCAAACCATTTTCCCCATCCAAAACATCTTCTAGCTCAGAGAAACCCGCTATACCATCCTCTGCGACCTGCCGACCCGCCGGGGCGCCCGCTTTACGTCGCGGCCCCTTCGGCCGGTATTGTCGGGATCGGCCGGATCTGACCGGCGGGGACGATATAGATCTCCACGCGGCGGTTTTGGGGATTGCCCTTGTTGCCGGGGGCGTTGGGGACGATGGGGCGATACTGGCCCATCCCCATGACCGCTATGCGGGTGGGCACCAGGCCGGAGGCCGCCAGGATCTTTTCCACGGCGATGGCCCGGTGCGCCGACAGATGCCAGTTCGTCGGATGCTGGGCCAACGTGGACGGCTTTTCGATGGGGATGTCATCGGTATGGCCCACGATCAGCGCGTCGAATCCCTGGGCGGTCGGGGATTGCAGGATCTGGGCGAGCTGCTCCAGGCGCGGCTGGAATTCCTGCTGGACCTTGTCTTCGCCCTTTTCGAAGAGCAGGTCGCTCTTGAAGCGAACGATCCCCGACTTTTCGTCGAACTCGACCACGTCCGGCCCCGCCTGGCGGGCCCAATCCTGCAGGGCCGTATTCAATTCCGGCGGCAGGGGGACATTGCCCATCTGTTCGCTCAACTGCTGGATCAGGGCGTTTTTCGCGTCCAACTGGGCCTGCAGGGTCTCCAGCTTTTTGCTCCAGTAGGGCTGCTGCTGCTGCATCAAGTCGTATTCCTGCTTGAGGCGATCCGCGCGGAGCCGTTCGGATTCCTGGCCCTCCTCCAGGGCCTGGATCCGCTCCAACTGGATCTGGTTGCGCCGGACGCACTTATCCAGCTCCGCCTTCGAGACGCAACCGGACAGCAGAAACAACGCCCCCAATCCGACGCCCAAGATGCCGGAAGTGACCATCGATTTCATTGAGTTTCTCCTTTCGCTGGCCTCCAGGAAGCCATATACGTCTTCGTCCAGGCGGTAAGAGACTATCTCACGCCGGAAAACGCCCCTATCCCATCCGAGGTTTAGTACGAAGCATCGCCTCTCCCTTTGGGCCTCGGCACCCATGCATCCGGACTCGCGGTCAACGCCCCCCCCGCCCGCATTATCGCTCGGCCCGCGGAGCACCGGTATCCGGCGGCACAGCCACCCATTGCCGACCGAGCCGCGGCGCCTCCACGGCCGGGGAGCAAGCGGGCTTGATCTTATTTTTTGGATTTTTTCGCCTTCTTCGGTTTTGCCGCGCCGCCGGCCGGGCCCGTACGGCCCACCAAGAACATCCCCACCAAAAAAATGATCGTGGTCACACCGCCTATGCCGCCGACGATGAACCAGACGTACTGGCTGAGCTGGTCCACCAGGCTCGGGCGGACCTGGGAGACCGCACCGGCGGCCACGAACGACAGCAGAATCAAGACCAGGAAGGGCAGCACCAGCATCGCCCCGAAGGCCCCGCTGGTGGGATCCTCCACCATGACGCGGGTGGTGTAATCGGCCACGGCGGCGGCCTGCGGCTCGGCCTGGCCCAGGGCGGTCGCGTCGGTCGTGGGCACCTCGAACCGGCCCGGGACCTGGGTCTCGATCGCCCCCTCGTCCGAGCCCGGATAGATCTCCTCGAGCAATTCGGCGCCCAGGCTGGTATCGTCCGCCTCCCGCGACAGGTCGAGCAGGCCGCTGCCGCTGCTGGCGCTGTCCAGGGAGACCTGGTCGGCCAGGTCCTCCATGTCCGGGGCGATCTGGGTCTGGGCCAGCGGGTCCACCGGTTCGAGTCCCTCGCTCGAATCGTCCAGCACGTTGACGCCATGCGAGGTCACCACCGTATCATCGGCGGAATCGGCGGACGAGGTATCCTCCAGGCCGATCTGATCGCCGGTATCGCCGGCGACCGCGCTGAGGCCGGCCAAATCTCCCGTATCGCTCAGGGGGATGCCGGTCATGGAGCCGCTGGTATCCTCTGGCTCGGGCGCCAGTTGGATCTCGCCGGAGCCGGTGCTGCTCAGGCCGCTGGCGGCCAGGTTGTCCACCTCGTCGACTTTATACACCTTCTTGCCGGTATCGCGAAACTCGCGCAGCAGTCCTTCCTTGACCAGATCATCCAGGCCGGCCGCCGTGCAGCCCAGTTTTTGCTGGGCCTCCTCGACGGTATAAAACATCTTCGCCATGAGGTCGCGCCTTTCTCCCCGCATGGCCGCGGGGTAAGTTATGTCAGGGAAAGCCCCCAACAAAACCGCTGCCGGCCAGGCACCTTGGCCCTGGTTTGACCGTTTAGGCCGG
>JAFGFX010000397.1 GCA_016930855.1 Sedimentisphaerales bacterium | reverse complement strand
TCCAGGCTCCGCAGGGTCCGGCCGACCGGATCGGGCAGTCGCCGGACGCTTTCGATGCCCGCGACGGACTCGGCGATCTTGGCCTGGTCGAATTTCAGCCGCTTGAGGAGGGGACCGGCCAGGTTGTCCCGCTCGGCCTGGGCCAGGTCCTGCCGGTTGGCCTGGACGATATCCTCCTGCCGCGCCGTCAGTGCCCGGGCGACCTCGGCCAAGGCCCCGTCCTTGACCGCCGCTGCCAGGGCCGCGGTATGGATGGAGGCCTTTTTCGCCTGAGCGGCTATTGACTCAATCATCTCGTTTTTCCTATCCACCGGACAAAAACACCCTATCCCGAAAACTTTTATGATACCTCGAATCCCTACTCGGGGCAATATATGGTATCCCCTCGTCGGGCGAACCACACATCGAATCGGCGTAATCACATCGCCGGATTACGGCCGATTCACCGATGGCAAGCGTCACCGTCCGGCCGTTGCGGCCCTCCCCACGCACGATGGGCAGATAGTGCCCCCGGCAACAATACGCCCGCCCCGGATCGGGGTCTCAGGCGTTGCGGCCGCAGCATTTCTTATACTTCTTGCCGGACCCGCAGGGACAGGGATCGTTGCGGCCGACCTTGGGTTTTTCCAAGACGATGGTCTTGACCTTCTGCTCGCCCTGGGGGGCCTGGGCGGCCTCCCGCTGGGCCTGGAACTGGGCGTACTCGGCGTGGGAGGTGGCCGAGACGTTCCAGACGCTGCGCATGGTCTGTTCGCTCTCCAGCCGGGCCTTGAAGATGATGTCCGTGACCTTGTCGCGGATGTTCCGCAGCATCTGCTGGAACATCTGGAACCCTTCCCGCTTGTACTCGATCTTCGGGTCGCGTTCGGCGAAGCCGCGCAGGCCGATGCCGCTCTTGAGATGGTCCATCGCGTAGAGATGGTCCTTCCAGGTGGAATCGTAGATCTGCAGCAGGACGTAGCGCTCCAGGTCGGTCAGCTCGCGGCGGAGGAACTGCCGGGCCCGCCGGCGCAGCAGATCGCGGGCCGCCGGCTCTTCGGCGACCTGGTCGGGCCGGATCTCGGCCTCGAAGCGCTGCCGGGCCCATTCGGCCAGCTGGCCGGCGTCCTGACGGTAGCGGCCCAGGGCCTGGTCGATTTCCGCGTCCAGGCGGCCGTTGTAGAAGGATTCGCTCAGGTCGAGCAGCTTGCGGCGGATCTTGTCGTAGGACAGGTTTTGGATCTGGTCCATCGTCCAGTCGGCCTGGAACTTGCGGTTCGCCCAGTCGGCCACTTCCTGGGCGGCGAAGCTGCTGTGCGCCTGCTGGCGGCGCAGGGCGACATTCAGGATGAAATCCACCGGATACTCGATCTCCCGGCGCCGGTAGGCCTGGCGGGCCTCCTGCAGGAGAAACTCCTCGATCGCCTCGGGTTTCCGGTCGCGCAAATCGGACGGCTTGATCGAGAGGACGAACTTCTGGTTCACCCAGTCGCACAGGCTGTTCAGGGCGAACCGTTCGTCCAGAAAGGAGGCGATCTTGGCGAAATCAAACTTTTGGATCCGCGCCTGGGCGGCCTCGATCAGCTCGGCCTGGACCTGCTCCGGGTTCATTTTGCGCAACTGGTTCTGGGAGATGTTGACGCCGAACTTGCTCATGGCCCACTTGCTCAGGCCGCGCAGGTCCCATTCGCCATCATCCAACTCCTCGCCCATGTATTCGCCCAGGGTCATCAGGATGTCCTGCTCGGCGCTGTCCCGGGCGCGGTCGCGCAGGAGCTCCTCGATTTCGTCCTGCTCGCCGTCCCGCAGACGATCCAGATCGACATCGATCCCCAGCGTGGTGCGGGCCCACTCGGCGATGCACTGGTAGGGATAGTGGCCGGAGAGCATCGTGCGGCAGTTTTCGCTCATCACCTCGTCGATCATCTCCCAGATGGTCCCTTCCAGCCCGCGGCCCTCCAGCAGCGCCTGGCGGCGGGTGTAGAACACCTGCCGCTGGTAATCCATGACCTCGTCGTACTCCAGCAGGCTCTTGCGGGCCTCGAAGTTGCGCTGTTCGACCTTTTTCTGGGCCTTTTCCACCCCCTTGCTGATGCGGCGGTGATAGATGGGCTCGCCCTCCTGCCAGCCGATCCAGGCGAGGGCCTTGACGGTCCACTCCGGGGCGAAGATCCGCATGAGGTCGTCGTCGAAGGACAGGAAAAACTGGCTGGAGCCGGGATCGCCCTGCCGGCCGGTGCGGCCGCGGAGCTGGTTGTCGATCCGCCGCGCCTCGTGCCGCTCGGTGCCCAACACGTGCAGGCCGCCCTGATCGACCACGCCGGCACCAAGCTTGATGTCCGTGCCGCGGCCGGCCATGTTGGTCGCGATGGTGATGTTGCCCCACCAGCTGCCGTCGCGGCCCTGGTGGCGATGGCCGGCCTTGGCGATGATGGCGGCCTCGCGGGCGTGCTGCTTGGCGTTGAGCACCTCGTGATCCAGGCCGTAGCGCTGGATTAGGGCCGCCGAGAGGGCCTCGTTCTTCTCGATGCTGGTGGTGCCGACCAAGATCGGCCGGCCCGATTTGCTCACGGCGAAGATCTCCTCGACCAGCGCCTCGAATTTGTCCTTGATGCTCTTGTAGATCAGGTCGTCGCGGTCCTCCCGGATGACCGGCTTGTTGGTGGGGATGGACACCACGTTCAACTGGTAGATCTTCATGAACTCGTCCGCCTCGGTCAGCGCGGTTCCGGTCATGCCGGCGAGCTGCTGATACAGCTTGAAGAAATTCTGGATCGTGATGGTCGCCAGCGTCTGGCTCTCCTCCTTGACGTGGACGTTCTCCTTGGCCTCGACCGCCTGGTGCAGCCCGTCGGACCACTGCCGGCCGTGCATCAGACGCCCGGTGAATTCATCGACGATGATCACCTCGCCGTTCTGGACCACGTACTCCTTCTCGCGCTCGAAGACGATATGGGCCCGCAGGGACTGTTCCAGCAGGTGGGGCCAGTCCATGTTGGCCCCGACGTAGAAGCTGCCCACCCCGGCGATCTCCTGGGCGGCGCCGATGCCCTCGTGGGTCAGGTGCACGCTGTGGCGGTCGTATTCGACCTCGTAGAACTGGGTCGTCTGGGCCAGCTGCGCCTCCAGCTCCTCCAGGCGGTCGCGCGACTGGGCCAGCTGGGTTTCCGCCTTCTTCTGGCGGGCGGCGTCCCGGGCCTTCTTGGCCTCGCTGATTTCGCCCTCGGTGTTGGCGATCCGGCGCTTGGCCTGGTCGATCTGGCCGGCCAGGTCGGCGTATTTTCGCTGCCGGCCGATCAGCTCCCGGGCGACCTGGTCGGCCTGCTTGTAGCGGCTGGTGTCGTCGAAGGCCGGGCCGGAGATGATCAGCGGCGTGCGGGCCTCGTCGATCAGGATGGAATCGACCTCGTCGATGATGGCGTAGTCCAGGGGGCCCTGCACCTGATCGGCGGCGCGGGTCTTCATGTTGTCGCGCAGATAGTCGAACCCGAACTCGTTGTTGGTGCCGTAGGTGATGTCGCAGGAGTACTGGTTCTTGCGTTCGTCGCCGGCGGTGTCCATCGCGGATTGAATCGCCCCGACGGTCAATCCCAGGGCCTCGTAGACCGGTCCCATCCAGTCCCGGTCGCGCTGGGCCAGATAGTCGTTGACGGTGATGATGTGCACCTTGCGGCCGCTGAGGGCCACGACGTAGGCCGCCAGGGTCGCCACCAGCGTCTTGCCCTCGCCGGTGGCCATCTCGGCGATCGTGCCCTCGTAGAGGGCGTCGCCGCCGAGGATCTGGACATCGAAATGGCGGAACCGAAACGGCGGCCGCTTGTCGACGGGAAAGAGCCGGCGCAGCTCGGCGTAGAACGGCGGCGGCAGCGGGACCTGATGCCGATTCTCGCCGCCGGCGATAAGCTTCTTGGCCTGGTCGAAGATCCGGCGCATCTCGGGAGACAGCAGGTTCGCATCGAAGGCGAACTGATCGTCGAACACGTTACGCACGCCCAGATGCCGATCCGAGGCCTCCCGCACCACGGCGAAGGCCTCGGCGATGAATTCGGCCATGCTGGCCTGGATCCGCTCGGTAAGCCGGAGTTTGGCGGGTTTGCGGGCCTCTTCCGGCATGAGGGCCAGCTCCCGCAGCAACTGCCGCAGGGGCTGGTCCAGGACCTGGTCGAGATGTTCCTGAATCCGCCGGCGAAACTCGGCGGTCTTGGCCCGCAGCTCGTCGTCGGTCGCCTCGGCCAGCCTGGTCTCCCATTCGTTGACGGCGGTGATAAAGTCCTGTCGCTTTTTGACATACCGTTCGCTGGAGGTGCGAAAGACCCTGGTCAGCGCCTTGCCGATGCCTTCCATTATGTCCATGTCCAGGATATCCTCCGTGGCTACAGGAATCCGCCTCGGCGGCCGGCCGATGCACCTGTTCCCCGCCGGGGCCTGGCCCGGGCGTCCGGCGGCGTCCTGCCGCAACAAGAACCAGTTAAACAACTTACGAGTGGTTTGGCAATGTCTTTCTGGAAGGGGCCCCAAGGGCGCGCACCGCCCCCCGGGCAGGTCCGGCCGGCGGAGCAAAAAAAGAACCGGCCCGAGCTATCAGGCCGGTTCGAAAATCACGGAACGGGAAAAACGTTTCCCTCAATCTGCCCCCAGGACCGAGACCGCCGGCGGCGTGGCCTGCTGGAGATAGTTCTGGTACCGCAGCAGGGCGTTCCGCTTGTCGTTGTAGGACTTGCGAACGGTTTCCATCTTCAGGCCGATATACAGCTCGTACATATCGGCCTCTTCCAGGATCTTTTTGTCCCGGTATTGCTGCAGTTGCCCGTTGACGTATTTCAAGCCGGCCTCGGCCTCGGCATTTTTCATGGCGACGCTGGCCAGTTCCTCGTTCCATTTCTGGATCGCGGCGACCCCGCCGATGGTCTCGGCGACCGCCTCCCGCCGCTGCACCAGTTCGATGCGGGCCCGGGCCAATCCCTCCTGGGCCTTGAGGACGTCCTCGCGGGAGGCCTGGCCCTGCTCCTGCATCTTCTGGACCAGCTCGAATTCATGCCGGCGGATCTCAAGAATACCCTCGAGTTCCTTCGCAATCGGGTCCTGGGCGAGTTTCTCTTTGGCCTGCTCGGCCATCTTGGCCAACTGGTCCTCCAGTGCCCCCACCAGGGCCCGGGACTCGACCTGCTGCATCTCCAGGTCCTGGCGGCGATCCTCCAGGAACTGGATCTTCTCGAGCACCTTCTCGCGCCGCAGATCGGCGATTCCGGTCTTGACGAACAGGGCCCGCTCCGCATCCGTCAGTTCGCGCATCTGCTCCCGCAGGGGGACCAGCTCCTTTTCCGCCAGTTCCAGTTTTTGGCGATACTGATCCAACTGCTTTTCGTATTCCGTCCGCAGCACCGCGCGGAGGCGGTCGGCAACCCAGGTAATTTTGTCCGCCGGCGGCAAGGTCAGGAGATCGCCTTGCTCCGGTTCGGCCTCTTGCGGGGCCTCTTCGGAAGCCGCCGGTTCCAGGTTGGCAAGCCCCGGCTCCGGCTCGGAGGCGATCGGATTCATGTCGTACATTTCCGGATGAGGTTCGCCCAAGGCCGCGGCCGGATCGGTCTGGGGCATGAGGGGGATCTCGAAGATGTTCAGGCGAAACAGGTTGGATCGGCCCATGACGCTGACCTCGACGGAGATCCGCTCCTGCAAGCCGGTGGGGATGATCAGGGAGCTATTTAAGAGGACATTCAAGATCTCCGCGTTCATTTCCAGGACCTCGCTGTCACAGGTCAACTTCAACAAGCCGCTGGCCGTGAGCTCCCTCAGCGACGGTCTTAACCTGCCGCCGGCGATTCCTGACCGACCGTACGGCTCGTCAGAATAGGCCCTGGTACGCGCCGGTGCCGCACGAACCGCGGGAGTGGCAGCCGAGCGAGTCGATGGGGTACGAGCCGCGGGTCTGGCGGCCGGATCATCCTGGGCTGTGACCAGCGGGCCGGGACCGAGAAAGAACATCACCAATATTGCTCCTGCCAGCCTTTTCGTTTTTGCATTCATAAGAGGTCTCCTTTTGTCTGGGGATCCTGCCGGGCATCGATCGTGGCCAAGCGCATCCGTGCCGTCTGGGCCCAGCGGGTATCGGGATAGAGCTCGATCAGCCGCCGGTAATCGGCGATGGCCGAGTCCTGCAAATCCAGTTCCTGATACTTGCGGTCCGCCTGATAGAGGGTGACCAGCGCCGCCCGTTCCACCTGGCGGGTCAGTTCGTCCAGCGGATCGGGCTGCACATTCGCCTGCCGCTCCAGGGTGCGGATTCGCTGCCTTTGGTTTTCCAGTTTGATTACCTCCTGCAGGAGGGCCGTACGGAGATCGGCCTGGGCCCGCAGTTGATCGACCTGCCGGCGCAGCGAATCGATCTGGGCCTGCACCAGGGGGTCCTGCCAGTGAGGCTGGCCGACTTTCTGCAGCGGGTGGCCGGGCTGCGGATTCGGGGCCGACCCAAAGCGGCCGGGAACATAACTGGCGGTGGCGTAGAGAATCCCCGCCGCGAGGATGAGTCCGGCGGCGGCCAGCGAGCCGGTGATCCGGCGGCGACGGCGATCGGCACGGTGGATCCGTTCGGCCAGATCCGCCGGCAGGTGCGGAGTCCCGGCCATTTGATCCGCCTGCCGGAGCACTGTTTCGATTCCATTAAACGCCATTGTATCCACCCTTCACTTGGCTAGACCGGAATCCCTCTTTTTTTGCCCTCTATCCGTCCGGCAAGACTCGATTCGATCTATTGCCACTGGACTTTACACTCTAACAAAACTACCGACCGCTGGTCAAAACCACCCTAGTCTGGTCTATCGCATCGGTTTTGTTGGACGCCCTTATTACTCAATCAGGTCCGCCAGGTGGTCGCGGAGCAGCGTTCGGGCCCGGTTCAGCCGGACATCCACGTTATTGCGGGCCAGGTGCAGGATCTCGGCGATCTGGGCGATCGGCAACTGCTCCAGATAGCGCAGGACGAGCACCTCACGATACCGGCCGGGCAACCGCTGCACGGCCCGACGGACCTGCTCGAAGGTGTCGGTGTTTATTGTACCGTCCGCCGTGTTCGTCGCCGGCGGCGGCTCGGGCAACCGGGATACCAGGGATTTCAACCGCCGCAGGCGCAACAGCCTTTTGCGGCGCCAGGTGCGGCAGACATTGACGGTGATGACTGTCATCCAGGTCTGTAAGCTGCTTTGGCCGCGATAGTTAGGGAGATTTTTCAGCACCTTCAGAAAGACTTCCTGTACGACGTCCTCCACCTCGTCCGGCCAGCCGAGCAGGCGATAGGCCAGCTGCGCGATCCGCCGCTGGTGCAGGGAAACGATCCGGTCGAAGACCCGGCCGTCGCCCTGGACCCAGCGGGCCACCAGCAGGGCATCCTGCTCGGCCGCGGACCTCTGTGATCGCCCCTTTGCCGTCATTGTCTCGCTGGCCGCCATGACTACACTATTAGACAACGTCGGGGGCGAATGACTTACAGAAAAATGGGGGATTTGAATGTCTGTTTGGGCGTTTGCCCGGCGGCTGCGTAGCCGGACAGGTCGGTGAATGCGTAGCCAGATGGGCTAGATATAACCGGATCAATCGGGAGGAAGATGGCTCGACCGGTCCTTAGACGGCTCGCACCAGCCCCAAATAGTTCGCCAGGCCTCAAGATGGCCCGCCCGGACTTCGGACGACTGCGAGGGACGTTTTTTAATCCTGCCAACGGATGATTTCAGCGGCAATACTGCCGTTCGGGGCCGGTTGCAAAACGGCTTCTCGTAACAGACCAAACCGCCGCCCGAAGTGGGCCGGACGGCCGGACTATTTTTTGACGCGTTCGAGGTATTCGCCGGTGCGGGTATCGATGCGGATCAGTTCACCGGATTCGACGAAGGGGGGGACCATCACCTCGGAGCCGGTCTCGAGGATGGCCTTTTTGTACTGGTTGGTGGCGGTGGCGCCCTTGATTTTCGGGGGGGTGTCGGCTACTTCCAGTTCCACGGAATTGGGCAGCAGCACCGCCAGCGGCTTGCCGTCGTAAAATTGAAGCTCCACGTCCGTGTTGGGCTTGCAAAAGCGCTTGCCGTCGGCGAACAGCTCGTCGTCGAGGGTGATTTGCTCGTAGTTTTCCTTGTGCATGAAGACATGGTCGGCGCCGGCGGAATAGAGATACTCGTAGGGATGCCGCTCCATGAAGACCTGCTCGAGGGTCTCTTCCGAGCGGATACGCCGGTTGATGATGGTGCCGTCGATAACGTTTTTGAGCTTGGTCTGGAGGACGGCGCCGCCCTTGCCCAGTTTGACATGCTGATAGTCCAGGATGAGGCAGGGGCTCTCGTCCACCTTGACGACCATGCCTTTTTTCATTTCCGTGGCCTTGATGCTCATAGGTCGTTCCTGTCTGCGCGGTTGGATTGCCGTCTTGTCAAATTCACTGCCGGCCGGTACACTGGCCTGCCGGGTAAAGGGCGGGATTATAAACCCCGGATCCGGGATTGTCAACCGGTAAAGGAGATAGTCTCATGGCAGTGCGAATGGCGGTCGTGGCCGGTCAGTTTTACGAGGCGTCCGGCCCGGACTGCAAAAAACATATTCAAGAGATGCT
>JAFGFX010000079.1 GCA_016930855.1 Sedimentisphaerales bacterium | reverse complement strand
TTCTTGGAACGACAGACTCTTGGCGAGGCGCAAAGGCTTACTCATCGCGTCTTAACTCCTTTGTTTCAATCCATAACCTGTCGAACCGCAGGATTCAATACCGTGGATATTGCCTCTTTGAAGGATGCCACCCTTGCCATGATGATTTTCCTAATGTTTGTCGGGGCCTCGCCGGGCTCTTGCGGCGGTGGCGTCAAGACCACAACATTGGCACTTCTTGTGGCATTCACAATAAGTCGAGTGCGGAGAAGACGGCGGGTCAACATGTTCAAAAAGAGCATCCCTGGGGAAACCGTTACCCGGAGCGTATCGCTTATTCTGGTTTCCATGGGAATCATTGGCGTGTTCTTGTTCCTAATCCTCGTGGGTGACTCTGCGAGCGTGCATGAGGTGGCAGGTCAACAAAGGACTTTTCTTGCATATTTATTCGAAATGGTTTCGGCGTTCGGGACAGTGGGCTTGTCCATGGGCGTGACCCCTGAACTCACCACCTGGGGCAAAAGCCTGATCATACTTATGATGATTGTCGGTCGAGTGGGTGTGCTCACGTTTGCCTACATCATCGTCGGAGCCGGCACGATGAACGGAGTCGAGTACTCCGAGGAGAACCTGATGGTTGGATAGATGCACGGAGAGCGAATATGAAACGTTTTGCAGTGATCGGTCTTGGGAACTTCGGCTTTCATGCCGCCAAGGCCTTGTTCGAGGATGTCAACGAAGTTGTCGCAATCGATACAGACAAAGCCAGGATTCAGGCCATCGACCCGTACTCCACCGAGGCGGTCGTGCTCGACGCCACTGATAAGGATGCGTTAAAGTCTCTTGGGTTGGAAAACATGGATGGGGTGATCGTTTCCACTGGGACCACGATCAGTATCAGCATCCTGATTTGCCTTTACCTCCAGGAAATGGGTGTCAAGAAAATCCTGGCTAAGGCCCTTGATGACGACCACGCGAAAATCCTTAAGAGAGTGGGAGCCACCGAGATCATTCACCCAGAACGGGACATGGCCTTGCGCGTGTCACGGGGATTATCGCGGCCCAACGTGCTGGACTTCATCCCCTTGGCGGATGAGTTCGATCTCATTCAGGTGGGGCCGCCGAGCGAGTTCATCGGAAAGAGCCTGAAAGACCTGAACTTGCGGGCCAAGTATAATGTACACATCATCGCAATCAAGGAACTGGTTCCAGAGAATTTCCTATTGGTCCCGCCGGCGAGCTTTGTGATAAAGGATAGCGATATTCTCATAATGCTGGGCAAGTCTGAGGATATCCGACGAATCAAGGCGTTGAAGTAACTCCGCCACGTCACCAGATGTGGAAATCGAGCTTGACACCGCTTCCGGTCCGCCGGGAACGGCCTGCTCTTTGATAACTCACTGAATGATAAGCGCTTTCGGATTGACATCCGAACGGAGAACGGTTATGAAGAAGGTTGCACACGGGTAGGTACCTTTGCTCGATACTGTCAACCACGTAAACCGTTGTGGAAAAAGGAATTACACTTGACCTGGCGTTTGAAACTCGTACAATCTGGGGAGGTCAGGTTTTTCCAGGGAAATATTCTGCCTTGACGGTTTACGCAAAAGCCCTATCATAGGTTCAGTTCGGGATCTTTCATAACCTATTGCTATCAAAGGGTTACGGACGTGTCGGCTGAAAAAGCAGTTTTCCCAGTTTCAGTTTCGAGAGTTTGGATTTCGAATCCAACCGTTACGGTTGACTCCGCACAACGGAAAAACGCGGCTAAACTCTTAGATTCTCCGTTTAATACCCCTCTGAAATTTAACATTCCTTTCCGCACCGCAGCCTGAAGGCAACCTTTTACGGATGAGTATAGATGAAGTGAATTGCGATCTTACACTGACACCTGCAGGTCGCCTTCTCTTCCGGGAAGGCGAAGTCGAAGGCATGGAAGCAATCGACGCCTGGATGAGGCGGGTTGCCCTCGCTTTTTCCTCCTCTGACTCCAAGGGACTCTTTTCCCTTGCCGCCACAAAACCGGACGCGCCGCTGCCACCATCATTTTCCTTTTGGAGGGATTTCGCCTGCCGCTACCTGACGCAACTCTGCCGCACGCCCGAATCTGCGGGGAATCGGCTTGCTCCGATGGATCCGCCGTCTGAAGCCGAGTTGGCGACCATGTTGTTGTCCGCGCCGCCCATGCAGGGCGGTGAGTATCTGAGCGCCAAGGTGTTTCGAAACCTTTGGATCGATCTGGACGCGTGGGCGCGGACACAAATCGCCGCATCGGGGGACAGCCTGGGCGGGTGGCTCAAGAAGCATGCCGCCCTCTGGCACCAGGTCGGCCGCGTCTGCTTTCATCTTGCGGAAAACAAACGCGATCCCGGGTTTCCCTTCGCTTTCCTGGCCACGTATGCGCCGCGTCTTTCTAGCGGAGGGCGAGTGCAGTATCAGCCCCTGGGCAAGGCCCTGAAGGAGTATGCGGGCGAGCGAAACAAGCAGGCGCTGATCAACCTGCTCTCCCCCATACAGCGGGCGTCCGAGAGGGTCGACTTCGTCAGGGAGATGGTCGATTCCGGCGAGGTTTTCCACCCTCTGGCGTGGACTCCGGGCGAAGCTTACCGTCTTCTAAAGAGCGTCCCCCTTCTCGAGAAAAGCGGCCTGCTGGTGCGGCTCCCGGACTGGTGGCGCAAGCGTCCGCGTCCGCGCGTGGCCGTGACCATCGGCGAGAAGAAACAGAGTCATTTTAACACCGACGCGATGCTGGATTTCAAGGTCAGCCTTGCCCTGGGAGACGAGAGCCTGACCGAAAAAGAGTGGCGTCAGATCATGACGTCGCAGGACGGCCTCGCATACGTAAAAGGACAGTGGATCGAAGTCGACCGTAAAAAGCTGCTCCAGGCACTGGAACATTGGAAACAAGTGGAGAAGAGCGCGGCCGGGAAAGGCATCTCCTTCATCGAAGGCATGCGACTGCTGGCGGGCGCACCCGCCGATCTGGATGCCGACGATCCGTCCGGGAACGGGGAACGCGAGTGGTCCTTCGTTGACGCGGGCAAGTGGCTTTCGGATGTTCTTGCGGGCTTGCGCGACCCCGGCGGCTTGGCCTCCGGCGGACGCAGTAATGATTTTCATGGTACGCTTCGCCCTTACCAGGAGACCGGGCACAACTGGCTCTGGTTCCTGTCGAACCTCGGGCTCGGCGCCTGTCTGGCCGACGACATGGGACTGGGCAAGACCATTCAGGTCCTGTCGCTCCTGCTGGCCCTGAAGGAAAAGAAGAAATCTTCCGTCAAACCGTCGCTGCTGGTGCTTCCGGCATCGCTCCTGGCGAACTGGAAGGCCGAGATGAATCGCTTTGCGCCGACGCTTGAAGCCTGTTTCGTCCACCCCTCGGAAATGGACAAGGCGGTTATTGCCTCCATCGGCAAGAATCCCGGCAAGGCTCTCGCGAAAACCGACGTGGCGCTAACCACCTACGGCATGCTGCTGAGACAGAAGTGGTTGCTCGACGTGGAATGGCGATTGATCATCCTGGACGAGGCGCAGGCCATCAAGAATCCGTCCGCCCGCCAAACGAGAACGGTCAAACAGCTCCAGGCGGATGCCAGGATCGCACTCACCGGCACGCCGGTGGAGAACCGGCTTTCCGATCTCTGGTCGCTGTTTGATTTTCTCTGCCCGGGTTTGCTCGGTTCGGCCGCCAAGTTCAAGAAATTCGTCAAGGGCCTGGAAGCGCGGGAGCATGACCGGTATGCGCCCCTCAGGAACCTCGTCAGACCCTACGTCCTCCGGCGGCTCAAGACCGACAAGAGCATTATCGCGGACCTGCCCGACAAGACCGAGATGAAGGCATTCTGTGGCCTGTCCAAGAAACAGGCCGCGTTGTATGCCAAGTCCGTTGAGGAACTCGCCCTGGCGCTCGAAGGACTCGACGGTATGAAACGGCGCGGGCTCGTATTGGCCTTTTTGATGCGGTTCAAGCAGATATGCAACCACCCGAGTCAATTTCTCGGCGACGGCGGATACGAACCGGCCGACAGCGGCAAGTTCGACCGGCTCAGGGCCATTTGCGAGGAGATCGCGTCCCGGCAGGAAAAAGCACTGGTGTTCACCCAGTTCCGCGAGATGACCGAGCCGGTCGCCGCGTTTCTCGGTGACGTGTTCGGGCGCGAGGGCCTTGTCCTGCACGGCGGGACAGCGGTCAAGAAACGCCGAAAGTTGATCGATTCGTTTCAGCGGGAAGACGGGCCACCGTTTTTCGTGCTTTCTCTCAAGGCGGGCGGCACGGGACTCAACCTGACCGCCGGCTCGCACGTGGTCCATTTCGACCGCTGGTGGAATCCGGCCGTGGAAAACCAGGCGACGGACCGGGCGTTTCGCATCGGCCAACATCGGAACGTGGTAGTGCACAAGTTCATTTGCCGGGGGACGGTTGAGGAGAAGATCGACGCCCTGATTGAGGAGAAAACGAACCTCGCCGACGATATCCTGAAGGCCGGGGCAGAATCCATGCTGACGGAGATGAGCAACGAGGAACTGCTCAAGGTCGTGGCCCTCGATATCGACCGGGCGGATCTATAGGAGACGAATGATGAGCTGGTACTACGGTTGGAGGCCATACGTGCCCGTGGCCGTGCGGCGCGCGCGCGCCCTGAAGAAGATGGAGAAGCTGCGGAAGAAAGGACTTGACATTCAGCCCGTGGAAATCGAAGGGCGGAAAATCGCCCGGACATTCTGGGGCAAGGCCTGGTGCGATCACCTCGAGTCCTTCAGCGACTACGAAAATCGCCTGCCACGCGGCCGCACCTATGTCCGTAACGGATCGGTGTGCCACCTCAATATCGCCAAGGGCGAGATTGACGCCATGGTCAGTGGCTCCGAACTCTACAAGGTGAAGGTTGCCATCAAGACGCTTGCCCGAAAGAAATGGAATAAGGTAAAGGAGCGCTGCGCCGGGCAAATCGGCTCGCTCATCGAACTGCTGCAGGGCCGTCTTTGCGAGAACGTCATGGCGATCGTAACGAACCGGAACCAGGGCCTGTTCCCCTCGCCCAGGGAGATCAGCCTGAGGTGCAGTTGCCCCGACTGGGCCGTCATGTGCAAGCACGTGGCGGCGGTGCTCTACGGGGTGGCAGCGCGTCTTGACGAAAGGCCGGAGTTGCTTTTCCTCCTGCGCGGAGTGGATCATGAGGAGCTGATCAGCGCCGAGGTCGATGTGGCGACCGCCGTCCAAGGAGCGAAAGGCGGTCGACGGCGCATCGCGGATGACGCCCTGGCGGATGTGTTCGGCATCGAGATGTCGGAGGACGCGATACCGGTCAAGTCGAAGTCATCTCGACGTCGGAAGAAGACCGCGCCAAGGGAGACCGCCAGAAGCGCGGTCAAGCGCAAGACAAGAACGCGCAAGAGCACGCCCCGGGCCACGAAGAAATCCGTGCCTCGGAAGGCCGGCGCAACGAGTGCCTCTCGAACCGGTCAGGGTGCCCGTCCCGTCACCGGCAAGGCGGTTGCAGGGCTCCGCGCGAAGTTCGGCATGTCGCAGAGCAAGTTCGCAAGGCTTCTTGGTGTAAGCGCGCCTTCCATCGGCAACTGGGAAAAGAAGTCTGGGACACTCAACCTTCAGCCCCGCACCCGCTACGCCTGGAATAAGGTAAAGAGGCTAACAAAGAAGCAATCTTGGAGCAAAGTGAATCATTCATGATTTCCGAATACTAACCGAAGGGGGGATCAATCCTCGATATTCATATACTCAAACTGACCGATGATAAGCCGCGAGGAGTGTCTCCAGGCGGCGGATAACGGGGCATTCCTGACACGGTTTTGACGACCTCTTAACCGCCTCCCGCCCGGTGACGTTTATCCGCTTGAATAGGCCTTTTTTGCTTGATGCCACTGCCCCTAAAATACGTAGCCATCGGTCCGTGTGCGTCAGTACCTTGCGATGATTTCCTGCCGTTCGTTGAGCGCGCCGGGCAGGATGATCCACTCTCGGTCCGCGTCAAACTGTTCGTACGGCCGGCCGTTGACGGTAACGCCCTTGATCCTGCTGCCCGCTGGATGCCTCAGGCGCAGGACTATGCGCTCCGGCGGATTGCGCCGGGGAGGATCAAGGAAGGCCTTGATCAGGCCCTCGGCTGACCGCGACTCCACGCTGAACGACAGAACGCCGAAGCGGGAAGGCGCATGGGTGATGCCGATCCGGTTTCCCTGGGCGAGCCAGTATCTCGGCAGGGCCTGGCCCAGGTACAGGGTCGGTCCGACTTCGTTGACAAACATCAGCCGCAGCCAATAGGTGGACTGGGCCTCATCGGAAGACTTGAAGTGATCGCCCCGGGGGTAGCCGAGTTCCGGCAGGGAGTGTTCGTTGCACATGCGGATTTCGGGATAGAAGGCCGAGGCAAAGCCGTTGAAGTAGGCGCGGACATAGTGCTTGACATCATCCCGCCACAGATACGGCAGAGGACCGTCCAGCAGGTTGGCCTGCATCGAGAAGCCGCCGCGGGAGAACCAGAATTCCTCGAACGCCGGTATCGCATAGCCATACCGTTCGGAGATGTAGAGGTTGTCCTCATAGTCCTTCAGTATCCACTTGGTCTCCGGAGCATCCGGGGCCAGCAGGCCGTAGGCGGGCAGAAACAGGGCCCCCTCCAGCGTCTCGCGCAGCCAGCCGTGGGCGCGGCCGCGCTGGTAAAGCCGGGAAGGGATCTTCGGCACGTACGTCGCGTCCCTCAGCCGCACCACGGGGCAGCGGATGCGCGATTCGGTAATCCCCCGCAGGAAATCGATGTAAAAGGCCCGGGCCTCCTCCTGGAGTCGCGGGCCCTCGGGGTGTCCAAAGTCGGCCAGCGCCCCCGCCAAGGCCTGAAAACCCCAGACGGTGGCGCTGTTGGTGGCCAGCCAGTACCAGTAATCCGTGACGTCCTCCAACGAGCCGCTCGGAAGCCAGCCGTATTCCAGCGGCTTCGTGCCGTCATCGAGCAATTTCATGGTGGTGCGGCGTTCCCTGACGACCCAGTCACAGGCCTTGACGAGCCTGGGGGCGGACGCGTCCATCCAGGCGCGATCCCACGTCAGCCACCAGTGCTGCGCCATGTTCCACATGACGTAGCCGTGACTCTTGTTGTACCCGCCGGTCTCGTGGCCGCCGGCGCCGTAGAACTGCCCCTCGCGGCTTTTGAAGTTGCCGGGCAGCGAGACCGTGCCCTGGTAGTGCAGAAAGGCATCCAGGTTATGCCGTGCCTGTTCATGCAGACCGCGGCGGTCCAAGTCGCTGATCATCATCACCGATTCATTCGGATACACGCCGTAGTGGAACGTGCCGACGTGGGCGTGCAAGCGATCGGAATCAAGTTCCTTAAAGCAATTGATCAGCAGATGTCTCAGATGGGCCCGGTAGAAATCGTTGATCCAGGGTTCGGGCGTTTCGATCTGGGCGGCCGGGGCGGTCAATTCCCGCCAGAAACCGCAGAGGCGCCCGGCGTCCGAATCAAAATCACGCCGCGTCAACGCCTCGATCTCCTTTTCCTCCGTCAAGGTGACCGAGGGTATGCAGACGTGCAACGTCACGGCATCCCCCGGCCGCAGGTCCGCCGCCCAAGCCGCAGAATTCCCCTCTTCGGTGAACGCGCCCTGTTCTCCACCGGCGATCAGGAACCGCAGCCGCGGGCCCCCGTCAGTATGCGCCACGGCCCGGCCATCCTGAACGGTCAACCTGCCTTCGCCGGGCGCCCTCGTTGCCAGGCGCAGTCTGGCGAACGCGCTGCGCGCCGGCGAGACGTTGACCATGCGAATCCGCACCAGAAGAACCGTCGGGTCATCCAGGTCTATGTCGTTCAGGTCGGCGTCCAAGGCGTCCATAATGCTGGTCTGTTCGTAATAGACAGAGCCATCCTGCCACCAGGTACGCAGCAGCGGCAAGTACCCTTCCTCCAGTTCCCGGCCCCCGCGCAGGGTCTCGTCGGGCAATCCGAACGAGATGCCGAGCATATCTGACTGCCACTGTTTGCGGCCGCTGTCCCGATCGCTTCGCTGGATGGCAAACCAGCGGCCGACCGCGGTCACATCGACGTCGCCGTTGGGGCGCTGCCTCATCGTGTTGCGGTCTCCGGGCAGCCCGTGGACAAACCAGAGGGGGCGTTTCAGAGGCATATCGCCCCAGGCCCTCGAGAGGGTCTGCTCCGGGGCATCCGTCACACGATCGTACACGGTGCGCCCCCGAAATCCCACCCGCAGCGCCTCGCGGTAGGTCTCGAGGGTCATGGGATCCTGGGCCCGCGTGACCAGCACGCCCAGGTCGTCAACGAGAATACGATCGCCCCGGGCAATCTCATCGGCGGCGAAGGAGAAGGGACGGTGGCTGGAGCGAACCGTCACGACGGTTCGGTCGTAGCGGTCGTCGGCGGGATCCCTGGCCATCAGAAGATCCGCCTCAATGCACCCCTCCGTACCGGCGGCCAGTGACCACTTCATGTCGTCCGTGACGTTGACGGGCGCCGCGCCGACCGGCCGCAGATCCAGGAGGCGCCCGTTGTACACCTCAAGAGAGCCGGTCTCCACCCCCTCATGTTCCATCGCCGACAAGGCCGGTCGGCCGAAATGGATGTGGACCTTCAGGGGTTGATAGCTGGACTCGGTAAGCACGTGCAAATTTGGAAGTGGCGACACGGGCCGTCTAAACAGTAACCGAATCCACAGGGTCTTGCGGTAGGCGACACCCGGGCCTTGCACGCCTTCAAGTTCCTTTGACGTGATGGGCAGGAACGTAAACATCCAGGTGTTCCCGTCTGCAGCGACAGTGGTGGCGCCATCGATCCACGACCCGTTGGTCCAGTCATCCATGGCGTCCCATCCCACTCCCCCGGCGCCTCGCTCCGCTTGAACGGGGTCCGCTTTTCCATCCCAGGTCCGGTGCCAATACTGCACGGTGACCGCGCCCGGGTCCGGCGCGGTCTGGCCCTCCTCGAACCGGACAATGACTCCTCTGACCTTCCGCGGCTCGGCCCAGCGGAGGCCACACCACCGGCCTTCGGCGTCCGAGACGCGAAAGCCGAACGGGGCCATATCGCAGGCCTCGTCGGGAAGCAGGTGTTCGCCCGGCTGGTTCGCCCCGAGGCAGCAGCCGGCAAACATCCCCCATGCCGCCATGACAATGCCCAGGGTTTGAGCGGTTCTCGTTATCGCCATACGTGCGTCTCCTTCATTGGGTCGGCGCTTGGCCCGCCGGCACGGAATATACTACTTCGACAATCCTAGAGCAGCAAGAACCCGCTCATCCGTCACCAGCGGAAGAAGCGGTAGGGGTTGTCCCATTCCTCGGGCTGGTCCAGGTAGAATCCCTTAAGCCACCTGCCGGATTCATCCCGATTGACCGGCCTTGAAAAGCGGGCCAGCAGCGGCGTTTCCGGCAACACGGCCAGGTTGCCCAAGAGGCGGGTCACGAGAACGCTGGTGCGCTGGAACGTCCTCTTGAGGCCGAAGTTGTCCCGGTACGCGAACCGCCACGGCACCAATTGACAGAAGACCGTGCGGGCGTCCGCGGATACGGCGAGCACGCCGTCGCCGACGGTCTCTGCGCCGCCGGTGATCAAGGGGATCGTGCGGGGGTCGCGGCAATGCACGTCCGCCGGGCCGACGCCCGCCAGCGGCGAGTCCATACCCGGCGGCTCGAAGTACGCATTGATATGCTCGAAGGGATTCATCGAAATCCGGAAGGGCAGGAAGGCGTCGGCTTCCTCCGGGGTCAGGCCGACGGCCAGCAGGCGCCCGCCCGCCTCCAGGAACCGGCGGACGGCGTCCCGGCAGGCGGCGAGATTTTCGCCCGCCGGGCCGATCATCAGCACCTGGTCCGTCTTCAGCTCACCGCCGTCATAGGAGCCGGGCCGAAATCCCGCGGCCTGGAGGTGGAGCCGGCCCGCCGGTTCGCCGAGGTAAAGCAGCTCCCGTCGCGGAGCCGGCTTCCAGGCGAGGACGTAGTCGAGGAGGTTGGCGGCCACCGTCTGTGCCGCCGGATCGGTCCGCGTGCGGCCGGTCACGTCCATCTGGCAGAACAACACCAGACCTTTGCCCTCGCGGTACTCCAGCAGCGGGCTGTACTGCAGGCTGAATCCGCCGTCCACGATGGGCAAAAAATCGCCGCGGGCGGGCTTCTCGATGAGGACGGAGGCAACGTTGCCGCGGCAGCCGCAGCGCCAGGCGCGGGTCACCGGCATGCCGCACCAGGTCACCGTCGGCGCGCCGTTGAACCGGGGATTCAGCTCGTACTTCAATCGGGGCTCAAGGATCGTCGCCTGCCCGCGCCAATCCCTCAGGTGGTCCGCCTGAAGTCCGGCCAAGGCCGGATGGTCCCGCAGCCGGGCAAACACGTTGCGCAGGCCGTACTCCGTCACGCGGAAGCCGAGGCGCTTCTCCAGCGCCTCGGACGTCTGCTCGAACATCAGCACCCTGAGCCCTTCTGGCACGCGGCCGATGTCCGGCGCCGGGCCGTCCACGGTCAACGCCGCCCTGCCGACAATCAGCACGTCGTATGTCGCCAAGTTTGCCCGTGCTTCCACCGCGTCGAAGGGGACGCCCATCGCCTTGAGCCACTCTGCCGTCCGGCCTTCCGGGTCGAAGACCGCAACCTTGGCCTCGACCCGCGGGCGCGGCCGGGGCGCAAGGACATGGATCGAAAACGCGTCCTGCTGAATTTCGCCGTTGCCAAATGCCGTTTTCACGCTCAACTGGTATTCGCCGAGGGCGAGTCCCGCGGGCAGGGCGAAGCGCATCGGGATGCGCACCTGCCGGCCGGTCTCTACAGAAATGCCGTCCTGACCGGTCAGCGGCCGCGGCAGGGCCAGCGACCACAAGCAGTCGCAGCGCACCGGCACGCGCGAGTTGTTGATCACGATGATCTGCTTGTCGACCGTCTCGCCGGCCAGGAAGTTGTGGTCCTTGCTGGTGAAGCCGTCGGACGCACCGGCGATATAGGCCAGGAGGGGCCCGTTGTTTCGGATCAAGGAGCGCGCTTGGTCCGTGGGGATCCAGTCGGAGCGCTCATAGGCCAAATCCATCCGTTCATAGCGTTCCCGCAGGTAATCGGGGCTGAAACCCGGCCGCTGCAGATTATCCCAATCGACGGCGAGCTCCTCCCGGCGGTTCCGGTCCATACCCGGGCGCAGCTTGAACAGGACATGATGTTCCCAGGGGGAGTTCGCCGAGACCCCCCACGTGCGGTACGCCCGCCAGTTGTCCGTATAGTACCTCTCAAAGACCGGCTCGCGCTCGGGAAAATCCGTCGACCCGAGCCGGTGGGGGTAATCCCAGCGGTGCCAGAGCCTGCCTTCACGAAACCGGGTCGCCTCCCAGCGCAGGTTCCGTTTCTCCATCTGGCTGATCTGGAAGGCGCGGTCACCCAGGAACTGCGCGTTCCACTCGGCCAGGCAGAACTCCCACGGGACGACCGCGCCGCCGAACTCCCGCTGGCCCCGGTACCACCCCCGGTACATCGCCCAGTCCCAGGTGAACGGCGCGCCGTATTCGCACAGAAAGAGCGGCTTGACGCCCCGGGTCGCCCAGTGCTCGAACCAGTCGGACAGCTCCTGGATGGGGACGAAGTTCGGGTAGAAATTGCTCGAGTGCATCGCGCCCAGGTTGCCTCCCGCGTGATGATAGACGATGCGGCTGGGATCCAATCGCCCGATGATGGACTCCGCCCGAAGCGCCTTGTTCATGTTGTTCAGGGACCACCGGTCCCGCTTGTCCTGGAGACCGTCGATCATGTCCGGATTCATGTCCTCGCTGTACCCGCAGGCGTTGTGGCTGGTGGAATACATCACGACCGCCGGATGGTTCTGCGCGACACGAACGTAGAACGCCGCGTGGCGGGCGTAGCCGTTGTCCCGGTCGGCATCGGCGGCGTCCCAGTCATAGTGGCTCAAGTGCGGCATCGAAAGGGCCACCAGCATCCCCACATCGTCCGCCGCCCGCAGGATCTGGTCAAAACTCAGATGCGAGCCCGGTTCGCAGCCGTAGTTGTGGGTATAGACGAAGTTGATGCCGAAGCCCTGGAGGCGCTCCAGGCTCTCGCGCGCGGCGGAATAGGTCGCCGTCGCCGCCGACACCTGCGCATTGTCGAGCGGCACGGCCGACAGGAAGAGACGGCTGCCGTTCAGGTAGAAATCACGACCGTCGATCCAGAAGTCGCGGAATCCGAAACGCACTGCCGGGAAGGCGTCCAGCACCCCATCCTGGGCATTCAACAGCGAGACCTCAAGGTCGTATGTGTTTTGCGGCGTGTGGAGGTCCCAGAGCTTTTCGGGCTTCCAGGGGGCCGCGAACGTGACCCGGCCGCCAGGGATATCCGCGGCCCGGAAGGCGGCGCTGCTGAATTCCCTGACGAGGCGGCCGTTCTCGGTTATCCGGGCGGCCAGCGTGTACGACTCGTCCGGCGACACCTGCTGCAGGGACGCTATGATCGCAATCTCCCCGGTGCGCACCGAGGTGTCAACCTTCACCTCGCCGATGCGTGCGCCCATCGGCGTGCCGTCGAGGTACACGTCCCCGCACAAGCCCCGGCGGGCCACCGCGCCCTTGACCTGCCTGGCCGCGGCCGTGTCCGTGTAGGAGAGCAGGACGGCCTTGAGCGGCATGGCGGTCACCAGCAGGGTGAGCAGGTGGGCCTTGCCCGGTTGGCACAGTGAAGTGAGATCCACCTCGCCTGCCGGAAAGCGGGCTTCACCCGCCTTGACGCCGTCCATGTACACGGCCGCGTGGGAATTGAGGTACTCGGCGGATAGGGCGATGCGCCGGCCGGACCATGTCGCGGGGACGGTGATCTGCCGCTGGTACCAGGCCGCACTGACGTCGCGCAGTTTCTCGTCCTTCCAATTCGGATGAGCATGGACCGTCTGGCTGTCCTTCTGCAGGTAGTCGGTGATCCCCGGCCAGCAGCCGGGCACCTTGAAGTACCCCCACCCGTCAACGGGCACGTTGTCCCCGGCGGCGGCCGGCTGCCAGCGCCAGAGCCCGTTGATGCAAATCCGCTCGCGGGTGGCCGTCGTTTGGCGATATGCCTCGGTCATATCCCAGACCGCCTTCACACCCGGCGGCAGGGGCGCCAGGGATTCATCCGAGATGGCCGCTTGCTGAGGGGCGATATCCGGACCTTGCCCCCAACCGTCGATGGGGATCGACCAAACCGCCGCCGCCAGGCACAAACCGAATGCGGATGCGTGTTTCGACATGACTGTTTCCTATAATTGGCATGGCTACGATAATATGAGCAAGAGCACAATCTTAGGGTGTTCGAATTCTAACCAGCGGTCTTTCAGCTCCAAGCAACGGCCCCGTATCCTCTCAAGCGTATGTCACAGATTCTTTTCTATGGTCAGGAGATCTTCATTCACGGTGCGGCGCCGCCGGGCCTCGCCAGACGCTGCCGCCGAAGGTGGCAACGTAGATCAGGCCGTCGTCCGAGGGATCGAATGTCACGCGCTGGATGTTCGAGAAGGGCAGGCCGTCGAACGCCCGCCAGGTCTGCCCGTTGTCCTGCGAGAGCCACAGACCGGCGCCGGCGGCGCCCTCGGTGAGCGTCATGTAGATCCACCCATCGTGCTTCGGGTGGAAATAGCCGCCAAAGGTCTGTCGGGCCTGGCGGCCAATGCGTTGCCAGGTCCGGCCGCCGTCCGGCGTGCGGTAGAGGCCGCCGGATTGGTCGTCCCCGCCCGCGTCGCACACACCCACCAGGATGATGTTGCTGTTCTGTGGGTGGACCGTAAAGTCCTTGGGGTACAGGAAAGGCCGGGAGGCGTTGACCTTCTCCCAGGTCTCGGCACCATCCCGGGACCGGTACAGGCCGACTCCCTCGCTTAGCAGCGGTTGCGAGCGGGCCGGACGCTTGGCGCAGATCATCGCGAAGAGCGTACCATCCCTGTGCAGGATCACGCGGGAGACACGCAGGTTCAGCGGGTGGCCCAGGCCGTTTTTCTTCAGCGTCCAGGTCCGGCCGTCATCGGTCGATCGGTACACGCCTTCCTCGAAGACGCCGGCGTAGAGCGTGCGGGAATGCTTGGGGCTGGCCGGATCGAGCACGATGGAGGTCACCGGCCTTGGCGGCAGGCCCTGCGCCTCTGGTTTCCAGGAAGCGCCGAAGTCGCGCGAAATGCACACGCCGCCGGGGCCGTCATGACCGTGACGTTCGGAAATGATGTTATCGTTGGGGATGTCATGGACGTTGGAAAACGCGCCCCACATCGTGCCCGGGATCTCGGGATCGAACGCGATCCCGTAACAGGTGTTCCGCCAGGGGGCCCAGGTGTTCTTGTCCCACCAGATCCAGGTCCGGCCGCCGTCGAGGGAGCGGGCGAAGCCGATGTCCGTGTAGGCGATGTAATGGCGGTGGGATTCGAACGGGTCGATATAGTAGTTCCACGTCGTGGTGACGACCAGGCCGGTGCATACCCAGGCGCTGCCCGGTTGGGGCGGCTGGCCGGCAGCGGGGTAGGTATCACCGTTGAACCACGTATCCCCTCCATTATGGGTTACGTAGGACTGGCTCCACACCAGGATCAACCGGTTCGGGTCACTGTTGCCGATCGCCGCGGCGAAGGGGGTACTGCCCCCTTTGAGTGACTGTCCCGCCGAGGCGGTGACGTAGTTGGGAGCCACGTTGTATTGTGGAAAACGCGGGTCTTGGAAGAACGTCGCGCGCCAGGTGTCGCCGCCGTCATCGCTGCGATAGACGGTCTCGTGATGGGGCGGATGAAAGCCCGTGCTTGTGTTCGTGACGTACACAGTCAACGGTTTGGCGTCTGGGGCCAGAACCTGTTTGTACTGTGCGATGGGACCATAAGACCACCGGTCGGCCTTCGTCGTGTCTATATTGATGCCGCGGCCCATCGCCGACTGCCAGGTCTGGCCGCGATCCCGGGATCGGTAGACGCCGCCCCGCAGGACGCCGTTTTCCAGCTTGCTGGTCACGGTGCAGTAGAGCATGGTGCCCGCCGCATCGGAGCCTCCGCCGAACCCCCTGATCTCCTTCCAGGGCAGGCCGTCGGTTTTCTCGGCCCAGCTTAGTCCGCCGTCATCGGACCGCCATATACCCTTGTCCGTGGCGGCATACAGCGTGCGGCCGCTGCCGGTGCGGGCCAGGTGGAATCCGAGCACTTGGCCCTGTGGACCCGGGCAGGCCGTCCAGGTGACGCCCGCGTCGTCCGAACGCCAGCACCGGCCGCTGCGCGTGCCCGCCAACATGATGCTCGGGTCGGAAGGGTGAATCGCGATCTCGCCGGAAAGCGAGTCCCGCAGGTCGCCGATGGGCGTGAAGGTCCGGCCGCGGTCGCGGCTGATCCTGAGCCGGCCCGAGGAGGAGGCATAGATGACGTGGGCATCGGCCGGATGAAAGGCCGGCCGGCACTGCGTGTCGGACCGCAACTGGGCGTGGTGAATCATCCGCCAGGTCCGGCCGCCGTCTTCGGAGAGGTAGGCCGCACTCATATCGCAATTGAGCATCATCAGATTGTGATCCGCCGGCGAGATCGCGGGGCTGAACATGCCGCCGCCGCCGGACAGGCCGACGGGTTCCCAAGCGCGGGATTCGGATCTTGCGCCGGGAATCGGCGATTCACACAGGGCCCCCGCGGCCCCCCCCAACAGCAGCATCGCCCCCATCAGCCCGCGCCAGGGCGCACGGTAAATGACTCCACCGGTTCTCATAGGTACTCCCGCATGATCCGCAGGTACTCGCGGCAGGTTTCCCGCATGTCGGGATCGCCGGGATGCCGGTCCTGCTCGATGGAGGCGAAGCCGTTGAAACCGACCTGCCTGAGGGCCGTGATGATCGCCTCGACGTCCATCACGCCCTGGCCGAACGCCGGGAACTGCCGCATCAGGCCGTCGATGTCGCGCATGTGCACGTTCAAGAGGTGCCGGCCCACCTTATGGATCGCGACCGGAGGGTATTCCCGCTGGAGCAGCGTCCAGCCGGCGTCGAGATTATAGCCCAGATCGTCGTCGCGAATCTGGTCCCACAGCCTCAAAAACGATGCGGCATCCGGGACCAGGCAATGCGTGTGCTGCTCGATGGAGAACTTCAGGCCGTGGGCCTTCGCCCGGGCCAGGCAGGCCTTGGTGGTCTCCACGTAGGCGTTCCACACCCGGTCCCAGTCGAAACCCTCGGCGATGTCGATATGATACTTCTGGCCTGGTTGGGGCCGGGCGATCTCGTAGTAGCGGGGCAGATACCCCGTTGGGCCTTTGAGCTCGCGGGCCCAGGGAGCCACGATGTTGATGATCGGCGCTGCCAGCATCTTCCCGATGCGGCAGCCCGCCTCGAAGCGGGCCAGGGCCCGGTCGCGGGCGGCGCGATCCGTGCTCGAGAGGTCCTCGACCACCGGCTGGAAAAGGACGAACTGCGAGACGCGCAGTCGGTTGCGCTGGAGCTTCTGATTGAGCCGGTCGATCCGGTCGTCCGTCCAGAACTCCTGAAGGTCCCCGGGCGCCGTCACGATCAATTCGACGCCCTCGAAGCCCAGTGCGCCGATGACATCGAGGGCCGGCTCGGGGTCCGCGGCGGGGCTCAGATTGTGAAAACACCAGCTCAGGCAGCCAACCCTGGGCCTGCCCGGCGCCGGGGACGGCGGGTTCGCGGCGGCGGCGGTCAACGGCAGCGCGGATGTTGCCAGCGCGACATTTTGAAGAAATTGACGGCGGTTCATGGTTTTACGGTGCCTCCGGGTTTGAAAGTGTATGTCGATACGGCTTTTCGTTTTAATAATTGTCGTCAGGCAGTTGCGGTTCTCCAGGCCGCCGAGTGGGATACTCGAAAAACGTAATTATAACGAATGGTATTGAAATTTCAAGTCTGCATGATAGCATACGGCTGTGGAACCCGAAACAAACAAGGGGGGTATTGTCGAGCGGAAGCGGATACGACCAGAGGGAGTCAGACCGTGAAACACCGTAAGACCGCGGGTTGCGGCGTTATCCTTGCCTGTTGGTTGGCCGGGTTCGCTTACCCCCCTGCCGGATCATTCGACGGCCAGACATTCAAGGGCAGAATCGCCCTTGGTTCCGACGGCGATTACAAAGACGATGATCGTCTCGACACCGCCCGGCAGGCCACGGTGGCCGAGGCCATCCAGACCAAGGTTTTCGAGACTGTCGAGTGGGAGTTCAACAATCCTTCCTGGCAGGGCAATCCTTACGATGTCCCGGCCCGGGCGGTGTTTTCCGGCGACAACGGGGATTCGATTGAGACGGGGCTCTTTTACGGCGGGGGTGAAACGTGGAAGCTGCGGTTTACCCCGACCTCGCCGGGGCGGTGGCGGTTCGCGACAACATCGAACGATCCCCAGTTGGATGGCCTAACGGGGCAGGTGCGGGCGGCCGCCCATCCGGGCCGGGACGGATTCATCGCCTCGGCGGGCAGCAAATGGATCCGAACGGGCACCCGGCGGGCCTTCAGTCCCCAGTATGTGATGTATACATCGCCGGAGCTGTTCGCCAATCAACCCGGGCGGATCGAGGCCGACATCGCGGAGTTCATCGAGGGCCACGGATTCAACGGCTTCACTATCGGAGTGGCGTGTCGATGGTTCGATATCGACAAGACCCGCTCGGACGAGATCGCGTCGGACGATCCGAATCCCGATCCGCGGACCTTCGAGGCCATCGAGCTGCTGCTGGGCAAGCTGACCGGGGCCGGGGCGGTGCTGCACATCTGGGCGTGGGGCGACGAGCAGCGTCACATGACGCCCATGCGCTGGGGGCTCAACGGCAAGGTCGATCGGCGGTTGCAGCGGTATATCGCCGCCCGGCTCGGGCCGTTGCCGGGCTGGTCGATGTGTTACGGTTTCGACTTGCAGGAGTGGGTACAACAGAAGGACCTGCGGCGGTGGCATGAGTATATGCAGCAGCAGATGGGCTGGAGGCACCTGCTCGGGGCGCGGGCGCTGGAACTGGAGCAGATCTATGACGGGCTGGATTATTCGTCGTATCAGAAGCATCGGCCCGACTACGCGACCTACCTCAAGGCCATCCGGCAGTATCCGGACAAGCCGACGTTTCTCGAGGACCGGTTCCGCGTTCGCCAGGGCGTTTATCCGGACAAGGATTACACGTTCGAGATGACCCGGCGGGGGCTCTGGCACAGTACGATGGCCGGCGGGGCGGCGAATATCTGGGGGAACCTGCTGAATCCGCGGGCCGACGGGGTGAGCCATCCGTATCCCAACAAGCAGCAGATCAAGACATGGTCGCTGTTCTGGCGGGATCGCTTCGATGTGGCACTGACGGTCGATGACAAGACGGAGGACGGTTGCTGTCTGAGGATCCCGCCACAACGAACGGGCCGGCGTACGGAACCCGGCACCGGCCTGGACACGATGGCCGCCAGTCCCCTGGCGATCTACTACAAGCAGGACGCGGCAACGTTAACCGTGGACCTGAGGGCGATGCAGGACCCGCTCCGGGCGGTGGCGGTCGATACGAAGAAGGCGTATGCGGAGATCCCGCTGACCGGGCTCAAGGCCGATAGCGCCCAGATGCTCAAGATGCCATATCAATCGGATTGGGCCGTGGCGGTCACGAGTGGTGCTGCCGGCGGACGATAGCGGCCTGATCAACGCGCAGGGCGGGCAGGATCGCGTCGAAGGGTCGTTCGCGTCCAGCAGTCGGGCCAACGGCGAATATCTTCCAGATGAGGTGCCGAATGAACAACAAGAACACAAAAGGTCGAAGGGCCCGGGCGACGGGTGGAGTCATTGTTCCGGTGATTACACCCGTCGATGAGAACGAGCACGTCGACGAAAAGGCATTTCGGGCCGTGATACGACGCTGTTTGGATGCCGGCGTGGATGGCATCTTTGCCGGGGGCTCGGCGGGGATGGGGCCGTTATTGACCGACGACCAGTGGCGGCGGGCGATGGAGATCGCCGCCGATGAAGTGGTTGACGGGCACGTGCTGATGGGCGGCGTCATTGCGACTTCCACCGCCAGGGCCCTCAGGCAGATACGGATACTCGACCGCATCGGTTTTGCCACCATGGTCGTGACGCCCACGTTCTACCTTGCGCCGAGTCGCGAAAGTGAGTTGCTGGCGCATTTTGAGGCGTGCCGGCAGGCCACGGACATGCAGATGGTGACCTATAACATCCCCGGCTGCACCGGTATCAGCATTCCCGTCGAGACGATTGGCCAGATGGCCGTTGAGGGGTGGACGGACCTGGTCAAGGAAAGCAGCGGCGATCGCGACTATTTTGCCCGCGTCCTGGCCGCCTGCCGGCCGCACGGCGTGGGCGTGATGCAGGGCAATGAGCCGGATATCGAATGGGGATTGACCCAGGGCGCCGCCGGGATTGTCCCGGTCTGCGCCAACTATGAACCCCAAACCTATGTGTGCGCCTTCGAAGCGGCCCAACGGCAAAACCCGGAGCTGCTGGCCCGGGCCCAGCGGCGGGCGTCCGCCATCCGCGACGTCTTGGGGGTGAGCCGCCGGAACTGGATCGCCGGAATCATGTACGGCGTGAGCACCTTGGGAATCGGTTCCGGCAAACCGATATTGCCGCTCCAGGGGCTCACCCCGGCTGAAAAGGCCCCCGTCGACGAACTGGAGGTAATCGACATCCGGTCGTCCGCGAATGGCGTTTGACGAACCGGCAAGGCGACCGGAAGCCGTTTCCCGACCCGTCCCGAGCGGCGGCGCACCACCGCCATCGCCGGGCAATGAGAATATGAACCCCCTCCGGATTGAATTTGACACCCTAACGGATGACGGATACCATCCGGATGCCCGTCCGGGATGACAGATACACCGGAGATCACAATGAAGCATCTATGTCTATTCATGTCGGTCGTGGCATGTTTAGCTACAGCACCTCTCGGGGCAGATGATGCCCGGATGGGCAACGACCAAGCGGATTATCTGGAATGGACCGAGCTTGTGGCCCTGCCGGATCCGTTGGGCGTCGCCGGACCGTTCGCGGGAGTGCACCTCGATCCGGACGATCCGGACAACGAGGTGCTTATCGTCGCCGGAGGGGCCAATTTCCCCGTGGCCGACGGCCAGCTCCTGTGGGATGTTCCCAAACGATACCATGACCGCGCCTGGGTGCTGATCCGCAAGACCGGCGACGACGGGACCCGCCGATATGCGTGGCTCAGTGATTATCGGATCGCTCGGCCCCGGGCGTATGGGGCCTGCGCCAGCAGCCCCCACGGCGTGGTATGCATCGGAGGCACGGACGGCGAACGGGCCTACGCCGACGTCTTCATCCTGAGCTGGGACGCCGCGGGCCGACAACTCAGGCAAACGCCCCTGCCCCCCCTGCCGGAACCGTCGCACGGGGGCCAGGCGGTGATCATCGACAACATCCTGTACGTCGTCGGCGGCATGTCGGGGCTCCGCCTGGATTCCGCCACGCGGAATATGTGGTCGCTTGACCTGTCGCGTTACGGGGACGACTCCAGGAAAGAGGACTTCCGCTGGAAGAAGGTGCTGCCCTGGCCCGGTCCGGCGCGCGCCATGGCGGTGGTGGTCGGCCAGCACAACGGATTCGATCCATGCCTGTACGTGATGAGCGGGCGGCGGCAACCCGCACCCGGCGAGGACGACCCTAGGGCCATCGCGGTCTCAAAAGACGAAACCGTGATCGCCCTGCGGGACGTGTACGAATTCTGCCCCGCCCGCTACGATGCGTCCGCCTACCACCCGGACACCGGCGACTATCACGGCACCGGCCGCCGGAAACAGCCGTGGCGCAGACGAAAGGATGCCCCGTTCAGTTTCATGGCGGGCAGCGGCGCCCCCGTCGGGCAGTCGCACATCTTCATCCTCGCCGGAGCGGATGGTTCCCACCTGCGGGAGGTGTTCGAGCACCGCCGGATCACCATGGACCAGTACGATCACCCGGGATTTCCCCGGCGCTCGCTGGCCTATCACACCATCACCGACACCTGGATCGAGGCGGGCGCCACGCCGGCCAACCAGGTGACCACGCCCGCCGTGTCCTGGGGCGACGACATCTTCATCGTCTCGGGCGAAATACGCCCCCGGGTCCGCACCGCCCGGGCCTGGCGGATTCATCCCGTCACGCGTTCCCGGGCCTTCGGCGGGTTGAACGTCACGGTCCTGGCGGCGTACCTGCTGGCCATGGTCGCGGTGGGGGCATACTTCGCCAAGAAGAACAAAACCACCGACGACTACTTCCGGGGCGGCCAAAAAATCCCGTGGTGGGTGGCCGGCTGTTCCATCTTCGCCACCATGCTCAGCTCCATCACCTACATGGCGATACCCGCCAAGGCGTTTGCCCAGAACTGGGTGTACCTGATCGGCAATCTAATGATCCTGGCGGTGGCGCCGATCGCCATCTACCTGGTCCTGCCGTTTTTCCGGCAGATCGACGCCACCAGCGCGTACGAGTATCTCCAGAAGCGGTTCAATATGCCCGTCCGGTTGTTCGGCAGCGCCTCCTTCACCGTCTTTCACCTGTTCCGCATGGGGATCGTGATGTCGCTGGCCGCCCTGGCCCTCTCGACGATCGCCGATTTCAGTCCTCTGTTGAAGGGGATCGGATTGGGCGGTATTCCCAACGCCAATACGGCAACCTGCGTGCTGATCATGGGGATCCTGAGCATTCTCTACAGCACCCTGGGGGGCGTGGAGGCCGTCGTCTGGACCGATACCCTCCAGACGTTTGTCCTGCTGGGCGGGGCGCTGCTGTGTTTTGCCCTGATGATGTTCGGGATCGAAGGCGGATTTTTGGGCTTTGTCGGCACGGCGGCCGCGGACGGCAAGTTCCACCTGGCCAACCTTCATGGGGATCCCACCAGCGCGTCGCTGGCGCTCTGGGTGGTGATACTCGGCGCGTTCGGGCAGAACGTGTCCTCCTACACCGCCGACCAGGCCGTGGTCCAGCGCTACATGACCACCGCGGACAGCCGGCGGGCCGCCGGGGCCATCTGGACGAATGCCTGGTTGTGCCTGCCGGCCACCCTGCTGTTCTTCGCGGTCGGCAGCGGCCTGTATGCCTTTTACAAGTCCCACCCGGAAAAACTCGACCCGACCTTCATGACGGACCAGATCTTCCCGCTGTTCATCTCCCGCGAGGTGCCCGTCGGCATCGCCGGCCTGCTGGTGGCGGGCATCTTCGCCGCCGCCCAATCAACCATCTCCACCAGCATGAACAGCACCGCGACGGCGGTCGTGACCGATTTTCTGCGCCCCTTCCACGTGCTCAAAACGGAACGGGGCTACCTCAACGCCGCCCGCGGGGTGACGCTGGCGTTCGGGGTGGTCGGCACGCTGCTGGGACTGTTGTTTGTGAATCCCGACATCAAGTCCCTGTTCGACCAGTTCATCAAGGTGATCGGCTTGTTCATGGGCGTGCTGTGCGGATTGTTCGGCCTGGGCATGCTGACCCGCCGGGCCAACGGCTGGGGCGCCCTGATCGGGGCGTCGGCCGGGGCGGCGATCATGGGCCTGATGCCGGTGGTCACGAACATCAACGGCTATCTATACGCCTTCATCGGTATCACGACCTGCTTTATCGTCGGCTACGCCGCCAGTTGGCTGATCCCGGCGGAAACGCACGACCTCAACGGATTGACCGTATACACCGTCAGGAATGCCAACGGGTAATCTGTGGATATATGGCGTGTCCGCGGCCGCAACAGGCAAAGACGTCCTGACACCGGAACCGGGGGAAAATTCGACGCTGCCCAATCCCCCGCCATTGACCACGGATGTCGGATTGTTCCGGGGAGACACCGCTGCCTATCCCCCTGTCTTTCGGATGTTGGCTTGCCGTTGGAAGAAAGGACGGTGTGTTTAGCCCCCGCGGTGTTCATCACCGGCCGTTTCGTTTTCGCCCGGCGGCAATGGGGATGCGCTTCTTTTCCTCTTGACCAGGTGAACCAGGACCAGGACCGCGGCGCCGAGTAAAAAAGCCAACAGGGCAATAATCACAACCCTCAAGATCGTGAAGGCGGCTCTCGATTCGATGGCGGCGATGATCTTGTCCTTGTCCCGGCACCGGTCGCAGAGCCGGCGAAATTCCTCTCTCGTCAACGGCTCGGCGGGACCGGTAGCCTCGGCAAAGACCTCCACCGGCAGAAAATACTCCTCGGAGCCGTAGCGGTATCGAAGGTAGGTATCCATAATGCGACCGGACTCGGCGTCGGTGGGAATCCGCTGAAGTATCTCTGCGGTTTCGGCGTTTATTATCTGGACCTGGGGACGCCTGGCGTAATCCGCCCGGATCTTCAGGAGGGCGACGCCAACGACCATCCAGTATCGCACCCGCGTTCCCTCCAGATTTGTCAGGGCGGGCACAATATAGCGAACGTCCTTTTGGCAGAATGACTCTTTTTCATAATTCAGCAACCACTGCTCGGTTTGCCCTCTGGCCTGTGCTTCCTGTGCATCCGTCATCTCGTCCGGCAGGAACTGGGGCCTCATGCCGATATCCTCGCATATCTGTAGATAGAGACCGTAGTACAGGCTCGCCATCTCCTCCAAGGCGGCCGGCAGGGACGACCCGTCGACGACAATGCCCTCCAGGGACGAGCTTCCCAGAATCGTCTCAAGACCGTCGAGCAGGAAGCGAAAGCCCCTGGCCGTTCGCAGGCAGTAGGTGGCCATCGGCTCAACATGCAAATCGGGAGAGATTGAAAAATACTCCGGACCTAGGACCATACATCTCGCTGGTACAAACTCTATATGCCTGACATGAAGCTCACGCTTCTTGGTAAGCATCGTCTTAAAGGCATCGATCAGGCGCTTCTTGTAGTCTTCGCTCAGCAGCAGTTTGTCGCCTTCCTGGCCCTTTTCCGGGACGAGCAACGTTTCGAGGGCGAACATCTGATAATCGTACCAGCCGCCGTCCGCGGCGGGGGCAAGGTCGAGTTCGCCTGAGCGGATAGCCCGAATGAGCCTGTTCATGATATTGTGACCGGGCAGGTCGGCAGAGACGTTGTACAATCTCGCGAATAATTGGTTCTCCTTCGACGT
>JAFGFX010000396.1 GCA_016930855.1 Sedimentisphaerales bacterium | reverse complement strand
ATGGCCCCCCAAGAACAGGTGCTGGTAGTCGAGCGAGACATCGTGGAGCAGGTGGGCATGTTCCAGGGGCTCACCTTTGACGTCGAGCGGTACCTCGAACGGCTCTTCGAGTCCGGTGTCCCCCGCTTTATGCCCCGCGCCCAGGCGGAGAGAGACCCCGCCTACAAGCAGATCATCCCCTACGTCCTCATGACGCACGGCGGCCGGTACCTCAGCTATGTCCGGGGCAAGCGGGCCGGCGAGGGCCGCCTGACGGGCCTGCGGTCACTCGGCATCGGCGGCCATATCAATCCCGGCGATGACCTGCCGCTGTTCGCCGCCGATTTTCGCCCGGCCTACCTCACGGCCGTCCAGCGCGAGGTGGCCGAGGAGGTATCCGTCCAGACGAAGTACACCGATCGGATCATCGCCCTGCTCAACGACGACTCCAACGAGGTCGGGCAAGTGCACCTGGGCGTCGTGCACCTCTGGATGCTGGCGGCCCCGCGGGTGAGCAAGCGCGAGCAGATGATCACCCAGCTCGATTTTCTCGATCTCGACGCCCTGCTGGCCGTGCGCGACACCCTGGAGACCTGGTCGGCGCTGTGCCTGGACTACCTGGCCGAATTGGGGGCCGTTTCCTGACGGATAAATTAAAAGGCAAGGGAATGGCTAAGAGATTAAAACCCTCTCCGTTTCCTCAGCAGTCCCATGCCACCCATGGCTAGTAGTAAGAATGTACATGGTTCGGGGATAATTGCCCCGTAAATATCCGCATTTCCGTTACGGCCGTCATACCAAACAACTGTATTTTCATATATATCCGGCATATGTTGCCCCAGGGGAGCAACGCAAATAGCAAATTCTACATTCTTGCTAAGGTCAAATCCGTAAATATCCCAATTACCATTTCGTTCATCATCCCACACAACTATATTGTCAAAAATCGCAACATGATTCTGATCTGAGCTATTCAGGCATATTTCAAATTCTAAACCGCTTGATAAATCATAACCGTATATATCTGAATTACCGTTTCGATTATCTGTCCATGCAACGATGTCTCCAAAGATCGCGACGTTTGCCTGATTTCCGGGATTTGTGCAGATTTCAAACTCTTCATTAGTTGTCAAATTAAAGCCATAAATGTCCCAGTTGTTATTTCGTAGGTCTTGCCAAACAATTATGTTATTGCTGATCGCAGGTTGGACTCCTGAATTTGTAGTAATCTGCTTTTGATTATTAGTGGATAGATTCTTGTACCAGATACCATCATATATTTCCTTCCATGATACAATATTATTACAAATTTCCGCATCTGTTTGCAGGGTATCATCAGTGCAAATGTCAAATTCTGTGCCTGATGTTAAATTGTAACCATAGATGTCTTCGTTGCCGTTACGGCAATCTATCCAAATCACTATATCATTACTAATGCATGGTTCCCTTTGCGTAGCTGTGTCTGTGCAAATTTCTACCTCATCCCAAGTAGTAAGATTTCTGCCATAGATATCTTCGTTCCCATTGCGTTCATCTCTCCATACAACGATATTCTCGTGAATTTGTGCATTGGTCTGACGTTCGATAGCTGTGCATATTGGAAATGCCTCATATCCTTCTGCTTGTTGCTGTAAGACTATAGATAATATAAATACTAATACTCCAATTTTCATAATTCACCTACCTGTCCTCCCGTTGGGAGAAATTAAAAATATCCGGCGCAGAGAGCATCTGCTACCTTTTTTGCTGTGAGCATATCGACTTTTCAATAATCAGCCTCAATTCGGTAAATCAGGCCGTGTGGTTAATACCACATTTTACACTTTGCTGTTATAAAGTAAGGCGCTAAAAGATCGATGAACTCACAATATTCAATTATCCACAAAGGTCAATTTGGACTTTGACCGTCATTTATAATACCAAATTACTCCTATAAACACAACCTTATTCCCCTGGTAAAGGATCGGATAAACCTGGAGCCTGTGTATCCCTAAAATCATTCCTGCCAAATGATTACGGTAACATGGGCATTCAAGCCGTGTTTTCCCTGCCGCGAACCTCCGGGTCAAGGGCAACTTCTGCACGCGCGCAAAAAAAGATTGGCCATGGCCCATTCGAGCCATGGCCAACCGTCAGGTGTCAAACCAAGTTGCGAAACCTTTAATCCAAAGGTTGCTGATCGTGTTGTTGTCGTTACGATGCGCCGGAGGTTGTTTTCGGCGCGGCGGGGGCGTCCTGCTGCGTCACCGATAGCACCTTCTTGAGCTTTGCCTCTTTTTCCGCGGGCGACAGCTTATCCCAGGCCTGCGGGCAGCCGGCACAGCAGAACCCCACGCTTTGCCCGTTGAATTGACGGGTCAGGTCCGGCGTTACCTTTTCCGGATCGATCCTGCTGCCCATCATGGGACAGGAGGCATTGATGTAGGTCGGTTGTACGTGTGACGCCAGTGTCAGTTGGGCGGCCAGCAGGGACGCTTTTGCCTGGCCCAGGTATTTTAGCGCCTCGGCCTGGTTTCCGGCCTGGATCGCCAGTTGGGCCTGTTGGATTGCCAGGAGTGCCCCGGGCAGGTTCCGGGTGTACAGATCCTGCAACGACAGGGCGGGCGCCTTTGCTCGATTCGGCGATTCAGGCGCAGCCGCCTGGGCGGCAACCGCTGCCTGGTTCTTCAACGAGCAGGCCGGGCCGCCGGCGGCATTGGCGTTGGCAAGGGTAGCGGCGGGGCAACTTGCATTAGCGCTTGCCTTGACGGGACAAGCACATGCCCCCGGCTCACAACCAGCCGGACAGCTCGCGTTGGCGCTCGCCTTTACCGGACAGGTGCACGCCGTTCCCTCACAGCCGGCGGGGCAGGGGGCCGCATCGGCCGGACAACTGCAATTTTGGGCCATGCACGCCGGCCCTTGGGCATCATTCTGGCCGGCCCAACTGGTCGTTCTGACCTGCCATAGAAACGCCAGTCCAACGGCCAGGATCCCAACCGATATCGCTCCGATTCTTAGTGTATTCTTGTTCATGGCTCACTCCTTCCGTTTTCGCGTCCAGCGGGACGGTTTCGCGGGACCATACCTTTCTAAAAATCACTATGTTGCACGGTTTCGGGAACCGATATTTTGTTATTCCTATCGCTTTACTGTGAATTATATGTCCTCCTCGACACCCAGGCAAATTAAAAAATATTTATCGCTGCCGCCTCTGGATCAACGGATCATCCGACCGGCCGTGATCCCGGTATTGAATTATATGTAAGTTATTTTAAAATAGTAGCTTACGCTATTTCTGGATGGCCAGCTCGCCCGCGGCCGGCAGTTTCGGATATGGCTGATGCGGCTCGGTCTGGTACCAGTAGGCCACCGAGGACAGATCGTCCTGCAGGGGCAGGTAGCGGCCGCCGCTCTGCCAGCCCAGGGCCTGGATGGTGACCCGCAGATCCTTCTGGAAGCGGATCGGGTCCTGGATATGCCAGCGGTACAGGCCAAACCGCGGCGGGGTCTTCTTGTCCGGATTGGCCTCGATGACCTGGGGCATGCCGGCGTAGGCGGTGCTGAACTCCATGTATTTCTTGGTGTAGGGATTCTCGAAGCCGTAGGAGCCGCAGAAGTAGTCCTCCGTGCCGGTCCCGCAGATCGTGGGGAACTTTTCATCGCCGTCCAGGAAGAACTTGATCTCGCCCTCGCCCCACCAGCCGGGACTGTTGGCGCCCCAGCACATGGTGGTGCCCACGTAATGGCCCGCGCCCCGGATGCCGTCCACGATGGTGTAATCCTGCTTGTCTGGCAGGGGATTAACCCGGCGGAACTGGGCGTGAAAGTAGGCGGCCTTTGGGGGAACCTTGGTCAAGGTGTAATCGATCTGGTAATACAGGACCATGTCCTTGTCATCGATATTCTCCATGGTGATCCGGCAGGCCTTGCGAAACGGCATCGTCCAGTAGCAGTTCAGGCCGCTGCCGGGATTGACGCAGACCGCCAGGGAGTTCACATGGGCGAACGAGCCCCAGCCGACGGCGAAGAAATCCCCGACCGGGACCTCCACCGAGGGCTCTTTTTCGCCGTCCCAATAGAACCGCAGGATGGAATGGCGCCAGTCGCCGGTGGGCGTCATCCAGATGTGCTGAACGGCCCCGGCACCCTGGATGTCCGCCAGGGTAAAGGTCTGTTTGGCCGCGATCCGCACCGAGGGCGAGATCTTCCAGCCCTGGCCCAGTTCCCGCGCCGCCCGGGCGCCGGTCCCTTCGGTGGCCATGCCGCCCTTGCCCTTTTCGCCGGTGAAATGCTCCGGGCTGATCGAGCGGCTCTGGGCGTCGGACAGAAGCGCCAGGTTGCCCAGGTTCATGGCAAGTCCGTCGAAGGGCTGTTCTTGGGCGCTGGCCGCCGCCGCGAGGCCCAGGATAAGCAGCATGGCAAGCGCCGCACCGGCAAAGAATCCATGATGGTTTCCCGTATGCATGACAATTCTCCTTTCCTGACGTTGCCGCCGTGTAGGGCGGCCCCTTGGCGCCGCCCGTAAAAAGAAAACGGACCGTATCCTACCGATTCTCCTGCCGGCGGGGAACAGAAAAAGGTGCGCCCGGCGGCGCCGCCAGCGCCGGCCGGCCTCGACGGGAAAACCGGCTTTTCGCATCGCGGGCGGCTTCGTGATGGGTCCTGTCCGGACGGCACCGGAGAAATTTACGTCCGGCAATTTGCTCCGGTTGATTTTCTCAGCTATAATCCGATGGAGAAGCCATTTCATAACCTACCCAGAACGGCGGTATTACCGCTGATGTCGCCAGGTGACGAGGATGTGAAACGGCCTCTAGACAAACCATTTCCTGCCATCGTTCGGAGCCGCATCGGTAAGGGAAAGGATCGCGAGATGATCCGTTTCAGGTGCCCCCACTGCCAGAAGGAGTTGGAGCTGCCTGCGGCGGTGGTGCCGGATTATCTAACCTGTCCGAACTGCCGGCGGCGCGTCCGGGTGCCGCGGGATCCGGACGACGACGTGTTGGTCGAGGGCCCTCCCGTCTCCATTTCGCTTTCGGAACCCGTCGCGGGGATCTTCGGCGACTCGACCGAGTCCGAGCCGCACGGGGAGGATTCGAACCACGACGTGATCCGCTTCAAGTGTCCCTGCGGCCAAATGCTCAAGGCGTCGGGGAAATACATCGGCCACAAGGCCCGCTGTCCCCGCTGCTCCCGGCGGGTGCAGGTCCCGGGGGGCCAACACTGAGGTGCGAATCGCACCCATAAATCGCCGCGAGGTGGCACTGCCACCCTTTGATCGACGCGATCATAGATGTCTCTTCGACGCTCCCGCTGGTCGCTGCGCTTTGGCGAGAATAGCTCGCCGCGGTGGTTTATTCGTGCGATTCTCACCTCGCCCAAAGGCGGGAGGCTAAATGGGCGGGGTTTGGGGCAGAGCCCCAAGATAAACGACGGGTGGCACCGCCAAGCGAGTCCGCGAGCTTGGGGGTGTGTCGCTAGCCGCGACGGGCAATTCGCCGCGGTCACGGTTGGCTAGTTGACGTCTCATACTGAGACTGCTTTATTGGCGAGACGAGTAGCATTCATTGCAATGCAGGTTGCGGCAAGCGACACGTAATGATCTAATGATCTAGGGATACGATTCGCATCTCGCCAAGTAAGCAGGTTCAGAATGAACCGTCTTCACGTCCACCGCGCCCGCGTCGATCAAAGTGGCAGTGCCACCTCGCCCAAAGGCGGGAGGCTAAATGGGCGGGGTTTGGGGCAGAGCCCCAAGACAAACGAAACGTGGCCGCAGGCGACACCGCGTCAATTCGACGGCGCCGGGCCGGACTGGATCTCGATCATGTGTTGCAGCGCCCTCCAGCCGGCCAGCTGCCGCTCGGTGAGAGACGCCCTTTGCCCGGCGGCCAGATGGTGTTCCACCGCCCGCAGCCGCCGCCGGGTGGCCCGTGGCAGCGCCGCTCGGTGGTTGACCACCAGGCCGGTCACGATCTGCCGCTGATGGCGGCGGCGGATGTGCAGCTTACGCCGTTGGTGCAGCCGGTAGCCGTATTGGCCCAGGATCTTCTTGGTCACGCGGATCACGTCGGGCATCACCGACCGGTCCGGCAGCGCGGCGAAGGAAAACGTCAGATCGTCGGCATAGCGGGTATAGCTCGCCCCGCAGCGGCCGGCCAGACCCGCCAGGCGGGCGTCCAGGCGGTAATTGACCAGGTTGCTCAACCGCGGACTGGTCGGCGCTCCCTGGGGCAGCGACCCCTTGTAGGTGGTCAGGCGCAGCAGGCAATCCGTCGCGACCGCGTCCCAGCCCAACCGCTGGAAATACTGCCTCAGGCGTTTGGCCGTGGTGGCAGTGAAGAAATCCTTGATATCCATGCGGATCACCACCGCCGCCCCGACGTGCCTGTCCTGGCGGACCGGATTCATATCCAGCTACGGACCCGGCGAGGGGGGGCTAACCGGCCGGTTCCAAAAACGCAACCAATCCCAACGCAAAACGACACTTGTTGGGCACATTTATTGCTGCTACGATGACGCCGCAACTGGCGATAAATCAGTCAGACAGTCAGACAGGCCGCCCGGGTGCCGCCGGCGCGGCGTGCCCGCGAGTTTTCGCCTGCCTGGAGGCCCATGCATTGTAAATTCCGGCGGTTCGTCCGCCAGAGGAGGCCATCACGTGAGTACCATGAAAGGCGCCATCCTTCCCGGCAACAGCACGGTGGAGCTTAAGGACTTCGACATCCCCCGGCCGCGGGACCGCGAGGTGTTGATCAAGATGAAGGCCTCCACCATCTGCGGCTCCGACATCCGCTGCATCTACCACGAGCACCTGGGCAAGGGCCCCGAGGGCTACCAGCCCGGCATGATCGCCGGCCACGAGCCCTGCGGCCAGATCGTCCAGTGCGGTACCGGCTGCCGCCGCTTCCGGGAGGGCGACCGGGTCATCGTCTACCACATCTCCGGCTGCGGCCTGTGCAACGACTGCCGCCGGGGCTACATGATCTCCTGCACCAGCGCGTACCGCCGCGCCTACGGCTGGCAGCGGGACGGGGGCATGGCCGAGTACCTGCTGGCCGAGGAGAAGGACCTGGTCCTGCTCCCGGACGAGTTGACCTACGCGGACGGCGCCCAGGTCGCCTGCGGGTTCGGCACCGTCTACGAGGGCCTGGAGAAGATCGGCGTCTGCGGCAACGACGCGGTCCTGGTTACGGGTCTCGGCCCCGTGGGACTGGCCACCGCCATGCTCGCCAAGGCACTCGGCGCCCCGATGATCATCGGGATCGAGGTTATCGAGCAGCGGATACAACTTGCCGAACGGCTGGGCCTGTTCGACGCGGTGTTGCCGGCCGGTCCGGACAACGTCCATCAAGTTCGCCAACTGACCGGCGGCCGGGGCGTCGAGAGGGCGGTGGATTGCTCGGCCCATGCCCAGGGCCGGCTGACCTGCATCCAGGCGACCCGCAAATGGGGCCGGATCGTCTTTCTGGGCGAGGGCGGCGACTGCAGTTTCCAGCCTTCGCCGGACATCATCCACGACCAGAAGACCATCTACGGCTCCTGGGTGACCAACCTCTGGCGGATGGAGGAGCTGGTCGAGCGGCTGGTCCGCTGGTCCATCCATCCCGAGGACCTGATCACCCACCGCTTCGGCCTGGACCAGGCCGGCCAGGCCTATGCCCTCATGGCCAGCGGCCAATGCGGCAAGGTCGCCGTCGTCTTCGACGAGGTGGCATAGCCACCCCTTGTTCGCCGCGGGGTGGCATCGCCACCCCTT
>JAFGFX010000078.1 GCA_016930855.1 Sedimentisphaerales bacterium | reverse complement strand
TATTCATACTGGTGGGTGGACTCCGTCTCATTGACCGGGCTGGTCATCTGGTCGCTGATCAACTCCACCTTGAAGCGGACGTCTCCCGGCTGGTTGCCCTTGACCACGACGCGGTAGACGGCCTTCGCCTGGGGCGCCAGGCTCGCCAGGGGGGCGAAACGAACGATCTTGCCGTCCACGCCGGCCGGGGTCGGCCCGGAACCGGACACGTATCTCTGTTCATCGGGGATCGTGCAGGTCACCTTGATGTTCGTGCCCGTCGCCGAGCCCTGGTTGGTCACCTCGATGACATAGGTCTCATTGGTGCCGACTTCGATGGGATCCTCCAGGTCGACGACCTCCAGCAGGATGGCGGGGATGCCCACCACCTCGATCGTGGTCTCGGCCGTGCCCTGGGCGCAGTACGCCGTCGCCTGGACCACGTTCCGCTGGGTGCCGATGCGGCTGGCCATCGCCCGAATCGAAACCTGCTTGGAGGCGCCGGGGCCCAGGGTGCCCACCTGCCAGGTGACCTGGCCGGCCTGATGGACGCCCTGATCAGAGGCGCTGACAAACTGCATCCCGGCCGGCAGGGTATCGACAATCACCGTATCGCGGGCGGGGCCATCCCCCTTGTTGCTCACGGTAATGACATACTCGGCGGACTTGCCCACGTAACGGGTCTGGGGCCCGGTCTTGGTCACGGTCAATACCGGCTGCTGGACGGTCACCGCATGGGTCGCCGTCGACTTGAGCTCGCCGGTGGCGGTGGCCACCGCCTGATTCTCATAGCGGCCGGTCTTGGCGGCCTTGACGTTCACTTTGTATTGCCTGGTCTGGCCGGGCGGCAGATCGCCCACGTTGACCAGGTAGGAATCTTGGCCGTCCGCCGTGGTCAGGCCGGCCGGCAGGGTGTCCTGGATCAAGACATTCTGCGCGACCCCGGTGCCCTGGTTGGTCACCTCCAGGGTATAGGCGATCGGATCGCACAGCAGGACCTGCCCCGGTCCGCTCTTGACCAGCTTTAGTTTCGGCTCCACGACGTTGAGGGCCAGGCAGGTCGAGGGCTTGTAGCTTACCGTCAGGCAGTCACGCAGTGGACCCACCGCCGAGGCCGAGCCGCTTACCCGGATCGTGCGGCTCTGGCGGGCGGGAAGGTCGCCCAGATCCCAGACCAGAAGTCCCGGTTCCGTTCGGGACGGGGCGGGTACGGCGCGGTCGAAGCGAAAGGTGGCGGCATACGGCTCGGTAATCTGCACCGCCGGCAGCGGCTCGTTGAGCAGATTGGTCACGGTAATCAGATACTCAAACGGCGTACCCAGCCGGACCTCCGCCGGCGCCTCGCGCTGGATCAGCATGACGCTGGTCTCCGGATGGCCGGTCGGGAAGGCAAATTCCGTGCGCACCTTGCCGTCCGCCACGACCTCGCGGGTCACCGGATTCGCCGCGGGCAGCGAGTCTCGCTGCATGGCATCGGCCGCCCGGGGGGTTCCCGTCGATCGGACCGTCGGGGCCGACGGTTCCGCCGGTCGCGAGGTCATGGGGGTATATGGTTTCGATGTATAGTTATCCGAGGCGTTATGGCAGCCCAGGGACGTAATCACGACGGTCAGAACGACAACAAAAAACAGGTGGGCCAATACGACTTTTTTCATGAGAGGTCTCCTGAGATATTCATCCTTCCTAAACGTACCGCTTGAGGCGCCTAAATTATAGGCCGCCGGAAGGGGCCGATTAACATTTATTTGATTTGCTCACGTGCCGCGGCGGCGGACCCAACCGATTGACCGCTCTTACTTGTTTGCATCCAAGGACATACAAGGCGGATTGCCTTGGGTCGTCAAAAGTCAAATCACCCGGAATCGCCCCCTTCCGGGCCAAAGGAACTTCCGGGGATCGGCCCGGTCAGGGACACTCGGCCCGCCGCCGCGGTCGTCTGGGGCGAGATTGGCCGTGATCGCTGGACCGCCGGAGGGAGCCGGCGACCCATCCGGCGTTGAGCCGGAAAAACAGGCCTGTAGAAGCCATGCCAGGGTGTTGACAACGCGGGCCATACCTGCTATAAGTCCTTATTCCAGGAGCGAAAAGGGATATACTGCCTGCCCTATCGCCCGGCTGGATCAAGCGAATAGTGTCCCATGACTCGTGAATGAGGTTTGGGGTCGGTGCCCGAGCGGCTAAAGGGGATGGGCTGTAAACCCATTGGCGCAAGCCTACGTAGGTTCGAATCCTACCCGGCCCAGTTTGGGGGGGAATTTTGTAACTATTTTCTCCTGCTATCTTTATACCATACAAGCGGCCAAGAAAGTCGACGGTGCGGGCAGGGTCGTTTGCCTGGGTGCAGGTGACGCCCTTCGGATCGGCCCCGACCAAGCGAGACCGACTGCGACGATCAAGATTGCCAGGGAGCAACTGTCAAGTTGGGACAGGGCAATCCGTCGGCACCGGGGTACCATGCCCCAGGCATAAGGGTGGTGATATGTCCCAGGATAGCGGTACCGGATCGTCCCTGCCGAACGAGGCCAGGAAACAGCCGGCGGAGTTCTGCCTGGTCATCTTCGGGGCGTCGGGGGATCTGACCCGCCGGAAACTGATCCCGGCCGTCTTTCACCTCTTCCGGCAGGGATTGCTGCCCGAACGCTTTTCGGTGGTGGGATACGCCCGCAGCGAGGGGGACGATCAGGCCTTTCGCCAAGCGATGCGGGAGGCGCTGGAATCGGCCGGCACGGCAGCCGTCTGGGACGCCGCCGGCTGGGAGCGGTTCGCTCGGCGGCTGCATTACCAGCGCGGCGCGTACGACCGGCAGGAGGACTTCCGGCAGTTGCAGGATCGCCTGGAGCAATTGGCGCCGGCCGGCGGGAGCGGCAATTATCTGTTCTACCTGGCCACGCCGCCGGAAGCGGCGGTCCCGATCGTGCGGATGCTGGACCAGGTCAAGCTGAACCGCCGGCACGTCAACCAGCCGTCGCAGGCGCCCTGGTCGCGGATCATCCTGGAAAAACCCTTCGGGACCGACCTGGACAGCGCCCGCAAACTGAACCGGCACATCACCGCGGGATTCGCCGAGCCGCAGATCTTTCGCATCGATCACTACCTGGGCAAGGAGACGGTGCAGAACCTGCTGGTCCTTCGCTTCGCCAATCAAATCTTCGAGCCCATCTGGAACAACAAGTACGTCGATCACGTCCAGATCGCCGTCACCGAGACGCTGGGCATGGAAGGGCGGGGCGCCTATTACGACCGGGCGGGGGCCCTGCGGGACATCGTGCAGAACCACATGATGCACCTGCTGGCCCTGCTGGCCCTGGAGCCGCCGAACAGCCTGAGGGCCGACGCCATCCGGGACGAAAAGGTCAAGGTGCTCCAAGGCCTGCGGCCGCTGGCCCCGCAGTGCGTGGGCGAGCACGTCGTGCGGGCCCAATACGCCGCCGGCACCATCGACGGCCAGCCCGTAGCCGGCTATCGCCAGGAGGCCGGCGTGGCGGCGGACTCGAGAACCGAGACCTTCGTGGCGCTGAAACTGTGCGTGGACAACTGGCGCTGGGCGGGCGTGCCGTTTTACCTGCGGACGGGCAAGCGGATGCCGGTTCGGATCACGGAGATCGGGATCCATTTCAAGCCGATCCCGAACGTGCTGTTCGGCCAGGCGGCCTTCGGGGCGATCCCGCCGAACCGGCTGTCGATCCGGATCCAGCCCAACGAGGGGATCTCCCTGCAGTTCCAGGTCAAGCTGCCGGGCCCCGAGATGCGGATCAAGCCGTATAAAATGGATTTCAGCTATGTCGACTCCTTCAAGCAGTCGCCGCCGGAGGCCTACGAGCGGCTCCTGCTGGACGCGCTGCTGGGCGACTCGACGCTGTTCGCCCGCGGCGACGAGGTGGAGGCGGCCTGGTCGTTCCTCCAGCCGATCCTGGACGCCTGTCCGCGGCAGGCCGCCGGGCCGCTGCCGGAATACCCAGCCGGCAGTTGGGGGCCGTCACTGGCCGACGAGATG
>JAFGFX010000395.1 GCA_016930855.1 Sedimentisphaerales bacterium | reverse complement strand
GAGTCGGTCGGGTTGTACAGCTCGATGTATTCCTCGTCGCCGCTATCTTCGAGGGGATGATACATCAGCTCGGAAATGACCACGTGGTCGGGCGGCAGGGTGTTGGCGCCGTCGCGGGAGCCGGCCATGGCGAACCAATACTCGCCGCCGTCCGGATAGCGGCCCAGCGAGACGGAATTTTCCTGGCCCTTGAACTTGATGCAGTCGACCACCCGATCCTCGGCGGTGCCGGGCAGGTACGACAGCACCACGTATTCGCCCGCCTTGTCCAGGCCCCAGCCCAGCGGGCCGGTGCCGTCCGGGTTGAAATGGCTGACCTGATCGTAGCTGATCCAGTCGCCGGCGGCGAGAGCCGCGGCGGGCAGGGGATACTTGCGGAGGTTGTCGATCTCGTCGCTGAGGTACCAGTAGCCGTCCAGGTTGACGGTTGACCCGGAGGCGTTGTACAGCTCGATCCAGTCGTTGGACTCGTGCGGCGCCACGACGTAGTCGGTGTGGGCCATGAATTCGTTGAGGACCGCCGTCGCCGCCGGCGCCGCCGGATCGTCCGCCCCCGGCGAGCCGCCGATATAGCTGCTGCGCCGCCAGTTGGCGCCGTAGTCGAGCGTGCCTTGCGGTTCGTCCTCGATGATGTACTCGCTGGCCGGCACCAGCGAGTGGCCGGCGCCGTCGGCCGCCACCGGCCAGCCGCGGCCGTCGTTGTACTCGAACTCGACGATGGTGCCGTTCCAGTAGTCCTCGAGCTTGACCGGCTCGCCGCTGTTTTTGAGGTTGTCGTCCGGGTCCCATTCGCCGGCGATCCGGCTGGACAGCCCCGTCCCGTAGCGCTTCTCAAAGGCCGATTGCCTCTTGACCACCAGCACGAACGCGCCGGGCGCCAGGGTCGTCACATTGCTGCCGGCGAAGGCGAAGTCGACGCCGTCGGTGATGGACACGTCGCTGAGATCCAGTTCGGTCGTGCCGGTGTTCTTCAGCTCGATGAACTCGAAGTCGTCCTTGTCGGTAAAGCCCGCGTTTTCTTCGGCGACGCTGGGTTCGGCCGGATGGTACATCAGCTCGGTGAGCCGCAGATGCTCCAGGGTGCCGGCCGAGAGGGGTTCCCCTACGACGAACTCGTTCGGATCCGACCAGTGGCTCCAGCGGCCGGTGGCATCCATCATCCGCACCCGCACGCGGTAGCGGTGGCCCTGCTGGACGCCGTCGGCGGGGATCTGGACGGTATTCTGGAAGGGGGTGATTTGGCCGCTTTCCCAGACCGGCTCGATCTCGTAATGGCGCCGCCGGCGGGCGGCGTAAATCGTCGGATTCTCGTCCTCGCCGGCCAGCTCCGCCTTCAGTCTCACGTCGATGGACACATCGGTACTATTCAAGACGGTGTTCAGCACGTGGATGGCGATCACGTTTTCGCCGTTCTGCAGGGTGCCGGCTGGATCGGGCAGGGAGATATCCTGGCTCCAGGAGGCGTCGCCCACCGAATAGGGCGAGCTGGTGGCGTTGTGGTCGAGAAAGCCCGTCGGAAGCTGCGGCGTGCGGTACACCTCGGTGCCGTTGATCCAGATGATGCAGGCGTCGTCGAGGTAGAGATCGAGCGCCAACGACTCGATGGCGGAGGCGTCCGCCACGGTGAAGATGTTGCGCAGATAGAGGCTGGGGTAGCTGCCCTGCATGTCGGAAACAGTGGTGTTGTCGTCGCCGTCGCCGTAGCCGATGCTGGTCTGGGCGTTTTGGTACCAGTCGCCGTCGTTGAAGCCGAGCTGCCGCCAGGCGTCCACCGGTTCGGACGGCTCGGCGGTGCCCTTGAAGTAACTCCAGGTGTTGTCCTGGCTGTCCAGCAGAACGATGCCGGTCTCGCCCTCGAGGGGATCCGAGACGGGGTCCTCCACCTCCGCGATCCGCCACTTCATGGCCGCGAAGGTGCCGTTGCCCTGGGGATCGCTAAAGGTGCTCGTCTGGAACCGCAGGTCGTTCTCGGGATAATCGGACGCCCCGATGTACCAGACCCGCGGCGTATCGGGGATGTCCGGATCAAAGGCCCACTCGTCCAGCGAGGGCTCTGGTGGATTGCCGCCGGCGCGGTACACGACGTAATCCTTCATCATCTGCACCAGGCCGGGGAAGCTGCCGGTGTAGATGATGGTCTGGAAGAAATGGTAGCCGGTGTAATTCAGGTGCGTGCTGTAGTCCCACAGGGCCCGGTCGGCGTCGACCAGGGACAACCCGCCATTCGGGTCCGTGATCCGGCCGGCGTATTCGTCGAGGAGCCGGTTGGTCTGGTCCGCCTGGAAGAGCAGATCCCGGAGCTCCCGTATCCGGTTGTTGCGCATGATCCGCAGGTCCGTATTGCTCCACAGGCCGTTGCTCATGAAGGGTTCGGACCCGTTGGCCCCGCTGTCGTACATGTTGTCATGCCAGGTCAGATCGAGATCCCAGGGCAGGAACGACCAGAGGTCCGTTTCCGGATCGTGGTAATAAAAGTAGTTCTTATACCCCATGTCGTAGTGGTGGATGGCCTCGCAGACCGTTCGGAAGCTGTAGTACCGTTCCACCGCCACGTGGTTCAGCCACCAGGCGGCGTCCGGCCCGCTGCCGTAGCCGCTGATGAAGCTGGACAGGTCGGAGCCGTTGGACGGCTGCGTGGGGCCCTGGTTGTTCTGATTGCTGCTGAGTCCGTCCTTGTAGAGGTTGCCGTCCGGCAGGCCGTGCTCGTCCAGGAAACAGCCGTCCATCTGCTCGACCGCCAGGTAGAGGCCCCAGAAATCGCCCTCGTACTGGCCGGGGCCGGTCTCGCTGGGCTCGTCGATGATGCGGAACTGGAGCCAGTGGGTCTTGGGGGCCGCTACGCCCGCCAGGTTGAACAGGCGGTAGCCGACGCCCTCGAACATCCCGTCCTTGCCGCGGATCTCGGCGACGGGGTTCTGGATGGTGGACGACAGGTTCAGCCGGTTCCATTTCGTGTCGTACTTTCGGCCGTAATCGTCGCGGGCCTGGAGGTAGTGCCCGCGGTTGAAATCGAACTTCCACATGTTCTTGCCGCTGTCGTAGCGGTGCACGCCGCCCCGGGCCCGGTAGCGGATGTGGTCATAGACCACGCCGTCGTAGATCAGGCAGCCGCCCCATTTGAACTCGGAGCCCATGTAATGCTCGGTCCAGGTGCAGGCCGCCACGTCGCTCAGCTTGCTGATCAGATGATAGACCGGCAGGCTGCGCATGATGTCGGTGCTGTAAGCAACCACCGTGCCCAGCTCGCCGGCATCGCCCGGCTTGATCGCGCCGCTCCAGACGGGCACCCCGTCATAGACGAAATAGGCGAAGTTGGGCTGGGGATCGTCCGCGTACGGCACCCGCACGCCGCGATCCCCGGTGTCCGTGACGGTGATGCGGTAGCGAACCAGGCGGCGGTGGACCTGCAGGCCCGCCGGCAGCTGGACGGTGTAGATGGCGTCCCCGGCGAATTCGTCGCCCTGTAGGCCGTCGTCATGCATGGCCAGGTCGGTCCAGTCGGTCTCGTAGGCGGCATCATCGATGTGGATGTAGCCGCCGGGGTCGACCAGTTGATAGTGCAGGATCACGGAGCCCACGCCGTCGTTGTCGGTCACCTTGGCGGTGATCGTCACGATCTCGTTGGAGCGGGGCTGGCCGGGGCGGTGGTTGACCTGGCGGATATGGGGCGGGACGTTCACGGCGAAGACATCCGCGTTGGCCGCCCCGGGCGTCGGGTACGCCGAGCGCCAACTGCCGGCCAGATCGTTGTCCAGATTGGGATTGAGCAGCTGAAGGGAGTGGCCGGTGCCGGTGTGCAGACCGTCGTCCGGCACGGCATCGCCCACCGTCGGCCAGGGGAAGCCCAACTGGTATTCCACCTGGTCGATCTCCCGACCGGAGGCATTGCACAGGACGATGCGTTCGCCCTCGTTCCGCAGATTGCCGGTGAAGGGGCCGAAGACCTTGTCGGCGGGGACGCCGTATTTGGCCTCCACGGTGACCGGGTTGACCGCCGGCGTGGGATCCTCCGTTACCACGATATACTCATCCGGCGGGATCATCGTGTGCGCCGGGAAGCTGTAGGTGACGCCGTCGCCGAAATACCAGCCCGAGATATCCACCGGATCGGGGCCGGGGTTGTACAATTCGATGAATTCGACCAGTTCCGTCGCGACGTCCGGATTGGAATGGATTTCGTTGATCACCACGACCGTGGAGGGCGTATTCTCCTGGAGCCAGTTCGCCGCCAGCAGGTTGAAATCAGCCAACCCCACTCCCGCCGTGCCGTTCATGTTGGCGATGCCCCCGGGAGTGTCCAGCCACTGGTCGCAAAACAGCAGCAGGTCCGGCAGGTTGACGATGCAGTCGCCGTTCATGTCGCCGTACAGGCAGAGGGTGGGGTGATCCGTGGTGGTGAAGCTCCAGCCGTCGCCGGGCACGGTCGGATTGCCGTTGACATACTCGTCCACCCGCCAGTAGTACGTCGTCGACAGGTTCGGCGCGGGAAAACCGTCGAACCACGGCTCGGTGACCTCGCCCAGATAGGCCAAGGGGAAGCTTTCTCCGCCGTAGACCTTGTACGAGGTGACGAAACTGTCGCCGGTCCAGCTCAGGTCCACGCTGGGGACGCTGACGTTTTGGGCGCCCGGGCCCGGTATCGGCTCGGTCGCCTTGCCGCCGGTGCTGAAGGTCCAGGTGTTTCCCGGCGTGGTGTCGCCGCCGACCGTCATGTCGACGCGCCAATAGTAGGTGTTGACGTATTCCAGGGGACCGGGGTCATAGGGCGAGCTCACGCCGGTCGTCAGGGGATTCAGCGTGACCTCGGGATTGGTGCCGAAATACAGGTCGAAGCTCGCCCCATCCGGGCCCAGCCATTCGAGTTGCTGGTCGATGTTGATGCCGGTGGCGGTATTGGGCGGGGCGACCAGCAGGGTGCCGGTCGAGGTGGAGGTGATCTTCACCGCGGCCAGGCAGCCGCGGCCGCCGCCGGTATTGTGCTCGGGGATGGTGATGGTGATGGTATCCGCCGTGAGGGCATCGGAGGTGTCGACGTAGGCCCGGGTGCTGCCGTCGCCAGGGTCCCACATGTTGGTGGGCGTGACAGTTTCAAGGATCGGGCTGCTGATCGAGGCGCCGTCCCGAACGCTCATGGGCTTGAAGGTGGTCGAACCCCAATCGGTGCTGCAGTACATGCGCAACTGGTAGCTGGTCTCGCCCACGCTGGCCAGCCAGGCGTTCAGGCCCGTAATATGGACCTCGACGCCATAGCCGTCGGGATCAGCGCTGTCCCAGTCATCGAGGTAGGCCCGGTAGAGCCCCTCCTCGTTGGTGCCTTCCGGTCCGGCCCACCACATGTTGTCGCATTTCCAGGTGACCACGGCGTTGCCGCCGCTATTTAATAGCGTTATGCCGTTGGTTTCGACCTCAGGGGCAGTCCAGTCGTCGATGGCCCGGGAGTCGGTCCACTGGTCGAAGCCGTCGGCCACGCCATCGCCCACGTGGGGATTCGTCCAGCCGCTGCAAAAATTGATCCCGACGGTGGCGGCGTTCGCCCGCTTCGGCGCCGGCATCGCTAAAAGGCCGAGGAACAAACAGGGGCCCAAAAGGGAGCCTGCCGACATGGTGTGTGTAAGAATCCATTGCTTAAGCGCTTGCAGCATCAAGAATCCTCCCTCGTTGAGCGTTGCCTGGTGCGTCAGGGACATCTGCCAAGTCATCCAGGAATGTATCCGTCCTGCCATGGGAAAAAATGAGAGTTGCCCCTGCCGTCGGAGCCATTTCCCTTTTCATCCTCGCTTCGCAAAAGCCCCCCTGCAGGATCCATTATATTATAACTACATTTATATCAGAACTTTATGTATATGTCAATATCGGTAGCTCACCTAATCATTATAACAAATTTCTCGCCGGCTCCATCCACTTTTTATGGCACGGATAATGGTTAGATTGACCTTGGCTCTTGGGGACCAACTCCAAGCAAGGCTGGAGGATAAAGTGCATATGCTATTTGTTCACAAGTAGTTAGGCTGTTTTGGTTCCAGGGGCTCAAACGGTCTTTCTGCTAATCCACTCAACATGTGACGGCAGGAGGGCAGATTGGTTTACGCTGTGGACCAGGTCGGTCGTGGTGATTGCGTAAGCGTATCGATGGAAGGAAATCCGTTTCTACTGCTTTGGGATTGCCGTCGCTTCCTCGTGTTTCGTCGGATCCCTAAGGGATCGCAGCCGGATTAAATGCCTGGGGATTGATGTCGCGTCGTCCGATATAATTAGGCTTGGGGTTCTGACGAAGGGGTGCATGGCTGGTTCGGTCCTGGCGGCCATCAAGGGATCGGCCATGGGAAAAAACTGTCGAATGATCCCGTTCTTTGCTACAATGGCTCCCAGGACATAACCGCGCGGGGGCGACAGGCGACGACAGCACTCATGAAATACGCACCTTTGGCCATGCTCGTTAATCTTCTGGTTCTGGTGGGGGGGGGTATCTCCGCCTGCCTGGCGGATCCACCGCCGGAACCGGATGGTGCGTCCTGGGTGCAGTGTATGCGGGCCATCCGGAGCGATCTGGCCCGGCTCCCCTCGACGATTAACCGGTTTCCGGAAGAACTCGCCGATCGCCTGGAGCGGTTGGAGGCGGAGTTTCCCATCGAATGGGACTGGCTGCTGCAGGATGGCGGTTTGGAGGTTTGGCGGCGGTTTGCCGGGGCGGACCATACGCGGCCGGAACGGGCACTCCTGGAGGGGGTGCTCGCCGAGTTGGGAGACGAGGCGGACGTCCTTCGAGCCCGTCTGCAAACCTTGATCCAGGAAGCGGTGCCCTATCGGAACGCCCGCTGGTTCGTCCTGTATCATCAGGCCTGTCAGAAACGCCGCGCGTTGCGCTTGTCGCCGCTGCGGGAGCGCTGGCCGCGGATCGTGTTTACCCGGCACTTCGATCTGGGCGGCTCGCATTACGCCTATACCGAGGCGCAGTCGGACGCCCAGCACGAACGGAACTTTCGGCCCGGCTCGGCGCTGTGTCTCTGGGAGATGGACCAGAATCAGGGGCATGTGCAAACACTGCTCGAGGATGCGGACGGGGTCATCCGCGATCCGGACGTATCCTACGACGGCCGGCGGATCCTGTTTGCCTGGAAACAATCGGATCGCCGGGACGATTATCACCTCTACGAGATGGACGTCGAGACCCGCGCGGTGCGGCAATTGACCTTCGGCGCGGGCGTGGCCGATTACGAGGGGGTGTACCTGCCCGGCGGCGATATCCTCTTCAACTCCACCCGCTGCGTGCAGATCGTGGACTGCTGGTGGACGGAGGTGAGCAACCTATACTCCTGCGACGCGGACGGCCGTTTCCTGCGCCGCCTGGGCTTCGACCAGGTCCACACGAATTTCCCCACGGTGCTCGCCGATGGGCGGGTGGTCTATACCCGCTGGGATTACAACGACCGGGCCCAGATCTATCCCCAACCGTTGTTCGTGATGAACCCCGACGGGACCGGCCAGACCGAGTTCTACGGCAACAATTCCTGGTTTCCCACGACGATCCTGCACGCCCGCGGGATTCCCGGCACCCAAAAAATACTCGCCGTGCTCAGCGGCCATCACACCCACCAGCGCGGCAAGCTGGCGGTCATCGATCCGGCCCGGGGCCGCCAGGAAAACACCGGCGTGCAGCTGATCGCCCCCGTGCGCTCGACCGAGGCCGTCCGGATCGACGCCTACGGCCAGGAGGGCGATCAGTTTCAGTATCCCTACCCCCTGGACGAAAGGCACTTCCTGGTCACCTACAGTCCCTATCCCGGCGGCAACCGCCGCTACCCCAGGCCCTTCGGGATCTATTTCATGGACGACGAGGGACGGCGGGAACTGCTCGTTTGGGATGAAAAGCTGTCCTGCAACCAACCGATCCCCCTGGCCCCGCGGCGCCGGCCGCACGTCCGGCCGAGCATGGTGGATTATCGCCGGGATACCGGCGTCTATTACCTGCAGGACATCTACCGGGGCGAGGGCCTGACCGGCGTGGCCCGCGGCACGGTCAAGGCCCTGCGGGTGGTGGCCCTGGAGTTCCGCGCCGCCGGGATCGGCGACGTCCGCAACCACGGGCCCGGCGGGGGGGCGCTGGCCAGCACGCCCGTCGGCATCGGCAATACCAGTTGGGACGTCAAGAAGGTCCTGGGCGAGGCGACCGTCTACCCGGACGGCTCCGCCCTGTTTTCCGTGCCGGCCCGCACCCCGCTGTATTTCCAGGCGCTCGATGAGCGGGGCCGCATGGTCCAGACCATGCGGAGCTGGTCCACCCTCCAGCCGAACGAGTCGTTTTCCTGCGTCGGCTGCCACGAGCCCAAGAACCAGGCGCCGCCGCCGGGAGTAGCGCAGACCCAGGCGATGCGGGCCGGCCCCCAGCCGTTGAAACCCTTCTACGGCCCGCCGCGGGGATTCAGTTTCGCCCGCGAGATCCAGCCGATCCTGGATCGCCACTGCGTTCGCTGCCATTACGACCGGCCGGCCCTGCAGGAAAGACTCTCCGGCGTTGCCCTGGACCTGGGCGATGCCGCGGTGGCGAAATTCGAACCGGCGGCGGCCGCGGCAGCGGGATCAGCGACGGAACATTCTACCGTCCCGGCGTTCAGTCTGCTCGGCGCGGGCAACGACGATCCGCTGGCGAAACGGAAATGGAGCGATGCCTATCTGGCCCTCACCCAGGCGTATGGCGGGGATAAGGAACGGGACCGTGCCTATTATTGCGGCGACCCGGATGGCAGGATCGTCAACTGGATCAACGTGATGTCGGAACCGACGTTGCTGTCGCCGTATTACCGGGGATCGGCCAAAAGTGAACTGATGGACATGCTCAAGACCGGTCATCACGACGTGACGCTTTCGCGGGAGGAATCCGACAAGCTCGCCTGCTGGATCGACCTGGCGGTTCCCTTCTGCGGCGATTACACCGAGGCCCATGCCTGGTCGGCCGAGGAGATCGAGATGTATCGTCAGTACGCCGAGAAACGCCAGCGCCTGGAACGCCAGGAAGCGGCGGCCATCGCCGACTATATCCAGTGGCAAGACGCCAAGGGCGACGGCGTCCTCTCGCAAAGCGACGGGCACAAGGAACATTGATCCCGTCCTCGGCCCATCCGTCCGGGCGAAAGGCCGGTTTGCGCCGGGGCGGTGGCCTATCAGACGGTTGCCATGCGCCCCGGGAACGGTAACTTGACTCGATAGACGCACTTGGGAGGTAAAACCATGAACGCGATGCCGCGCAGAACCTTTCTCCGGCGGATCTCCGGCGGCTTTCTCGCCGCCGTCGGAACCGGTGTATACAATCTCAAAGCGACGGCCGCCCCGAACAGTTTGGCCGCGATGGACGCCCCAGGCCGGCGGCCCAACATCATCCTGATCATGTCGGACGATATGGGTTATTCCGATATCGGCTGCTACGGCAGCGAGATCGAGACGCCCAACCTCGACGCCCTCGCCGCCAACGGCCTGCGTTTCACCCAGTTTTACAACACCGCCCGCTGCTGTCCCACCCGCGCCTCGCTGCTGACGGGTCTCTATCCGCACCAGGCGGGCATCGGACACATGATGGAGGACCGCAAGCTGGCGGGCTATCGCGGCGACCTCAACCCAAACTGCCTGACGATCGCCGAGGTGCTCAAGTTGGCCGGCTACCGAACCTACATGACCGGCAAATGGCACGTGACTCCCTGTCGCCGCGACCAGTTGAGCAAACACAACTGGCCCTGCCAGCGGGGCTTCGACCGCTTCTTCGGCACCATCCACGGCGCCGGCAGCTTCTACGATCCCAACACCCTGACCCGTGACAACGAATTTATCGTGCCCGACGAGGACTTCTACTACACCGACGCCATCAGCGACAACGCCGTCCGCTTCCTCCAGGATCATCACAACAGCGATGGCGACCGTCCCTTCTTTCTCTATGTCGCCTATACCGCCGCCCACTGGCCCCTGCACGCCCTGCCGAAGGACATCGCCAAGTACCGGGGCAAATACGACCAGGGCTGGGACGCCCTGCGCCGCCAACGCCTCGAACGGATGGTCGAGCTGGGCCTGGTGGATGCCAAATGGAGGCTCTCCGAACGCGACGAGAGCGTGCCGGCCTGGCAGGACGCCCGCCGGAAGGACTGGCACGCCCGCCGCATGGAGGTCTATGCCGCCATGATCGACAACATGGACCAGGGCATCGGTCGTATCGTCAAGACCCTC
>JAFGFX010000077.1 GCA_016930855.1 Sedimentisphaerales bacterium | reverse complement strand
GTGTTGACGCCGTTCTCCTCGAGCAGGGCCAGCGTTTCCAGGACCTTCTTCTCGGTGTTGTACTGCTTCATCAGCTGGTGCAGGTAGATCAGGTCGCGGCTGTGGGCCCAGCCGCTGATCAGGTTGCCCCCGGAGATCAGACGGCTGACGGTCAGGTTGCCGATCTTGCCGGTCGGCATGCCGGCCGTTGGGGCCGTCTGGGCCGCCTGGTCAGTCGGCGAATCCGGCACGGCGGCGGTTTCATTTCGGCCGGCCAGCCCCAGGGCGGCGCCCGAGGCGAGGACCGACTGCTTGATAAAGCCCTGGCGATTCAGGGGTTCCGACATGGCAGGCCTCCTGGAAAGCAACAGGCAAGGCAAACGGATTGCCCGTACGGACGATGTCATACACCCGCGCCCCCGGGGGCCGCTATGGGGCGCCGGATACGATGTACTACTGTGGTCCTTATTATAATCGATGGCCGGTTTCATTGCCACAGGCGCCAGCGTTTTTTGTGGCGGTAAAATGACGGACGCCATGACCGCCGATAGTAGGGGGGCGTCCGGACCCGGCGATCACTTCAATCCGGCCAGGCGGCGGAGTTTCTTGGCCTGGTCGGTTTGTTCCCAGGTGAAGGTCTCGCCGCGGCGGCCGAAGTGGCCGTGCCGGGCGGTGGCCAGATAGATCGGCCGCTGCAGTTTCAGGTGATAGATGATCCCCGCCGGCGTCAGGGGGAACACCTCCCGCACCATTTGGGTAATGTCTTTTTCCGGCACCTTGGCGGTCCCCCGGGTATCGACGCGGACGGAGACGGGCTCGGCCACCCCGATGGCGTAGGCCAACTGCACCTCGCAGTCGTCGGCCAGTCTCGCCGCCACGATGTTCTTGGCCACATAGCGGGCCATGTAGGAGGCGGAGCGGTCCACCTTGGTGGGGTCCTTGCCGCTGAAGGCCCCGCCGCCGTGACGGCCCATGCCGCCGTAGGTGTCCACGATGATCTTCCTGCCGGTCAGGCCGCAGTCGCCGTGCGGGCCGCCGACCACGAAGCGGCCGGTGGGATTGACGAAGATCCGCAGGTCCTTGTCCACCAGCCTCGGCGGCAGGACCGGCAGAATCACCTGGTCGATCACCGCCTTGCGGAGCCGGGCATAGGGGATCTGGGGGGCGTGCTGGGTGGATACCACGACGGTGTCGATACGGAGGGGCTTGTTGGTGTCGGCGTACTCCACCGTGACCTGGCTTTTGCCGTCCGGCCGCAGCCAGGGCAGTTTGCCCGACTGACGCATCCGGGCCAGCCGCTCCACCAGCCGGTTGGCCAGATGGATCGGCAGCGGCATCAGCACCGGGGTCTGCCGGCAGGCGTAGCCGAACATCATCCCCTGGTCGCCGGCGCCCTGCTCCTTGTACAATCCCGTCCCGGCGGTCACGCCCTGGCTGATGTCGGGCGATTGCTTGTCGAGCGAGACGATCACGCCGCAGGTTTCGCCGTCCAGGCCGTATTCGGAGCGGGTATAGCCGATCTGGCAGATGGTTTCGCGCACGAGGGCGGGGATGTCCACTCTCGCCTGGGAGGTGATCTCCCCGGCGACGATGACCAGGCCGGTGGTGACCATCGTTTCGCAGGCGACCCGGCTGTGAGGATCCTGGCTTAACATGGCGTCCAGGATGGCATCGGAGACCTGGTCGGCCACCTTGTCCGGATGTCCCATGCTGACGGATTCACTGGTGAACAGGTTTTTCGATCCTTGCTGCTGAGAGCGGCTGACTTTTTTGGCCACTGGAGAACCTCCCATACCTATAAAAAATACCTTGCGTCTTCATACATCCGCCGCCGGCCCCCTGATCGGGCGGCCAGAGTTCCTCCCGCCGGCGACTGTCCGGCGGCCGAATGGATATCCCATTTTCCGAGCGACATCCTAACAGGTCCCGCCGCCCGCGACAAGCGGTTTATCCCCGGCCGCTGCGCCGTGGAAGAGGCCGTTGCCTTCATGCGGATCGCGGGGTTCTCAACGACAAAACGGCGGCTTCGAATTCGTCCCCACCTCCAGGATCGGCCCGAGAGCAACGCCGCTGCGGCAAGGCGGGATTCATAATCGCCGGCGGGCGGACGGACGGGGGGCGGGCTTGGAGGATTATTTTCGGGCCATGATGGTTTCCAGAAAATCCTGGAGGTACCCCCGCTGAACGAACAAGTCGATGGCCGCCACGGTCAGGTCGTGGTTGGTGCCCCAGAGGGCCACGCGCAGGTCCTGGTACAGCGGATCCATCTGGATCATCAAATGCTTGTCGACCACCAGCCGGGTCTGCAGGATCTTGTACATCTGGGCCGAGACCGCGTTGACGCCCGGCCCGCCGACCGAGATCATGGGCAGCCGGTGCAGGGCCTCGGCGGCCAGATACCACAGATCGCTCAAGACCAGCACCAGCGGACCGCCGTTGTCGGGGTGGGCCTTGGTCTCGATGGTTTGCTTCAACTGATAGGCCAACGGCCGGTCGGCCCCCTCGGCGCGCAGACAGGTGCCCGTCACAATCAAAAGACCCCGCTCCGACAGGTTTTGATCCGGAATCATGGTGTGTCTGGATATCCCGTTTGCCCGCACTGAAGTCGAGGACCGTGACGCTCTGCCGCGGATCGGTATCCGTACCGATCCTTGGATATACCCGGCCGGGCCCTTCTGTATTTGGCTTATGGTCTCGTTCCTGACCGCCCGCGCCGGAATTCTCAGCGCTCGAGGCACCTTTTGCCGAGAACCTGAAATGGGCAACTACATTCCTACCCTATTATAGTCACGCCAGCGGGATTTGGCGCGGCGGCGCGGCCAGAAATTTTACCATTCGGTCCCGGCGGATGTGGATGCCCAGGCCCGGTCGGGTCAGGGATTTCAGCCGGCCTCCGTAGCCGAAGCGCATGGTTTCCCGGCTGAGGTCCTCCTGGAGCAGGAAGGTGCCGTAGCAGATCTCGGTGAACCGCACCTGCGGGACGATCTGCAGGAACTGGCGCCCGGCGGCGGCCAGGACGGCGCTCTCCCCGACCATGGCCCCTAAAGTGATGTCCCGCGAGTATTTCCGGGCGGTTTCCGCCATCCGCAGGGCGGGCAGCAGGCCGCCGTTTTTGCTGATCCGGATGTTGAAATTGTCCACCAGGTCGTTTTGGCCCAGGAATTCGGCGTCGGCCGGGGTGATCAGGGATTCATCCGCCATCAGCGGGATGCGGCTCAGGTCCGCCAGCGTGTGCAGGTGATCGCGGTCCGAGGCGGCCAGCGGCTGTTCCAGGCAGCAGACCTGCCGCAGGACCAGCTTGGGGATCATGGCCATGGCGCTGTCCACGTCCCAGGCCCCGTTGGCATCGACCCGCAGGGTGACGCGTTCCCGGATCAGATCCCGTTCCAGCCGCCGATAGACCAGATCGAGATTCTGATCGTCGTCCGGACAGCCCAGTTTGAGCTTGAAGTCCCGCAGGCCGTACCAGCGCATCAGCCGCAGGCGCTTGCGCAGGGTGGCCGGATTGGAGCCGTCCAGCACGCCGCTGACCCGGACCGGGCCGATGCCGGTTCGATCCCGGTTCGCCGGGGCGAGAAAGCCGCCGTAGCCCAGCCAGCCGGCGATCCGCGTCAGCGGGACCTGGAAGTGTTTGCCGTAGGCGTCCAGCAGGGCCAGCTCCACGCAGCAGCGGGCGCTGGAGATGATCTGCCCCCGATCGCTGCGCAGGGGCAGGCTGTCGGCCAGTTCCAGCAGGTCGGCGAAGCGTCGCGGCTCCACCTGCCGCAGCAGACCGGCAAGCGTATCCTCGACGTGAAACAGGACCGACTCGACCGATTCGCCCGTGACGTATGGGCGGGGCAGGCCTTCGCCGTATCCCACCGTGCCGTCGGCCAGCAGGGCGGCGCAGAGCACCGTGTCGGTAGCCGCCCGCTCGGCCGTTGCGTGCGTGAACTTGTGACGAAACGGCAGGCGGAGATGATACAACTGCAATTCCACGAGGCGGTTGGACATCATCGCGCTGCTGGTTATGTAGGACCGATACCTGACAAAGGGCGTCCGGCAAATTGAGGGCCCATGGCACTGGCCGGACCGTTGACTATCTCTATCGCTCGTCGTTGTTGGCGGTTATAAGGCATTTTTATTCCGGAGACCAGGCGGTTTTTCGGCCCCAGTCGTTTGCCAGTTTCAGCAGGTCCGGCAGGAGCACCCGGCCGTCGCGGTCGAGATCGGCCGGCAGTTCCATCCCGGCATCTCGCCAGGCGGCCGCCAGGCGGCGAAAGTCCCCCAGATTCACGAGGCCGTCATTGTTGATATCGGCCAACAATCCCCAGCCGGCGGGGCTTCGGCTGGCCTGGTCGGTGCCGCCGTAGAGGCCCAGGTTGATCCGCACGTTATCCGGATCGCCGCCTTCGCTGGTCGGGGGTGTGCCGGGATTGCCGGTATCGACGCCCAGGCTGGTCACGGGATCGAAGCGCCAGCCTCGGCCGGCGGGATCCCAGCGGCCCGCCTGGGAGCGCAGATGAAAATCGCCGTTGTTCGGATCGGCGAACCGGGGGTCCCCGGCGAGATTGCCCACACCGAGATCCATGATGGTGCCCGGCCGGGCGGCCACGGTGGTTTGGGCGAGCCCCGGCGGCACCAGGCAGTAGTGCATCCGCAGGTCCGTGGCGAACGGTTCGCCGTGCTCGCCTTCATCGACGTGGCTGAAGATCCGGCGGGGGATGTCCCAAAAAATATTGTGCTCCAGGTACGCGCCCTTGCCCGGCGGCTCACGGTCGGGGATCACGAAATTGATGGCGCTGTACTGGCGGACCGGATCGGCCGCGTCCGGGGGGATCTTCGCCACCACGTTATGGACGAAGTACAGGTACGTGTCTTTCTTGAGGTCGATCACGTAATCGATGTCGTAGAAGAGATTGCGGATGCAGGTCACCACGCCTTCAACCTCGTCGTCGCCCGTGGAGATCGCGTTCGCCTGGCCGGTGGAGTTGTTGTATTGGTCCTTGTGCACGTGCAGGAAGACGTTGCCTTCGATATGGGCGTCGCCGCCCAGGTCCAGGCACTCGTCGCCGCTGCCGTGAAAGAGGTTGCCCACCACCTCCAGGATCGGCCCCGGCCGCGTCGGCCCGGAAAAGTCGATAATGTCGTTGTGACCCTTGTTGGTTCCGAAGACATTGGCCTCGATTAGGACCTGACCGCCGGCCAGGATGTCATTGCCCTTGATGTCCTCCACGATGTTGTCGTCGTCCGGCCCGGGCGCTTCGTCGGGACCGAAGCGATCGGGAAAGACGCAGTCGTGAACGTACAGGCTGGAATGGTTGGTAAAGATCAATCGGCGCTTGCTGCCGGACCAGCCGACGTGATGCACCTCCAGCCGCGAGTACGACAGGCCGATCGAGCCGGCCTGGTCCTCGGCCCAGTCGATGTCGGCATAGGCGATCAGGTTGTCCGTGGTCGTGTTGCTCAGGCGGATGCCCTTCCAGCGGCCGCTTTCGCCTTCCGGGCGGGTGAACCGGATGCGCTCGGTCGGCGTGCCGACGGCCTGCAGGGTGCCAGATACGAAGATGTGGCAGCCGGCGGCGATGGTCACGGTGGTGCCGGGCTGGACGACGAGGGTCTCGCCGGCCGGCACGGTAAAGTCCTCCTCCAACTGCACCGTCTGGCTCCACTGGATCAGCGCCCAGGCGGCCGGGCCGGGCAGCCACCAGGCGGCCAGCAGGATTAAGAGCCAGGCGCCAATACTCAGGCGGAATCCTGGGGATGTCTTGGATGTTTCGGACGGACGGCGGCCGGTCAGGCGGGATTCGCTGCATAGGTATGCTGTATTCAACGAGTGCATCTCCGGATGTTCTTGCGGCCGAACCCGGCGGCATACTGCCGGTTTCTGGCTTGGTTGTTAAAAGGTATTATAACAAAAATCCCGCTGTTTGTCTTTCCCGTCGGGCCCTGGTGTGGCGAGGGCAAGGGGCGCTTCGAACATCGATCCCGCCGGCACCGTCGTCGGCAAGCGGCATCCCCTACACCCGGGCTAAATCCGCCCTTGGGCTATCGACAGAGGAGCCAGCCGTCGGACAAGACGGTATAGTCCTGCAGATCGTAGGGATGCAGCCAGCCCTGGCAAAAGAGAAACAGGTCCTCCATTGTCACCTGGTAATCGCCGTTCAGATCGAAGCAGTCCCAGGGGGTGCAGATGCAGCTGCGATAGGACAAGCCGACGTCGATGTACTGGCCCCCGGTCGTCTGTGAGCAGTGGACCGCCAGCACGTTGGTCTGGCCGGGCCGGAAGGCGGCCTTGCCCGGCTCGGTCAGGTCCAGTCGAACGTAGTTGGTGGTGTAGCCCGCGGCCGAGGCGGCCAGGACGCCGTTGAGGTAGATCTGCACGTCCTCGTCATGATGGACGTGGAAAAACAACCGGTCGATCTCGTCGGCGGCCAGCGGATCGGCGTCAAACGTCCGCCGCAGCCAGATGTCCGAGTCGTCCCACGTGGTGCGCACGACGGAGCCGGGCGTGAAACTGGTGCCGAAGCCCCCCGGAGAGCTGTTCCAGGCCGTATCGTCGAAGTTCGTTTCATACCAGTCGACCGGCGGCGTCTCGAAGGAATATTTCCAGATTTGGCCCTCCTGCTGCGAGGTCGGCAGGATCTCGAAGGCGCGGCTGTAGATGATCTCATGGATGTCCCGCAGCCGGCCCGGGTCCGCCTTCACCACGGCGCGGTCGTAGGTGATCAGCCCGTTGATTTCGATCTCCACGTCCGTGATCTGGGTGTAGACCCCGCCGCTGATGCCGGGACTGTCCCGGTAGCCGCTCAGCGTTGCGAACAACTGCCCGTACAGGTTGACCAGCTCCTCGGCCGAATACACCTGGGTGTACCCCCAGGCGCCGTCGTCCCAGACGTGGTTGTCGATGAAATAGGCGATCCCGCCGTACTCCCCGCAGACCATCGCCCGGCTGGCGGAAAAGGTCGGCGCGGACGGGGCCGGATAGCCGTGGCGGTCCTTGATATGGCCGACGTCGTAGTCGGTCCAGCCGCTGGCGCAGGAGACCAGCCGCTGGGGATCGAGATCCATGATCCATTCGGTCAGCCGCACCGTGTCGTACTGGCCCCAGCCCTCGTTGAAGACGACCCACATGATGATGGAGGGGTGGTTGCGATGGTCGGCGACGAGCTGCTCGAGTTCCGCCTCGAAGCGCTGCTTCTGCAGTTCCGTGGGCGCCGACCGCATGCTGGGCATGTCCTGCCAGACCAGCAGCCCCAGCTTGTCCGCCCAGTAATACCAGCGGGGCGGCTCGACCTTGACGTGCTTGCGGAGCATGTTGAAGCCGAAGGCCTTGATCATCTCCAGATCCCACTTCAAGGCCTCGTCGGTGCAGGCGCGGTAGATGCCGTCCGGCCAGTATCCCTGGTCGAGCGGCCCGATCTGGAAGAGGAATTCGCCGTTCAGGCAGATGCGCTGGGCGCCGTCAACCTGGCGCAGCTCGACCTTTCTCATGCCGAAGTAGCTATCGACGGCATCGACGACTTGGCCGTTTTCTCTTAGCGTGATCTGCAGGTCGTACAGGAACGGATCGTGCGGCGACCAGAGTCGGGGATCGGCGATCGGCAGCACCAGCGGCGCGACGGCCGGGCCGCTGGCCTCGGCGACGACCTGGCCGCCGCGAAGGGCCGTCGCCTGGATGGTCGCGCTTACCGGCGGGTATTCGTTCAGTTGGACGGCGATCTCCAACCGGGATTGATCCACGTCCGGCTGGAGCAGGATCCGGGCGATGTGGAGTTGCGGCACCGGTTCCAGCCAGATCGTGTCCCAGATGCCCGTGGCCGAGGTGTACCAGATCCCGGAGGGATTCAGATCCTGCTTGCCGCGGGGGACGTTCTCGGCGCTGGTCGGGTCGTACACCCGCACGATCAGTTCGTTCTCGCCCCCGGCCGCCAGAAACTCCGTGATATCGAAAGCAAAGGGATCGTATCCGCCCTGGTGCGTTCCGACGCTGCTGCCGTTGATGAAGACCTCCGTTTCCCAGTCCGCCGCGTTGCAGTGCAGCAGGATACGCTGGTCGCTCCAGGACGGCGGCACCGTAAAGAGGCGCCGGTACCAGAGCCGGTCGTGGTGTTCCATTACGCCGGATACGGCCGATTCCACCGGGAAGGGCACCAGGATCTGGTCCGAGAGCTCCTGCCCGGCGGGTACGGCCTCGCCCGCGGCGGCGGGCTGGTACTGCCAGATGCCGTTGAGGTTGAGCCAGTCCTCTCGGACCATCTGCGGGCGGGGATATTCGGGCAGGATCGCGTTCGGATCGATGTCCGCCGACCAGCGGGTCATCAGGTTGGCCTGTTTCATGGCCCAGGTCTGCGGGGTCTGGAACCGCCAGACGGCCCCGCCGATCACGGTCTGGCCGCAGCGTTCGTCGATCCGCCAGAAGAAGGTTTTATTCTCCTGGAAGGTGTCGGGCGGCAGGTAGTGCGTCGTCGAGGCCGGCAGGGTCGTGCGGTAAATACCGGAGGTGTCGGAGGCATCGGCCGCGGCGACGGCGGCCTCGTCCTCGCCGAGATAGAAATCGTAGCCGCTGATCGCGCCGGGCAGGATCGCGCCGGCCTGCCAGCCGAACGTCACGGATCCGGCGACTACCCCCTGGGCCCGGTCGGCCGGCGCCGGATTCGTCGCCGGCGCGGCGTTCGGCCCGGCCTGGTAATTGGCCAGGACATCCGCCGCCGTCAGGACGTGGTCATAAATTCGCACCTCGTTGTAACCACCCGCGAATAGGGGATCGTTCCACTGGGAGCGTCCCAGCCAGTTGTTGTCGTCCGCCAGGTCGTCGGCCAGGCTGAAATGGATGCCGCCGTCATCGGAGAATTGGCCGTTCACATACAGCGTCGCGGTGTTGCTGGCCTTGTCCCAGGTGAACACGACGTGGGTTTCCTCGTCCCGCGGCATCGGGCCGGTGTGATCCAGGACGTTTTCCGCCGCCGTGGGCCCGTAGCGGTAGCCCGCCCGCAGGTCATGACTGCCGCCGGCCCGGGGGGTCAGCATGATATAGGTGGAGTTGGTGGCGCCGGAGCTGCTGTCCTCGCCGCCGTCGCTGGTCCCGAACGACATGAATTCCTGCCAGCTGCTGTCCGCCGGCCCGAACCAGGTGGCCCAGAACTCGAAGCTGGCCTGGTCGCCGTTGGCCGAGATCATCCCGTTGGGCAGGTCCAGGTAGTCCCCGTCGTCGTTGTTGGAGC
>JAFGFX010000076.1 GCA_016930855.1 Sedimentisphaerales bacterium | reverse complement strand
TGATGTGGGAGACCGACTTCGACGGGACGAGCATGATCCGCGACCCGGACGGGCCCGCCGAGGGGGTGCGGCTGCGGGGACTGCAACTGCCGGATGAGGTTCTGGACAAATTGTATCGGCAGAACGCCCGGCGCCTGCTGGCGGCGGCGGACCGCTCGTTCGCCGCCGGGGCCGCTGCCGGATAGGCCGCCGGATGAACCGGCGAGGGATCGTTCAATCGGTCGAGGCCAGCGGCAGCACCCAGATGTTCCGGAAGCGAACGGGATTTCCGTGATCCTGCAGGTGGATGCCCTCCGGCTGCGGGGATTCGCCGCGGACGGCGCCGGTGGTCGGGCCGGGAATCTCCTGGTTCTCGTGGATGAGCACGTCGTTGTGATAGACGGTCAGGCGGGCCGGCGCGGTCTTTTGGCCCTGGTCATCGTAGCGGGCGGCAAAGAAGAGGACGTCGTAGGTCTGCCACTGCAACGGCGGGGCGCACATGTTCACCCGGGGCGAAGCGACCTGGTAGATGCCGCCGCATTCGTTGTCCCTTCCCTCCAGGGAGTAGCTGTCCAGGATCTGCACCTCGTAGCGGCCCTGATGATACAGGCCGCTGTTGCCGCGGCCCTGGCCGCGGGCCTGGGGCTGGAAGGGGCAGCAGAATTCCAGGTGCAGCCGGCAGTCCTGGAACTTCGGCTTGCTGATGATGCCGCCGCCGGCGACCTGCATCGCGCCGTCGGCGAGTATCCAGCGGATCGCCTGCGGATCGGGCGTCCGCGAACCGGCGGGTTTCCACTCGACGCCGGCCGGGTCGCGCTCGGGGGCAAAGACCGCATCGAATAGCGACGCGCCGTCCTCGGCCGATTGCCGATAGGGCCCGGCGACCCACCAAGCGGTCAGGTATCCCTGGTTGGCCTTGAGGCCCTGATCGGTGCCGGCATCGGCCGGATCGAGCCGGTCCCGCGCCTCGCGGAGTCCCAGCGGGCGATCATCGGCGGGAACCAGGCGTACGTACGCGGCCCAGTCGCCGCCGCCGTTGGTGATCTTGCACAGAAGAGCGTTCCAGCCCGAGCGGAGCTGCACGTCAAGCTGGTCCTGGCCGGGTTGGGCCGCTCGGGCGACGTCGTTGGCGTGTATCAGCATCTCGTTGAGCCAGACCTTGATCCCGTCGTCGCTGCCGAGCTCCAGGCGGGCCCGCTGCGCCCGGGGCGACCAGACGCGGCCGTACAGATAGGCCGCCTGGTTGTCGCCGCCGATCAGGCGGGCCAGATCGATCAGGCCCACCTGCGGCTGGCCGACATGCTCCCATTGGTCCATGTTGGAGCCGTCGAACAGGATGACCGCCCGGGGCGGGGCCGGCAATCCCAGGGTGGGCGAGATGCGGTAGACCTTGTTCAACTCGAAACGATCGCCGCCGGATGCGGTGCCGGTAAAGCGGCCGTCCTCGATGGTCCCCTGCCAGCCCTGGCCGGCAAGGTGAACGGTCGATCCGTCCCGGCGGCCTTCCAGGACCGCCACAAGGGGCTCGCGGCTATCGAACCGGCTCAGCAGGTTCGCCCGATACTGATCGTCGCCCAGGACGATCACCTGGGCGGCCAGTCGTTCGGTTGTCCCGCCGGCGGCGGTGCGGGCGCCCCACCAGTCGCCCATGGCGGCATCGGCGGCCTCGATGGCCGACTGGGCCTCCTGGAAATAGCAGGAACACACCGGGGCGGCCTGGAGTGCCCCGGACATACAGGCCAGGGCGATTGTCACCCATAGTCCGTGTCGAAGGCAAGCATACATATTACGCATGGTGAGTGACCTCCTTTTTGGGTGTTGGTTGCCCGGTAATATTATAACCCCGGTCGGTCGGGTCAGGCAACAGGGCAAGTCCGCTACTATTCGGCGGTGTGGCCGGAACCACCGGCAGCGGGCAGGGCTGGCGGGAAATACCTCAGGGCAGCTCCACGTCGTTAGCGGTGATCCATTCGACGCGGGCGGCGCCCAGCAGGCTGCCGGTGGCATAGGCCAGATCGACCTGGGCGATCTGGTATTCGGTCAGGGCGAGGATCTCGGCGGTCCGGGCATCGGCATATCTCGTCTGGGCATCCAGCAGCTCGGTGGAGGTTTGCAGTCCCAGCTCGAAATGGCGCTGCTCGGCCTGCAGGGTGCGGGCCGCCAGGAGCCGGCTCTGGCGGCTGGCCAGGATCCGCTGCCAGTTGGCCTCCAGCTGGTCGGAGGCGTTGAGCACCTCCTGCTCGATCTGGCTGAGCCGCTGGGAGCGCGTCGCCAGCCGCTGCTGCCTCTGCAAGATCGCCTGGCGCAACTGGCTGCGGGCGGATTGGTTACCCAAGGGGATCTGCACCGTCAGGCCGACGTAATGATCCACGAACCGGTTGTCCAGCATCAGGTCGTAGGCGTCGGAGGAGGTCGGGCCCAGGCCGTTGATGTTGTAGGTGTAGGCCAGGTTGACCAGCGGCAGGGCGCCGTTGCGCTGGTAGTCGATGGTGCTGGCGTCCTGGGCCAGCTGCAATTCCAGCTCGACCAGCTCCAGGCGATGGAGCAGGGCGTGCCGGATCAGCCGTTCGCTATCCAGGCGGTAGCGGACCGGATCGGGCGGCGTGGCGGTTATCAGGATCGTCGCCGAGTTGATCGCCAGGCCCGGGCGGTTCAAAATCCGCTTGAGGTCGCGCTCGCAATCCCGCACGGCGTTGTCGGCCAGAATGATCGCCTCTTGCCGCTCGGCGACGGCCGACTCGGCCCGGATGACCTCGATGTCCGCCGCCTTCTGGGCCTCGACCAGGCGCTGGGCTCGCTGCCGCTGGGACTCGGCCAGATCGTACTGCTGCTTGCGGACCTCGAGCTGCTCGCGGGCGGCATAGAGCCGCCAGTAGACCCGGTCCACCGCCGAGAGGACCCGGATGACCTCCAGCTTGGTGCGGGCCTGGGCGATCCGCGATTCGAAGCGGGCGATGCGGATCGAATGCGTGCTGCTGCGGACGCCGGCGCCCCGCAGGAGGGGGTGCTCGAG
>JAFGFX010000075.1 GCA_016930855.1 Sedimentisphaerales bacterium | reverse complement strand
GAACTTGTTAAGCGATACTTTCATGAGAAACATGTTCGCTACGCAGCAATCTGAAGTGCAAACTATTTAATGAACTCCGTAGTAATACAAATAGTATTGGCGAATTCCAAATGCTAGTCCAATTAAGGCAATGCAAACTGCTATAATTTTGCGTAATATTGATAATATTTTTTTGTGAGGAATAGTAGTTTCGGGTGGAGATTTGTTTGTATTCTTGTCGGGTAATGGATCTGTTGTTTTTGGTTTGGCATTGTCTTTTGTTCTTTTTTGGCGGGGTTTGGGTGTGCTGGGCTTTCTGGGACTTTTGCATGAAGATGACTTTCTAGATTTTTTGCGACGGCCCATTTCGGTTATGTCCTGAATAAAACCAACAATAGATCCATTTATAAATCTATCGCCGCAGTGGTGCTTTGTCAAGATGTATTTAAATAATGGCCAGGACAAGCGTGGTTGTGTTTGAGGCGGAGGCAGGGGGAGAGGGTATTTGTCGTGCAGCGTTTGCGTCGAAATGCATCGATATATCGCCGGCAGGCGAATGCTCTCACGGATCGGTCGTTTCGGCCGGTTCGGCCAGGACGATCTCCAGCTCGGCTGCGGATGCGAAGGATTGGTTGTCCAGGCCCTCCCGCGCGACCAGCCGCAGGAAGCGCCCCCGGCGGGCGGGCTCCAAGACCCAGCGGCAGGTGGCCGCGTCGCCCGGCAGGCTCACCACCAAAATCGGCTCGGACCAGTCCTGACCGTCGCCGCTGAGATACCATTCGCAGGCGGTAAAGCGGCCGTTGGTCATGTCCTGGCGGGGCAGGTAGCGGATCTCGCCGATGGTCACCTCCTGCCGCAGGTCGATCTGGATCTCGTGGGGATACGTGGGGCTCCCCTCGTCCCAGGCGGTATGCCAGATGGTGGCCTGATCGTTGTCGATGGCCTTGTCCGCTTCGTAGCCGGTCGCCTGGCTGTCCGCGTAGATCACCCGGGCGCCCAGCCGCTGCATGGTCGAGGGAGCCTGCAGGAGGGATTGCAGCTGGGGGATCTCCAGGGCAAATTGCGGCCGGAAGGTTTCGCTCCTCAGGTACGCCCGCAGGCTGTGGAGCATCTGGCGGGCGACGGGGCGGTTGTCCAGATCGGTCCGTAAATCCATCGAGCAGGCCAGCAGCCGGCCCTTCCCGACGTGGGCCTCGAAGAGCAGGCCCAGTTTGCGGTTGGTGTTCCAGTCGTCGATGACCTGGACGATGGGGCGGAATTCCGGGTCAAAATCATCCAGAATCAGGGCCCCGGCGCCGTGGATCAGATCCGGCCACTGCCAGTTGCCGTGGAATTCCGTGGGAAACTGTCGCAGGGCCGGATGGTCCGGATCGCAGAGGATGCCCAGCGTGTGGGGCGGTTGGTTCCGCGTCCACTGGGTGTTCCAGAAGATCGTGGTGAATCCCAGGGCCACGTTGCCGGCGATCCGACCGGCCGGCGGCATCCAGAGGACCGTCCCGCCGGCCGCCAGGGCCGCCTGGACCGATTCGTCCAGGGTTTCGGCCACCCGTATGTCGCTGTTGCTGGTTGGTAAATTGACGTCGAGCCGGGCGGGATAGACCCAGATCGGCCAGGAGTTGCGATAGTCGGTTCCCTTCAGCGCCACGATCAGCGTCATCCGCGCCGGCGTGGCCACGCGGCCCAGGTCAATCTGGATCCGGCCCAGCTTGATACCGTTGCCCTGGGCGCAGGAAAACGCCGCCAGCTCGCCGCCCGCGTAGGAGCGGCCGTCGGCGTAGCGCAGCGACCATTGCGGCAGGGCGTCGGCCAGCGGCAGCGGGCCGAAGTGGGCCAGTTCCGCCTGGGCGCTGAAGGTCTCGTCTGAAGTCCAGATGCAGCGGTCCATCCGGACCAGCGGGACCGTCTCGCCGCAGAAGCGGTGAAACTCCGCCGGCCGGATGTAGCCCTTTTGGTCCCAGAAGGCGTCCAGGATCCCGACCAGCGCGGTGCCCTGGCCGGGAAAATCATGCAGGTCCAGCAGTTGAAATCCGCCGAAGCCGGCCGTGCGCAGGGCCGCCTCGATCTCTTCCTTGTACAACAGCGCCTGCAGCCTGCCCGAGGCCCGCAGGAAATCACCGGCCTGGTCGAGCAGGTGATGGTCGGCCAGCGACTGGCGGAAGATCTCGAAGTTGCCCGCCCGCAGGCAGCCGGTGTACTTTTGGATCTCCTGGAAATTCGGATAGACGCACCATTGGCCGATCTCGTGCGAGACGACCGGCACGTCGTAGCGCCGGATGAAATCGCCGTAGTCGTAATTGCTGGCGTAGGCCGCGGCGTTGTAGCGGCTGTTCAGGCCCGCGCCCCACTGGTGGCCGCGGGGGGCGGGCGTGGAGTGGTAGTCGCTGGCGGGGATGATCGGCCAGCCGGCGGCGCTGGTGTAGAGCCGGCGGGGATCCCGCGCCTTCCAGGAATTGACCAGGTCGGTCAGGTACTCCTTCTGCCGGCCGCCCGCCGGCTCGTTGCCGTAGGCCAGCATGCAGAAGGAGGGGTGATTGCCGTAGGCCTTCAGGATGCGGTCGCCTTCGTCGCGGATGAACTGATCGACGGGTTTGCCGTCGCCGATGCTGGCGCCCTGATTGGCCCAGGAGGCGCATTCGATCTGGAAATAGACGCCCGCCTGGTCCGCCGCCGCGAAGGCCGCCTCCGGCGGGCACCAGGAGTGAAAGCGCAGGTGGTTTAGGCCGTGGGCCTTGGCGACCCGCAGGATCCGCAGCCAGCCGGCCGCGTCCGTGGGCGGATAGCCGGTCAGGGGGAAGATGCAGCATTCGAGGGTGCCCCGCAGGAACGTCTTGCGGCCGTTGACGGCGAAGTGCGTGCCCTCCGTGGTGAATTTTCGCAGGCCGAATATGGTGCTGCGGGTATCCGTGCAGTTGAGGCCCTCGACCGTGGCCGTCAGGCGATAGAGGTTGGGGCTAAACTCGTCCCACAGGAGGGAATCGTCGCCGAGCGGATAGTCCACCTCGATGATGTTTTCCCCGGCGGCCAGCGTGACGGGATAGTCCCGGCCGGCCGGCCGGTGGGGCCGTTCGGCGTTCCAGCTTTCGGCTTGCAGATGCAAGGTGACGGCGCCGGCCAGGTCCGTGGCGTTTTTGACGATGCATTGTACCCGGCAGGTCCGGATACCCGTGTCCGGATAGACCTGCAGGTCGTCGATCCGGATCGGATCGCTCGCCCGCAGCTCCAGGCGGCCGATGATGCCGTTCCAGTTGGTTTGCGTGTGGTCGCTGACCGAATGGGAGTTCGGCCCGATATTGATGATCAGGGAGTTGTCCACGCGGATGGTGATCGTGTGTTGGCCGGGCGACAGCCGGTCGGTCAGATTATAGCGGTGGGGCGTGGACAGGCTGTTTTGCGTGCCGACGAAGGTCTGGTCGATCCAGAGGCGGGTTTCCCAGTGGCAGCGCTCCAGGAACAGCTCGATGTACCGGCCCCGCCAGTCGGCCGAAATCGTCACCTGCTTCTGGTACCAGGCCGGGCCCTTGTAGTATTTCAGCGGCGTCAGCCAGAAGGGGATCTTGATATTCCCCGGCCGGCGGTAGGGTTCATAGCGCGGATCGGTGAACCAGGATTGGTCCACGATCCCGCCGGTCCAGGCTGTCTGGGTGCTTACCTCGTCGCCGAAGCCGTTCTCGGTGACCGATCCGGGCAGGCGGATGGTCTGCGAAAGGGTATTTTTGAACCAGCCGTCTGTTACGCCCCGATCGCCCCGGTCGAGCGCGAAGCGCCACGTACCGGACAGGTCCAGGATCGCCGCGGGCGGCTCCAGAGAGCAGGAAACGGCCGGCGGCAGCAACAGAAGAAACCATAGGGCCAGATGCGTTCGTTCTGACATGGTTGGCATCGATATGTTCCCTCGATTATGGAGCGGCGCGGCCGGCGGCGATTTGCCGCAGGGCCTCGGCGGCGAAGACGACGTCGTCTTCGCTCAGGAAGCAGCCGAAACTGAACCGGACGGTGCCGCCCCGGCCCAGCGTGCCCAAGGTCTCGTGGGCAAAGGGCGCGCAGTGCAGGCCCGGACGGGTCAGCAGGCCGAACCGGTCTTCCAGGATCGCCGCCAGTTCGGCCGGTTCGTAGCCGGCGATCGACACGCTGAAGACCCCCACCCGTTCGGCCGGGCGGCGCGGGCCGTACACCGTCAGGCCCGCCACGTCGGCGGTTTGTTCCAGGAAGATATTTATGAGTTCCGTTTCGCGGGCCCGGATGGCGGCCAATCCCCGCCGGCGGAGATAGGTTAGACCGGCCAGCAGGCCGGCGATCCCGATCAGGTTGTGGCTGCCCGACTCGAAACGGTCCGGCATCATCTCGGGTTGTAGGGGGATCTCGCTCCTGCTGCCGGTGCCGCCCTCCTTGAGGGGCCGGATGCGGGTTTCCATGCCGCTCCGGATGTAGAGGGCGCCGGTCCCCAGGGGGCCCAGCAGGGCCTTGTGGCCCGGAAAGGCCAGTACGTCCACCGGTAGTTCCTGCATGTCCAGCGGCAGGTGACCGACGGTCTGGGCGGCGTCGACGACGAAGGGGATCTGGTGTTCCCGAGCGATCGCGCCCATCGCGGCGATGTCCTGCAGGCTGCCGCAGACGTTGCTGCCGTGGACCACGACGATCAGCCGCGTCCGGGGACCAATCGAGCGGCGCAGGTCCTCCGGATCGGTCAGGCCCTGGCCGTCCGCGGCCAGATAGCTGATCTCGATATCCAACTGCTCGCGCAGGGCGCCCAGCGGCCGCAGGACGGAATTGTGGTCCATCCGCGTGGTGATGACGTGACTGGCCGGCTCGGTCAGCAGCCCCTTGATCGCCAGGGACAATCCGTCCGTGCAGTTGAACGTCATGATGACGTTCTCGGGATCGGGGATGTTCAGCAGTTCGGCCAGTCCGCGGCGGGTCTGCCGGATGATGTCCTCGGCTGCCAGGGCCTCCCGGTAGGCCCCGCGCCCGGCCGAGGCGCCGATGGTCCGGGCGTAGCGCAGCATGGCCAGGTGCACCGCGGGGGGCTTGGGAAAGCTGGTGGCGGCGTTGTCGAAATAGCGGCGCTGCTGGGTCAATCGCGACTCCCTTCCGTGCGGGACCGATAAATGTCGTTTTGGTTTATCGGATCAGTATAACCGGATACGCCGCGCCGTCAAGCGGGGGACCGAACGGCGCGCCGCTTGGGGCATGCGTGGGGCGTTTCGCGGGGCGTGTCGGTTGGCGGGGCCGGCGATCGAAGCGGAACGAATCTTCGCCGCGGCTGCCTGGCTCCCGGATCGGATTTTTCACGGCCGATAAATGGCCGGCGGATCTGTCAGCCCGGCCCGGCCGCGGGCGGGAAACGCACCTTTTGCCGTCGGAGGTGCCGGATCGGAAGAAATTTAATTTTGCCCGCTTAGGCGGGCGGTCTCTGGTGACGATACAGGCAGTGCGGAATAACCGTATCAAGAAACTGTCTGTCCCAGCGGAGCCTTTGGCTGGCAGGTGGATTGACGTCCTGAAAAGGCCGGATCGCATTATGACGGAAATGAATTTCGGGTATGGCAACGATTTTTCCGACGCCGAGCTGCGGATCGAGACCGCCCACGATTTCTACGAGCGCGGCCAGTGGGAATTCGCCCTGCAGGAACTCGATGCCGCCCTGGAGATCCATCCCCACAATCCCGACTGGCTGTTCAACAAGGCCCTGACGCTGGACACCCTGGAGCGCTTTCAGGAGGCGGCCGAGCTCTTCCGGCGGGCCCACGAGTTCAAGCCCCACGATCCCGAGATCCTCAACTGCCTGGCGATCGACTACACCCGGCTGGGCCGCTACGACCTGGCCCTGGAGATCTTCGAGGAACTGGAGGCGCTGGCCCCCGATTTCGAGCCGGCCTTCTGCAACCGGATCATCACCTATTCCGAGCTGGGCCAGCACGAGAAGGCCGAGGAGATGTTCTACCTGGCCCGCCAGCTCCGCGAGCACTGCCCGTTGTGCTACTACAACATGGGCAATTCCCTGTTTTCCCGCAAGCTGTACGACCGGGCGATCTGGTGCTGGCAGCAGACCCGCGACATCGACGCGAACCATCCCAACGTGGATTATCGGATCGGCCAGGCCTACTGGGCCAAGGGCGAGCCGCGCCGGGCCTGGGAGTACCTGCTGGCCGAGCTGCGCCGCCGGCCGGGCGACCTGGAGGTGCTCATGGACGCCGGCATCCTGCTGCTGGAGATCGACGAGCAGGACAACGCCCGGGAGAAATTCCACCGCATCCTGGAACTCGAGCCGCAGCACGCCGCGGCGCACCATTATCTCGGCGAGATCTATCTCCAGCAGGGCCAGCTCGACAAGGCCGTCCGGCATTTGCAGCAGGCCCTGCGGCATGATCCCAACCAGTCCGGCGTCCATTTCCGCCTGGGCGAATGCTTCCTGCAGCTGGGCAAGATCTCCGACGCCCGGGCCCACCTGCAGGCGGAACTGAAGTACACCGCCGACCAGCCGGATATCCTGCTGGATCTCGGCTGTCTCTTGCAGCAGGTCGGCCAGAACACCGAGGCGATGGGCTGTTTCGAGAAGGTCATCGACGCCCGCCGCGACGACGTGCGGGCCTATCAGAATCTCAGCATCTGCTATTACCTTTCCGGCCTGATCCCGCAGGGCATCGACCTGTCGCAAAAGGTGCTGGAACTGGAGCCGAACAACGCCGTGGCCCTGCACAACCTGGCCTATGCCCATGGGCAACAGGGCGAGTATGCCGAGGCCCTGGAGTATGTCGACCGGGCCCTTCAGGCGGCGCCCGGGGATCGCGCCTTGACGGCCCTGCGGCGCCGGATCATCCTCTGTCGCCTGTTCCATCGTCTGCGGATTCCCCTGCGGCGGATCCGCCGCTGCCTGCCCGCCGGCCGGTCCGGTTCCTGAGCACGCCGCCCCGCCGGTTATCCGCGCAACGCAACCCGCAATTCCCAAGCCGCCGGACACAAGATTCAACCATGCAATTCGCACGCCGATTTTTTGCTTTGGAATAATAACCGGGCGATCCCTATAATGCCCTGCATGACGGATATCCTGATTCTCATCGTGCTCGCCGTGGTCGCCGTGGTTCTGCTGGTCGGCATCGTCATGCTGGGCCGGCTTTTGCACCGGCAGGGCGCTGCTCCCTCGGCGGACGCCATGCAGCTCATGCAGCAGGAACTCCACCAGTCGGGCCGGCAGCTCAGCCAGAGCCTGCAGGACCTGACGACCAATCTGAACGAGCGGCTCAGCCAGTCGCAGCTCCTGGCCCAGCAGTCCCAGAAACTGATCACCGAGCGGCTGACCGTCGCGGACAAGACCCTCGGCGACCTGAAGGGCCAGCTCGGTCAACTCGGCCAGGCGACCCAGAACATCCTGCAGGTCGGCGGCGACATCCGCAAACTGCAGGACATCCTGCAGGCCCCGAAACTCCGCGGTGGATTGGGCGAGTGGACGCTGGAGAACCTGCTGGCCGACGTCCTGCCCGCCCAGCATTTTCGCCTGCAGCACACCTTCAAAACAGGCGCCAAGGTCGATGCCCTGGTGATCCTGGCCAATGGCTCGGTGTCCATCGACGCCAAGTTCCCCCTGACGAATTTCCAGGCGCTGTTGAGCGCCGAGGACGATAGCGCCCGCGGCCGGGCCCGCCGGGCGTTCCTGCGCGACGTCCGCGGCCACGTCGACGCCATCGCCGGCAAGTACATCCTGCCGGCGGAGGGCACGCTGGACTTCGCCCTGATGTTCGTGCCGGCCGAGAACGTCTACGCCGAGTTGCTGCGGCCCGAAGGGGACCTCGACCTGCCCGCCTACGCCCGTCAAAAAAAGGTGATCCCCGTCTCGCCCAATACGCTGTACGCCCACCTGATGGCCGTCGCCACGGGCCTGCGGGGCCTGCAGATCGAGCAGAACGCCCGGCGGATCGTCGGGCAATTGGGCCAGCTGTCCGGCGAATTGGGCCTGTTCGCCACGGATTATCTGACCCTCGGCAAGCACCTGGCCAACGCCCATGCCAAGTTCGACGAGGCCTCGGGGAAACTGGACCGCTTCCGCCTGAAGATCGAGCAGATCCACGACGCGGGCCCGGAAGCGCCCGGGCCGGCGGATGGGCCTGTCTCAGAGCCGCTTTCACCGGAGGGACCTGCCGATCCGCTGTGAGCGGCCCGGGACACCGATTTCATCTGGAATGTTGTAACCCTTTCGAAATCAAAATGTTAGAACCTGGGCAATCAATGTTCCCATCCGGAACTTGCCGGATTCGATCAGCGGATTGCCCTTTATTTTGCCGGGCCGGTTGGGCCGGCCGGCCGGGACGCTGAGGAAATTTTTGTCCTTGCAGGCCCGGCCGGCGGATTATATTATGTTACGTCCCTGCCAATGGTCCGGCGTATGGTGGGTAGGGAAAGGCCGGACTACCCGTATCTGCCTGGCGGCATGATCGGGTAAGCCAGATGCCCCCTGCTACCCGGGGCCGCTCGGCAGGCAGGCAGACGGACAGCGCCTGACAAAACCGATGTAACAGGCCAAGCCAGGATGTTTTAGAATTGAGACGGCGGGTTTTGTTGGGTTGTGGAAGATGACAGTATTGCCGTCATACCGCTAGGAAAGGAGCATCGATTATGTCGGATGTGCAGGCGTCCACGATTCCCACCTATGATGTGCCGGAGGCGATCAAGGGCAAGACCGAGATCGACCTGGCCACCTATCAGAAAATGTATCGACACTCGGTCGACGACCCGGAAGGATTCTGGGCCGAACAGGCCGAGCGGTTCGTCAGCTGGTACCAGAAATGGGATACCGTTCTGGAATGGGATTTCACCGAGGCCCGAATCGAGTGGTTCAAGGGCGGTAAATTGAACGTCAGCTACAATTGCCTGGACCGGCACGTCGAGGCCGGCAAGGGCGACCAGACGGCCATTATCTGGGAGGGCAACAACCCGAGCGAGGATGCCCAGTTTACCTATCGGGAGCTGCTCGAGCAGGTCTGCCAGTTCGCCAACGCCCTGAAGAAGCTGGGCGTCCGGAAGGGCGATCGCGTCTGTCTCTATATGCAGATGATCCCGCAGCTGCCCATCGCCATGCTGGCCTGCGCCCGGATCGGGGCCGTCCACAGCGTGGTGTTCGGGGCGTTCAGTCCCGATTCGCTGGCCGAGCGGATCAACGATTCGGCCTGCAAGGTCCTGATCACCCAGGATACGGCGCTTCGCGGCCAGAAGAACAACATCCCCATGAAGACCAACGCCGACGAGGCCGTCGCCGTCTGCCCCAGCATCGAGCACGTGATCGTCGTCAAGCGGACCGGCGTGGAGGTGCCCATGACGGAAGGCCGCGATCTCTGGTGGCACAAGATCACCCACGGCGAGTTCCGGGAGTGCCCCTGCGAACCGATGGACGCCGAGGACCCGCTGTTCATCCTGTACACCTCCGGCTCGACGGGACATCCCAAGGGCGTCCTGCACACCACCGGCGGCTACCTGGTCTACGTCGCCATCACCCACAAGTACATCTTCGATTACCAGGACGGCGACATCTTCTGGTGCACCGCCGACATCGGCTGGGTGACCGGGCACAGCTACATCGTCTACGGGCCGCTGTGCAACCGGGCGGTCTCGGTGATGTTCGAGGGCGTGCCGAATTATCCCGACGTCGGCCGCTTCTGGCAGGTGGTCGACAAGCACAGGATCAACATCTTCTATACCGCCCCGACGGCCCTGCGGGCCCTGATGAAGGAGGGCGACCAGTGGCCCAAGAAATATGACCTGTCCACCCTGAAGGTGCTGGGCACGGTCGGCGAGCCGATCAAGAGCCCCGAGTGGCACTGGTACTACGAGATCGTCGGCAAGAAGCGCTGCCCCATCGTCGATACCTGGTGGCAGACGGAGACCGGCGGGATCCTGATCACGCCGCTGCCCGGCGCGATCAAGACCAAGCCTGGCTCGGCCACGCTGCCCTTTTTCGGGGTGCAGCCCGAGCTGGTCGACGAGAACGGCAACATCCTGAAGGGCAACGACATCAGCGGCAACCTCTGCATCAAGTTCCCCTGGCCCGGCATGATGCGGACCCTCTTCGGCGACCACGAACGATTCAAACAGGCCTACTTCAGCATGTATCCCGGCAGGTACTTCACCGGCGACGGCTGCCGCCGGGACGAGGACGGCTACTACTGGATCACCGGCCGGGTCGATGACGTGATCAACGTCTCCGGGCACCGGCTGGGGACCGCCGAGATCGAGGGCGCCCTGGGCAAGCATCCGGCCGTCGCCGAGGCCGCCGTGGTCGGGTTCCCCCACGACCTCAAGGGCTGGGGCATTTACGCCTACGTCACCCTGAAGACCGGCCGGGAACCGTCCGACCAGATGATCAAGGAGCTCGTCCAGACCGTTCGGCGGGAGATCGGGCCCCACGCCAGCCCCGACAAGATCCAGTTCACCCCCGGATTGCCCAAGACCCGCTCCGGCAAGATCATGCGCCGCATCCTCCGCAAGATCAGCGAAGGCGCCGTCGATCAACTGGGCGACACCTCGACCCTGGCCGATCCCAAGGTCGTGGAAAACCTCATCGCCGGCAGACAGTAAAAAAATCCAACGTATCGACTTTACGGTGCGACTGGGTGACAGCACCAAGTAAGGCTTGGGGTTGGTGAAGCACATACCTCTTATGATTGGTCTACCCAAAGCGGCAGGATCTTATGGTCCTGCCGCTTTTTTCTTCGCTCTGGAGATCAAACAACCGCTTATCACAATTCGCTTTCCCCTTGACATCCTCCTTGTTCTGCCCTACAATACACGGACTAAGGATCGGAACCGTCGGCTAAGATTAACACGACATTTCCCCTAGGATGTTTCGGATGATTCATCGACAGTATCATATTGGACTTGTACTTGCTTTGCTCCTGTCAATGATGTTGTACACCGTCGGATGGAACACGAAATCCGTAAGAGAAGAAAATCAGGAAATAATACTCCAACAGCTTTCGGTCGAATCGAAAGAAGATAAAGAAAAGCATCCGGAAGGGGAATCATCGAGTCAAGAAAAAGGAAGCCAATTGCCTTCGAGAAAAGCCTGGGCCCTGGGATGTGCGGCCTTGTTGTTTGAAGTGAATCACGAACGCCATGATATCATGGGCAATATACCTTCCGATTGGGGCATCAAGGAATGGAAACATCGTCTATCCGAAAGTTGGGGGATCGAAAGTCGGGAAGATTTATTGTCCAGCATAAAAATTCTGGAAGAACATGGTCATCGGGAATCGTTCAACAGGATGGGGCTGCTCGTCTCATCGTTAAGCCAGGGGGAATACGAGAAATTTGTCCAAAGGATCACCAGCGAAGAAAACCAAAACGAGTTAAGAATAGTGCGTCAATACTATCAGGAGCTGGGTGATAAAAGCATACTCGGCTGGGATTACAGTCGAATTATCTGTTTGTGTCGATGGGGGTATCATGTAGGGTATATCACCGAAGACGAGGCGTGGGAGAAGATTCTTTCCACCGCGAGGATTTTGCAAAACACATTTGATTCCTGGGAGGATCTGGGGCGAAACTACTTGATCGGCAGGCAGTTTTGGTCCTATGAGAATACGAAAGATGACGGTTATAAGTTTGAAGATGCCTATCAACGCTTGTTAGACATGCCCACCAGTCCTTGGAAACGATATTCCTGGGTTATGAATCTGGATGATCCCAATGCCTTGAAAGAAGCACCGAAAAAGAAGAAGCGAGATGTTCATACGTTCTAAGGAAATGGAATTGCCCTTTCGAATGGAGTATACGGCAAACACACCTTTGGGGATTGGTTTGCTTTTGACGGTATTTGCGTTATCCGTGCCAGCGACTTCGACAGTTCTTCAAGCCAAACAGACCTTGATCGTGCCGGATCCAATCGAGACGATTCAGTCCGCTATCAATCAGGCCGGAGAGGGTGATACGATCGTAGTAAAAGTCGGGGAATATCACGAGGCGCTCTGGATAGACAAACCCCTTTCTTTGATGGGCGAAGGGGTGGATGCGGTTACGATTTGGACCATAAATCAGCAGGGTTCTGCGTTGACAGTGTCCGGTTGTCAATCGGTTGAAATATCGAATCTGACCTTTGCGTGTCACGAAGAAAAAGATCCAAATCAAGGATTGAATCCCGTAGTTCATTTTGAACATTGTCAGGCCCGAATGAGCGGCTGCAAGGTCGCAAATTCACCCGGCCGGGGGATTTTGATCGACAACATATCCGAGATAACGCTGCGAAACTGCACTCTGGAATCCTCTGGTGCCCACGGTATAGAAATCGAGGGCGAAGGAACAATCGCTCGGCTGGAAACCAACGTCGTTCGAGGCAGTGGCGAGTGGGGTGCCTATTGCCATGGGCGGGCGCGCGTCTATCTGGTGGAGAATATTTTCGAGGAAAATAATTACGACGGGATTGGCTCTAAAGGCGAAGGTACGAATCTAACCATGCAAGGAAATATATGTCGAAATAATTATCATGCTGGAATCGCTATTATGGACGGTTCCCAGGCCGAGGTCGTGGAGAATGTTTGCCTCGAAAATGCCGTGGGCGGAATTCAGGTAAGCGGCGATCAGGCACAAGCATGGCTGCATCGAAACCGATGTTGTTCCAATAAAGGTAGTGGAGTCGCCTTTAATAATCGAAGTGCGGGAGAAGCCGTTGGAAATGTTTGTGAAGACAATTCGGATTGCGGAATCATTGTGGCCGATGATCGGACAAACGCCTATTTGAGTGAAAATCAATGTTGTTCCAATAAGATTTATGGGATTGCCTTTCAGCAACAAGCCTCGGGGCAGGCGCTGGGTAATATATGTGAAAATAACCAGAAGGATGGATTGATGATTCATCAATCTCAAACGGAAATTATGGTTCAAAATAATCGCTGCCAGGAGAATACGGGATACGGGATATATTGCTTTCGAGGAGGTTTGGCGATCATTAGCGGCAATGTTTGCAATCAAAATGCAAAGGGCGGCATTTGCGTGCGTGACAAAAAGTCGAATGTGAAGGTTAGTGACAATGTCTCCAATAATAATGGTAACAGCGGCATTACGTTTTTGAGTGGGGCCGAAGGTGTGATTGAGAAGAATCAATGCGACGCCAACGGTTCGATGGGAATTAGGATAGGTTCGGCAAGTACCAAGGTAAAAGTAAATTCTAATCGGTGTTTCTTGAATCAAAATTCCGGTATTTATTATTATGAGAATGCTGGCGGTGTGCTTGAAAACAATACGTGCCGTGAAAACCGCGCCTCGGGAATACGGTTGGCGGGAGCGGGAAGAATTACGGCTCGCGAAAATATTTGCGCCGAAAATCAACATATAGGAATTTTAGTCGAACAACAAGGCGGATTGGCTACGATAATCGATAACCAATGTACGGCCAACGAACTGCAGGGAATTATGTTCATGAACGGGGCGAAGGGGAAGGTGGTTGGAAACCAATGTGACGCGAATCGCTACAACGGCATTGTTGCATCAGAAAACGGTACTGTTGTCGAAGTGATTCATAATGTGTGCCGCTCGAATAACAGAAATGGAATATTGTTTTATGAAGGCAGTGAAGGCCAGGTTTGCATGAACGTGTGTGAAAGGAATCGCTTTGAGGGCATCGTGATTAGAGGTAGCGGTACGAGAGTGAATCTTATAGAAAACGAATGCCGACAAAACTATCCTTCCGGAATTCTTTTTCACCAGGGGGCGACAGGGAACATCGAAAAGAACATCTGTGAGGCTCATCCCTGGAGTGGAATTGCTATTCGAGGAAAGGGAACCAATCCTGTCTTGACGGCAAACCAATGCAAGGGAAATGATTGCTGGGGGATAATCTATTGGGCGGAAGCGACGCCGGTTATTGAGAAAGACAACATCGTTGAGGGAAACGGAATCGAAGGTATAAAGCAAAGAGGGCGATTCGTGCTCAAGCAAGATAAAACGAAACAGAAGCATCTGACTTTTTAGCAGGAATGCCCGCGACATACGTTCATGTTTGTCGCTACCGGATAGCGAGGAAAACGCAAGCGGGTTCGTCTGGGCCGCTTTTTTCTGCGCCCTGGCGGCGTTTGCGCCACCGGGCGATCCTGGTGGTGATTTGCCAGATGCGGTGCGCCGGGATGAGAATGACCGATGCGATCAGGAATATCCAGCCCGTGATGTGGGAGAACAGGTGCCCCCACCGGGCAAAAAAGGATGGTTCCTTGACCGTGTATACGTTTCCCAGCAGGATGCCCGGTCCCTGCTCTTGCGTTCGTTGGGCCTGCACCCTTCCCGTTGCCTCGATGATTTGCGAGATGCCGGAACTGGCGGCGCGGACCGCGCAGCGGCGCAGTTCGATGGAGCGAAACGGCGCCATGGCCGCCTGCTGCCAGCGCTGCTGGGCCGGCCAGGATTCCGGGTTCATGACCGGCACCAGCAGCAATTCCGCCCCCAGCGATGCCAGCCGTCTCGACACATCCGTAAAGCCGCCGTCGTAACACACCAGGCACCCCACTTGGCCGTACTCGGTGGGAATGCTCCGTTGTTCGCTGGCCAGGTTGCCGTCGGTGAAGAAGGGGATCGGCACGGCCTTGGACTGGGCGTACAGGATCCCGCCGTCGGGCCCGATGAGGGTGGCGGTGTTGTCGTAGTCGCAGTCCGCCTGACGCGGCGCCCTCCAATGGGCGCCGATGCAGATGTAGGCATGATGCTGCTGCGCTAATTTTTTGCATTCCCTGACGAGATAGTGTTTCTCCGTCGTGTATTCGGTAATCGTGTGTTCCGGCAGCACCACGAACCACGGCTGGTGCGGATCGTTTAATGCCTCCGCCGTAAGATCGCGGTGCATACGGTGATAATTGCTTTCCAACTGGATGCAGGCTGTGCCGATGGCGGGACGGTCTTCATAGGAAGGCGGTTGGGCGATAACGCCGAGGGCGATGATCAGGACGGCGATCACGGCGGCCGGAATCCACCGGTGTTTCCGTCTTTGGGTCAGGCCGTAGGCCACGGCCGCGTTCCATGACACGATCAGGAACGAAAGCAAAAAGACGCCGCCCAGGCTGGCGATTTGGGCGATCCAGGGATTGGGTGATTGGCTGTAGCCCCAACCGGCATAGGCGAACCGCCAGCGATCGAGGCTCTCCGTCCGCAGGATTTCCTGCCCCACAAAGGCCAGCGGCACCGCCCAGATCATCGCGGCGGTTCCGAACAGGCTCATCAGCAGGCGGGCGATATACAATGACAGGCCGACCAGTATCGCCAGGATGACCATTACGATGGCGGCGTGCAGTCCGGATAGCCCTACCAGCCAGGCAAGGGAGATTCGATAAAACACCAATCCCAAGACGGCGCCGATCAAAAACGCCGTGTCGGCCCGCAGCCTCGGCAGGGCTGCCAGCACCGGCACCAGGGCGATCCAGGCTGCCGGATGCCAGACGAGGGGCCAGTAGCAGGCGGACATCATGACGCCGCTGGCGCCGGCGGCCAAGACCGCCCAGATCCAGACGGGCACACGCCGACAAATTGCCTTGCCGATATCTCCCGTTTGCGTCTTGTCTTTCTGAATGCCCATGGAAGGCACCAACTCTGTTGGATCGAAAGATCGTCCAAATCACAGAAGCTCTATCTCAGGATGGGTCGCTGGGTAGTATAAGCATAATCCAGGTAAAAAACAACGTCTAAAGAGGAACCGGCAGGGGGGCGTCCCTGGGCCTGTGTAAAGTGCCGCCGGATAGCCGCCCCCGTGACAGGCGGACCATTTGCGGATTCATGTAATCAGTGCAACGCCTGCCGCGGTCCTGTTGTTGGTTTGGGGGCAGAATCCAGAGAAAAATCGTTTGGGCAGACGGACAAATTGGGGCAACCAGGGGGGCAATTTGGCCGGCTGGGGCCCCCGAACGATTTTTCTCGTCGTCAACCCATTAACATATATCCAGTTGCTTTGTGTTGCCCTTGGAAGTCGAATCCGCCCATTGCAAACTGGAGGCGTTTCGGGTAGCCTGAGCGGGTCATGACCATTAAAACCGTGCTCTTTGATCTGGGCGAGACGCTGGTGACCTACGGCGAGTTCCACGTCGGCACCCTGCTGCGCCAGGCGGCCCAGCTGACCTATGCCTATATCAGAGACTACGCCCCGCAGATCAAAGAGACGGTGGGATTCGACCGCTACCTCCGCCGCAACGTCGTGTCCATCCGCTGGCGGTACCTGCTCAGCCGGCTGACCAACCGCGAGTTCGACGGCCTGAGCCTGTTGCGGCGGAACCTGCAAGCCCTGCGGATCCCGGCGCGGCCCGAGCAGTTGCAGGAGCTTGCCTGGCTCTGGTACCAGCCCGCCGCCGACCTGGCGCAGGTGGAGCCGGAGCTGCACCGCCACCTGGAGCGCCTGGAAAAGATGTCCCTGCAATTGGCCATCGTCTCCAACACCTTCTCGCCGCCGCCGGTCCTGGACCGCCACCTGGCCCAGCTCGATCTGCTGCGGTTCTTCCCGGTGCGGGTGTATTCGTCCGTGACCGTCTATCGCAAGCCCCATCCCCGCATCTTTACCGATACGCTGCGGCGGCTGGATCGCCAGCCCGCCGAGGCCGTCATGGTCGGCGACCGCCTCCGCGAGGACATCCGCGGCGCCCGGCGTCTGGGGATGCGGGCCGTCCTCAGGCGCGGCCTGAACAACAAGCACAAAAAAAATGTCAAGGGCGTTCCGGTGATTGGCTCCATCGCCGAGTTGCCGGACCTGATCGAAACCTGGAACCGTAACCCTCACTCCGTGTCGATATGACCGTTCGTTTTATTCTGGGTCGAAGCGGCAGCGGCAAGACGCATCGGTGCCTCCAACAGATCCGCCGCGCCCTGCAGGCCGATCCGGCGGGGCCGCCGCTGATCCTGCTGGCGCCGGAGCAGGCCACCTTTCAGCTCGAGCAGGCGCTGCTCGCCAATGGTGGTTTGGAGGGTTATCACCGCGCCCGCGTGGTCAGCTTCCTGCGCCTGGCCCACCTGGTCCTCCAGCAGACCGCGCCGCCGGCGCTCGAGCCGCTCAGTGAGTCCGGCAAGCAGATGATCCTGCGCCGCCTGCTCCAGGAGCACCAGGATCAATTGGTCCTTTTCGGCCGGTCAACGCGGTCCAGCGGCTTTATCGCCCAGCTTGGCGGCATGATCAGCGAGCTGCGGCAGTACCGAAAGACGCCGGACGACCTGATCCGCCAGGCCGAGCGGTTGCGCCGGCGGGCCGACACGGCTGACGCGGCATATGCGAGCCTGGTGGACAAGCTAACCGACCTGGCCCTGATCTACCAGGCGTACCGGGAGGCTATCGCCGGTCGCTTCCTGGATCCGGACGAGTTCCTCGACCGGTTGGCCGATTGCTGCGGCGGGGCCGAGATCTTCCGGGGAGCCCATCTCTGGCTGGACGGTTTCGCGGGCTTTACCGGCCAGCAGTACCATGTCCTGGAGGCCGTCTTACAGAGGGTGGCGGATGCCCACATCTGCCTGTGCCTGGACCCGGGCAGCCGCGGGTTTCGCCAGGCGGATGCCTGGGACGGCGAGCCGGGCCGCCTCGATGAAATGGACCTGTTCCATCCGACACTGGAGACCTACCTGCGTCTCAAGCGCCTGATCCAAAATGCGTCTTTAATCGTGGCCGAATCCATCGTATTGCCCGAGGGCCAGGGAGTGGATGTCACCATGCCCCGTTTTCACCGAGCGGGGCAACTGGCCCGCCTGGAGGCCGGCCTGTATGCCGACAATCGGCTGGATTCATCGGCCTCCGAGTCGCCCGCGGCATCCGAGTTGTCCGATTCGCTTGAGTCGCTCGAATTGCCCGAATCATCTGAATCGCTCCCATCGGGTCCGCCGGCCTCGCCGGAGGACGCCATCGGCATGCAGGAGGTGGTGCTGGTCGAGACCGCCCGGCGCCGCAGCGAGGTGGAGGCCGCCGCGCGGCATATCCTGCGGCTCTGCCGGCGGGGCGGCTACCGCTTCGGCCAGATCGCGGTGATCCTGCGGGATTTTGGGCCCTACCAGGAACTGCTCGAAACGATTTTCACCGATTATGGGATCGCCTTCTTTCTGGATCAGCGCCGTCCGATTCGCCATCACCCCTGCGTCGAGCTGGTGCGTTCGGCCCTGGCGGCGCTGCAGACGGCGTTTCGCACCGAGCACGTCCTGCGCTATCTGAAGACCGACCTGGCGGGCATCGACCGCCGGGCGGCGGACCGGCTGGAGAATTACGCCCTGGCCCACGGCATCGAGCATGACCGCTGGTGGCTCGAACGGCCCTGGCAGCCGGAATCGGCGGCATCATCCGGCCCGGCGGATTCGGACCGGCCGGATGCCGGGACGGATCCGATCTCGTCCGAGGGCTCGCTGGATGATTATCGCCGCCGCGCGATCGATCCGCTCCGCGCCATGCGCGACGAGCTGTTCGAATCCGCCGACCAAATCCCCAAAGCCGGCCCGACCGCCGAAACCGCCACCGTCCGGCGGATCTCCGCGGCCCTGTTCGGCCTGCTTGAACGCCTGGGCGTACCCCGGACGCTGCGGCAATGGCAGCAGGAGGCGCAGGGGTGCCATGACCTGGAGTCCTTCCAGGCCCATCGCCAGGTCTACGAGGCCCTAATAGAGGTGCTGGAGGAACTGGTCGAGTCCCTGGGCGACGTGTCCGTTTCGCTGGAGCAGTACGCCGAGATCCTCAACACGGCGCTGAGCCGAATGACGTTGGCCCTCATCCCGCCGGCGTTGGATCAAGTGCTGATCGGCACCATCGAGCGGTCCCGCCACCCCGCCGTCCGGGCGGTGTTCCTTCTGGGCCTAAACGAAGGCGTTTTCCCCCGCAATCCCAGCGAGGATTCGCTGTTGTCCGATCCCCAGCGGGAGCTCCTCGAAGAAAGCGGCTTTACCCTGGCGGACAGCGGCACGCGAAAGCTCCTGCACGAATCCTACCTGGGCTATATCGCCCTGACCCGACCGAGCGAATTCCTCTGGCTCAGTTATCCGGTGGCCGACGAAAAGGCAAACGAGCTGGCCCCCTCGCCGCTGCTGGATGCGGTGCGCAGCGCCCTGGGATCGCTGCCGTTCGTGCGCCTCACCGATCCGGATGATCCGGACCTGTCGCGGGTGACGACCGTGCCCCAGTTCGCCGAGCAACTTGCCCGCGCCTGCGCCCAGAATCCAGCGCCGCTGGACGCATCCTTCCGGCAGGTCTGGTCCTTTGTCGCCGGCCGGGCCGAATGGCGGCCCATCCTGCAGCGG
>JAFGFX010000394.1 GCA_016930855.1 Sedimentisphaerales bacterium | reverse complement strand
TGTTTATACTGCTGGCATCGTTCCTGCCAGTAGGCGTCGTCCTGCGGCTCGTAGACCGTCATGGCGAAACTGTCGTGCATGACCTGGCGGACCTGCTCGGGCCCGGCCAGATCGCCCAGGCCCACCGCCACGGTCAGGGCATTGCCCAGCGAGGTGCACTGATCCGCCCCGGCGTGCACCGGGATCCGGCAGGCATTGGCCGTCAACTGGCAAAGCAGGGTGTTCTTGATCCCGCCGCCGACCATCTGCAGGGTATCGTAGGTCCGGCCGGTCAGCTCGCTGAGTGTCTCGAGGCGGCAGGCGTAATCCAGCGCCAGGCTTTCCAGGACGCAGCGAACCAGCTGGCCGCGGCTCTGCGGTTTCGGCTGGCCCAGCCGGGCCAGCAGGCTATAGAGGGCCTCTTCCATGTCCGGCGGCGCCAGCAGCGAGGGATCCAGGCAGTCGACCAGACCCGATGACTGGGCCCCGGCGGCCTCGGCGGTCAGCCGGTCGTAGTCCCAGGGATCCTGGGCGGCATCCCACTTGCGCCGCAGTTCCTGCACCAGCCAGAGACCGAGGATGTTCTTATTGATGAACCAGCCGCCGAGCGTGTACTCGTTGTTGCAGAAATTCTTCTCGAACGCCCGGGAGCTGAGGATCGGCGTATCGACCAGGGTGCCCAGGATGCTCCAGGTGCCGCAACTCAAGAAGGCCCAGTTCGCGCCGACGGCCGGCACCGCCGCCACCACCGCGGCGGTGTCATGGCCCAGGCTGGCCACCACCGGCACCTCGCCGAGACCCGTCTGCTGCCGGACGGACTCGGTCATGGGACCCAGCACGGTGCCGGGCTCGACCAACTCGGCGAACATCTCCGGCAGCCGGAAGGCCTCGATAACCGGCCGGGACCAGCCGCCTTTGGCATCCAGCAGGTTGCCGGTGCTGACGATGGAACGTTCGGATCTCTTGATGCCGGTCAGGAAGTAGTTGATCAGATCGGGCATATGCAAAAAGGTCCGGGCCAGCGGCAGGATGGGCGAATCCTGCCGCTGCATGGCGATCAACTGGAACAGGGAGCTGATCGCCCACGGTTCGCAGCAGGAATGCTGGAAAACAGCTTCGGCGCTCATGGTCGGATCGGAATACGCGTGGATGTTTTCCGTGCGGCCGTCCCGATAGTGGACCGGGTTGGAAAGCAGCCGGTCGTCCGGGCCCAAAAGGCCGAAATCGACGCCCCAGGTATCCACGCCGATGCCGTCCAGTTCCACGTCGAGCTGGCCGGCAATCTTCAGTCCGGCCAGGATCTCGGCGAAGAGAAAGGGGAAATCCCAGTATAGTGTCTCGCCCAGCCGGACCGGGCGGTTGGCAAATCGATGGATCTCCCGCATGGCGACCCTGCCGTCGTTGAGGCTGGCCAGCACGGCCCGACCGCTTTCGGCCCCGAGATCAAACGCCAGGTAATTCGACATAAGCCACGCTCCCGAAACAGGTTATTAAGCCAGGCCGCCCGAAGGGCCGCCGGCAATCCTTACCCCATCCCAAGGTAAAGATATAGTGAAAAAATCCGGCCATTGCCAATACTTTTCTCTCCGGGCGCCGGCCAGATCCAAGAAGGGTCTTGTCCGTCAGGAAAAATCGGTGTCAATCCTGCCGGCCCGGTAGGAACTCCGGTTCGATTCGCAGCAGCCGCCGGCTGGAGGGGGTCATCTTTACCCGCTCGGCGATCCGCATCCCCAGCACCAGCACGATCCCCCGCTCGTCGCAAAGCAGCCCGATCCGGTCGCGACAGGCGACCGGCAGGCCGGCGTCGGTGAAAAAATCGCCGATCGTCTTGGCCCCGGGCGCACCCAGGGGCCAAAACCGGTCTCCGGCCCGGCGGCAGCGTAGATGCAGATCCCCGACGACGGCATCGGCATCGATCGTCTCCGAACCGGGCGGATGGTCGGCCGGCAGGTTTCCCGCATCTTCTTCTCGACGGTCCAGACATTGCAACCGCAGGGCCCCCAACCGGCTAATCATCCCGTTCGGGTATCCGAAGATCGACTCCTCGATCCGCTTATAGCCAGTCGGCGGCAGAACAATATCCGGCGGGCGAACAGTCGATTGGCCATTGGCCCGGCCTGGTAACTTTTCACCCCTTTCGATCTTCTCGATATACAGCCGGTCGCCCTGCCGGCGCACCCGCACGCCGCCGGGCAACTGCCGGACAACAACGGATTCACCCGGACCATCCAGCAACTCCAGCAGGCCGTCGATGTGATCGAATCCGATCGGCCGCAAGGGCACCTCCAGCCGGCGGAGGATCTCCCGAAACAACTCGGTCTGCTCGGCCGCCGGGCAATCCGCCAGGCGCCGGGCATCCAGAACCATCCCGTCCGGCCGCTGCTGGACAACGACCCACTCCAGCGCCGCCTCCAGGTATCGGCCGACCCACGCACCCCAGCGCTCGGCCGTGCGGCCCAGGCGCAGCAGCGACTCGACGATCCGCGGATTGAACTGGCGGGCCAGCCGGGCCAGCAGGTCGTGCCTCAGGCGATTACGGGTGGTCGCCAAAGACAGATTGCTGGAATCCTGTCGGAACGGGATTTTCTGGTCGGCCAGAAACGCCAGGATCTGTTCCCGCCGCAACGACAGCAGGGGCCGAATCAGGCATAGCGGCCCGGCCGATCCGTCGGCTCGATCCAGCCGGCGGCTAACCGGCATGCCGGCCAGTCCCTCGACGCCGGTACCACGACAGATCCGGTGCAGAATGGTTTCCGCCTGATCGTCGGCGTTGTGGCCCAGGACGATCTTGTTGCAGCCCCGGCGGCGGGCGGTCTGTTCGAGGAAATGATACCGTTCGGCGCGGGCCGCCGTCTCGATCGATTCCCGGCTCCGGCGGGCGATTTGACCGACATCGGCCGAACCGACAGCGACCTCCAGGCCCCACTGCCCGGCCTGCCGCCGGACAAACTCGGCATCCTCGTCGCTCTCGGCGCCGCGGAGCCGATGGTTCAAATGGGCCACCAGCAGCGATTCCGGACCGGGCCAGTCGGTCTGCCGCCGCAACTGACAGATCCCGACCAGCAGGGCCATGCTGTCCGGCCCGCCGGATACCGCCAGCAACCAACGGTCACCGGCCTGCCACAGTTGATGGCGGGAAATCTGACCGGCCAGCAGATCCAAAAAATGCCCTGATTGCTTTGCACCCATTTGTTGTCAGCACCGCCCACCGGAAACGTCTTCGCTGTCTCAACACCACAGCCAAGTAAATGTAAAATCCCTTCCAAGAAATCCGGCCTAGGCCCCCCCCTCTCGATCAGTTTCCAGGGCCCGCAATCCGTCGTAGAGCAACTGCATCTCCGGCAGCTCCACGCCGCCGGCCCGACCCCGGCGCAGGGGCTCGCCGACAATCGCCTCGGTCTCCAGCGGCCGCCCGGCGCGGCGGTCCAGATGCATGGAGGTAAAATACGGCTCCATCTTGTCGGTCAGCTCCATCATGTGCTCCAGGAAACCATCCTCGATGGCCTTGCCCTGGGAGCGGGCGGCCGCCTGGACCTCCCGCATCAGCCGCCAGGCCCGCCGGCGCCGGGCGGGATCGTGCATGATGGCGTCCACCTTTTGATCCAGCAGCGTCGATAACCCGTTGAACGGCACATTCCAGATCAGCTTTTTCCAGCGGGCCTCCTCGAGGTCCTCCACCAGTCGGCAATCCACGCCGCTGCGTTGCAGCATGGCCCCCAGCCGCTCCAGCCGCCCATCGGGGCCCCGCCGGTAGTTGCCGATGGAGAGAAATCCGTAATCCAAATGACAGATGACGCCCGGGGCCTGCCGGTTGCAGCACAAAAAGGCCAACCCCCCCGCCACCCGCGGCGGGCCGAACAATTCGGCCAGCCGTTCCTCGTTGCCCAGGCCGTTCTGGGCCGAGAGGGCCAGGCTATCCGGCCCCATCAGCGGCCCGACCAGCTCGCCGTATCGGTCGTTGGCGGTGGTCTTTAGGCCGATGAACACCAGATCCATCGTCCCCATCCGGCCGACGTCGCGGTAGCAGTTCACCCGCGGCAGTTGAAAGTCGCCCCAGACGCTCCGCACGGTCAGGCCGTGGCGGCGGACCGCCGGGTAATCCCGCCTCAGCAGAAAATGAACGTCGTATCCAGCCTTGGCCAGCAACCCCCCGTAGAAGCTACCCAGGGCCCCGGCCCCGACTATGGCAATCCGCATGGGCTCGCTCTGCATGGACATCTCGTAGCCTCGCCCAAGAAAACAAACCTGGCCGCCGGCCGATCGATCTGGCGGGATCCTTCACCTTAGCGTTGTACCTGTCCCGCCCGGTCAGTATAAATCCCAAGCGCCCCTCTGACAAGGATTTCCGCCGACACCGCGGCGCCGGCCGGCGCGCCGGCCGGCCGGAGGCGATTTTTTTCCGTCCGCCCAAAAAAACCTGCCATTCAGACCTTGCAAGGGTATAATGTTACATGACGGTTAGGCGGCACATAGCCCGAGGAATCCGCCTCGTATCTCGAAACCCATGGGGAAAGGAAATATCATGAATCGACGAACCAAACGCCTACTGCCGCTCCTTTTGGGAGGGTTGAGCCTGCTGCCCGCCTGCAGCGAGGTGCCCATCACCGGCCGCAAACAGTTGCATCTGGTGCCGGACTCCTACATGAACTCCATGAGCTTCCAGTCCTACAGCGAATTCCTCTCCCAAAACAAGCTCAGCAACAACGCGGATCAAACCGCGATGGTCAAGCGCTGCGGCGCGCGGATCCAGGCGGCCGTGGAGAAGTACAGCCAGGAACACGAGATCTCGCTGAAGGGCTACCAGTGGGAATTCAACCTGATCGAGGACGACACGGTCAACGCCTGGTGCATGCCGGGCGGCAAGGTGGTGGTCTATACCGGCCTGCTGCCGGTGGCGCAGGACGAGACGGGACTGGCGGTCGTCATGGGCCACGAAATCGCCCACGCCATCGCCAAGCACGGCAGCGAGCGGATGAGCCAGGGCCTGATGGTCGAGCTGGGGGGTCTGGCCATCGCCCAGGCCACCAAAAATTATCCCGAGCAGACCCGGGACCTGTTCATGCGCTCCTACGGCGCGACCAGCCAGTACGGCGTGCTGCTGCCCTACAGCCGCACCCACGAGACGGAGGCGGATCATCTGGGCCTGATCTTCATGGCCATGGCCGGCTACGACCCCCACGCGGCCGTGGCCTTCTGGCAGCGGATGGCCGCCCAAAAAGAAGGCCAGGCCCCGCCGGAATTCCTGAGCACCCACCCGGCCGACAGCACCCGGATCCGCAACATCCAGGAGAAGTTCCTGCCCGAGGCCCTGCAATATTATCAAAAACCATGATCCGCCCCCGCGAGCCGAAACCGGATGCGTAAGAAGATACACGATTTTTTCCGCAACGACATCTGGGCCATTCGCCTGGAGGACGAGCCGCCGGTCCGATCCTTCTTTCTCAAGCCCCTGCGGATCGTCGCCCTGGCCGTCCGCGGCTTCGACGAGGACAAATGCATGCTGCGGGCCTCGTCCCTGACGTTCTATTCGCTGTTGTCCATCGTGCCGGTCTTCGCCATGGTCTTCGGCATCGCCAAGGGCTTCGGCTACCAAAAATACATCGAGCAGGAGCTGCTGACCCGCTTTGGGGGCCAGCAGGAGGTGATCCGCAAGGCCATCGATTTCTCCCAGAACCTGCTGGACAACACCCGGGGCGGCCTGATCGCCGGCGTGGGCGTCATCGTGCTGTTCTGGTCGGTGGTCAAGATCCTGGGCAACATCGAAAAGTCGTTCAATTCCATCTGGGGCGTCACCCAGAACCGCACGCTGGGCCGCAAGTTCAGCGATTACCTGTCCTTCGCCCTGATCTGCCCGATCCTGCTGATCGTCTCCAGCAGCGCCACGGTATTCATCAACGACCAGGTCACCCTGATCACCTCCCGAATCCAGGCCCTCAGCTCGCTGGCGCCGCTGATCCTGGCCGGCTTGCAGTTTCTGCCCTACCTGGTGATCTGGGGTTTGTTCATGTTCATCTACTATTTCATGCCGAACACGCGGGTGCGGATCCGCGCGGCGCTGGTGGCGGGGATCCTGGCCGGCACGCTCTTCCAGCTCGTGCAAAAGGGCTACGTGCTGTTCCAGATCGGCGCCGCCCGCTACAACGCCGTCTACGGCAGCTTCGCCGCCCTGCCGCTGTTTCTGATCTGGCTGCAGGTCAGTTGGCTGTTGGTCCTGTTCGGCGCGGAGATCTCGTTCGCCTTCCAGAACGTGCAGACCTACGAATTCGAGCCGGACTGCCTAACCGTCAGCGAGTCCCACAAGCGCCTGCTGTCGCTGGTGGTGGCGCACCGGATCATCCGGAATTTCTGCCGGGCGGAACCGGCCTGGGACGCCGACCGGCTCGCCGCGGATCTGGAGATCCCCGTTCGCCTGGTCCGGCGGATCCTGGCGGACCTGACGGCGGCCGCCGTCCTGACGGAGATTCGAAGCAACCCGCAAAAGGATCCCTATTACCAGCCGGCCCGCGACGTGCAGCACCTGACGGTCAAGAGCGTCATCGACGCCTTGGACCGAAACGGCATCGACACGATTCCCGTCGCCGACAGCCCGGCCCTGCAAAACATCCGGACCCGCCTGGCCGACTTCGACCGACAGATCCAGACCACCGGCGTCGACGCGGCATTGAAGGACCTGTAACCTGGTCCGTTGACTCGTTATGCGGTGTCGCCTGCGGCGACGTTTGGTCTATCTTGGGGCTCTGCCCCAAACCCCGCCCATTTAGCCTCCCCTCTTTGGGCGAGAGAGTCAAGTTTCACACCCGGATTAACGGATTGGCGGATTGGAGGAACAGATAACTCGATTAGATTGCGAAAACGCTTGGTGTTACAATATCGATATGATTACGTAGAGGGCATGGCTGATGATTACAAAACCTACTGTCTTGATTCTGGGAGCAGGTGCAAGTATGCCCTATGGCTTCCCTTCAGGCGAAGGTATGGTCCGTCGGATATGCACTTTGAGCAGTTTTTATCATAAGTTATTTGGCCCTAACATATCTATGTCCCTAGAGAGTGTATTAGATCACGATGAATTCGCTAACTTTACACAACTTCTATCTGAGTCACAGGTTTCGGTTGACGCATTCATTGAAAGCCGTCGAGAGTTTTATGATATTGGCAGGAAGGCGATTGCAATGGCTCTGCTGCCGAGCGAAAAATCTCGCTCTCTCTCCAGAAGACAATTATCCGATCTCGAATGGGATTTATACCAATTGAAACCAGAGAGCTGGTATCAATCTTTATGGAGCCAAATGACAAGCACTCCTTTTTCCCTCGACAGCTTCAAGAAAAATAG
>JAFGFX010000393.1 GCA_016930855.1 Sedimentisphaerales bacterium | reverse complement strand
TCACAGCCTGGCCCTGCGGCTGGACGGTACGCTTGCCGGCTGGGGCAAAAACAATCAGTATCAGATCACCGTGCCTGCGGGAACCGACTTCCAGGCAGTGGCGGCCGGATATGAACACAGCCTGGCCCTGAAAAAAAACGGCTCGCTGGCCGGCTGGGGCAACAACCAGTATTCCCAGGCCAACGTACCGTCCGGCAATGACTACCAGGCCATCGCCGCGGGGGGCTATCACAGCCTGGCCCTGCGACTGAACGGCTCACTGGCCGGCTGGGGCAGGGACACCAACGGCCAGGCGACCGTGCCGGCCGGCAATGACTACACCGCCGTCGCCGCCGGCTGGGCCCACAGCATCGCCCTGAAAACCAACGGCTCGGTCGTCGGCTGGGGCTATAACGGCCAGGGCGAGATCGATATCCCGCCGGAGGCCGCCTCCGGGATCAGGGCGATCTCGGCCGGCAGCCACCATAACCTGGCCTTGACGCAGACCGGGCAGATCATCGCCTGGGGCAACAATCAGCAGGGTCAGTGCGATGTGCCGGCGGAAGGCGGCTTCGTGGCCATCGCGGCCGGCGGCTATCACAGTCTGGCCCTCCAGGCGGACGGGACCATCATCGGCTGGGGACAAAATGCCAACCAGCAATGCGAGACACCCAGCCACGACGATTTTGTCCTGCCGGCCGCCGGCTATTTTCACAGCCTGGGACTCCGGCTGATCGGCCTGTCGCTGATCGAGCCCGCTGGCGGCGAGACCTTCCAGGCCGGTCAGGAAACCTCTATTCGCTGGCGCAGCCGGGGGGCGGTCGGACAGGTCCGTATCGAGTATTCCACCAACGAGGGGGTCAGCTACCAGACGGTCTTACCGGCCAATGAGGGCAATCCGCTGCGATACACCTGGCAGATCCCGCCGGTCACCTCCGATCTGTGCCTGGTCCGCCTGCGCAGCGAGCTGGAGACCCAGATCGGCCACGAGACCACCGCGACCTTCACCATCTACCAGTGCCTGCTGAGCTATGACCTGACCGGCGACTGCCGGATCGATCTGCTGGACCTGGACCGCATGGCCGAGTCCTGGCTGCAGGAGGATGCGGCGAATCCCTGTCCCCTGCCGGCCGACCTGGCCGGTAACGACTGTCTGGTAAACCTGGCCGATCTGGCCGCCCTGGCCGGCTACTGGCTGGCCTGCGGCAATCCCTTCGATCCAACCTGCACGACGTCGCGCTGAGCCAGACGGCGGGTCGGTGGGATTCCTACCGGTGCGGCGACTCGGCCAGCAGCAGAAATCCGTTGGCCCGCAGATCCGACCAGCGGCCCGGTCCCAGCGGGCCGTTGCGGCGGCGGTTGAGCGGGATGATCCGGCGGACGGCGAAACCGGATTCCGTCAGCAGATCGGTGATCTCCCGCCGGCTAAAGACGTGGATGAACATGTCGCGGATACCGCGATAGCGGGGCAGGATCTTGTCGCCCCGCTCGCCGCGTCCCAGGCGGTGCCAAATCGCGTTCTTCAGCAGGAAGATCCGGCCCTCGTGGGAGAAGAGATTCGCCCCGCGGTTATGGACGTGCAGGGCCAGTAGCCCGCCGGGCTTGAGCAACCGCCGGACGGTTGCCAGGAACGCGAACCGATTCCGGTGCCCCCGGATCAGGCCCAGCGTGCTGAACATGCAGAGGGCATAGTCATAGCGCCCCTCGGTCAGGTAGGACCCCCCACCGGCCGGTTCGACCGGCAGATGGCAGAAATCCGCCCGAATCAGCCGGGCCCGATCCGCCAGATGGGCCTGGCGCAGCTTGGTGCGGGCCATGATGAGCATATGTTCATTGAGGTCGATGCCGACCACCCGGAAATCCCGCCGGCAGAAGGCCAGCAGGTGCCGGCCGGTCCCGCAGCCCAGATCAATCAGGTCACCCGGCCGGTCAAACCACTCCAACGCCGTTCGGGTGTCGAACTGGAAAAGCTCGGTGTCCTGAAAATAGCGGTCGTAGTCGTAGGCGATATGGGCTTGCGAGACGTACTGCCAGGTGGAGGGGTGCAGGGCCGATATGGGCGGCACCGCCGGCGGCGGTGCCGCCGCCGGTGAAACCTCCCGCCACCCGGTGTCTGCCCGGCAGCGCCGACTTGGATTCTGGGTATGGGGCATGGCTGATACCTGGTCCGGAATGGAGCGAATCTGGAGCCATCCGCCCGGCCCGGATGATCGATCCATGGTACCCGGCGACGCCGGAAAAGCCAATCGGGATTCCCGGCGGCCGGGACCCATCGCCGTGACCGCTGCCGCCGGCAGCGATCCATCCAAACCAATTGGCCCAGCGGGGCCTGTCCGGCCCAGCGGTGCGCCTCGAAACGGGGATAAATTGCTTGACAGTACCGAGGCGATTGCTAAGCTTTTGGTTCCGTGTTCCGCGATCCCGGCGGAATACGGCTGTCGCCAAGCAGGGGGGCCAAGTGAAGCAGGGGCCGGACAAAAAGTGATGCTTGTTATAACGCAAGAATAGTAAAGGAGTTAGAAGTATGGCAGCCATCAAGGTAGCGATCAACGGGTTTGGCAGAATCGGCCGGACGGTCATGCGGGTCCTGGCCGGCCGCAAGGGGCAGTTCGATGTCGTCGCGGTGAACGACCTGGCCTCGCCCGAGGTCAACGCCCACTTGTTCAAATACGATACGATTATGGGGAAATTCCAGGGCGACGTGGCCGTTTCCGGCGGCGACATCGTCATCAACGGCGATACGATCAAGGTGCTCTCCGAACGGAGTCCCGCCAACCTGCCCTGGGCCGAGATGGGCGTGCAGGTCGTGGTCGAGGCCACCGGGGTGTTCCGCAAGCGGGAGAGCGAAAAGGGCGGGTACGGCGATCATCTGAAGGCCGGCGCTAAAAAGGTGATCCTCACGGTTCCGGCCGGCGACGAGATCGACGCGACCGTCGTCTTCGGCGTGAATGACAATACCCTGACCGCCAAGCACCAGTGCGTCTCGAACGCCAGCTGTACGACGAACTGCCTGGCGCCGCTGGCCAAGGTGCTCCACGAGTCGTTCGGCATCGAGCACGGCGCCATGACCACCATCCATGCCTACACCAACGACCAGAACGTGCTGGACCTGGTGCACAAGGACCTGCGCCGGGCCCGGGCGGCGGCCCTGAACATCATTCCGACCACCACCGGGGCGGCCCGGGCGGTCGGCAAGGTGATACCGGACCTGAACGGCAAACTGGACGGCTTCGCCATGCGGGTGCCGGTGATGACCGGCAGCGTGGTGGACCTGACGGCGATACTGTCCAAGAGCGCCACCGTCGAAGAGATCAACGCCGCCGTGAAGGCCGCCGCCGCCGGGCCGCTCAAGGGCGTCCTGGAGTATTGCGACGAGCCCATCGTCAGCAGCGACATCATCGGCAACAGCCATTCCAGCATCTTCGACGCCCTTTCGACCCTGACGGTTCCCAAGGGCGGTTCCAAGCTGGTCAAGGTCGTCAGTTGGTACGACAACGAGTGGGGCTATTCCTGCCGCACGGTCGATCTGATCAGCAAACTGGCCAGTCTGTAATCCGGCCGTATGCCATACCGGACGAACGGGCCTGGATGCCATACGCAGACAGTACCTGGAGGTGCTTGACACCAACCATCGCGGAAACATGACGAACGGGCTCAGATATCCCGCTGAGCCCGCCCGTTTTTTGTTCGCGGCCGGGCCGCTGCCGAATTCCTCACCGCCGCGGCCGCCAGCGCCCAGCGCAGACACGATCCTTCACAGCAGAAAGGTGCCATCATGGCGAAAAAAACCATCGCGGATATCGATGTAAAAGGCAAACGGGTCTTCATGCGGGTGGATTTCAACGTGCCGCTGGACGAGCAGGGGCAGGTAACGGACGACCGGCGGATCCAGATGGCCTTGCCCACGATCCGCCATGCCCTGGCCAACGGCGCCCGCCTGATCTTGGCCTCGCACCTGGGCCGGCCCAAAGGCGAGCGGGACGACAAGTACTCGCTGGCGCCGGCGGCCCGGCGGCTGGGTGAACTGCTGGGCCAGAAGGTGACCATGGCGCCGGACTGCATCGGACCACAGGTGGAGGCCCTGGTCGACAAACTGCGGGATGGGCAGGTCATCGTCCTGGAAAACGTCCGCTTCCACCCCGGCGAGACCAAGAACGATCCGGAATTCGCCCGGCAGCTGGCCCGCCTGGCCGATCTGTACGTGGACGACGCCTTCGG
>JAFGFX010000392.1 GCA_016930855.1 Sedimentisphaerales bacterium | reverse complement strand
GTCAGAACGTCTAAATCATTTTATAAAAAGGAATAAACGTATTTTATGATGGCCTCCGGATCGTCGCCGCCCCCGGGTCGCACCCCCTGTCGAACCGCTCCGGCCGGCGAACCAGTCCGGGATAACAACCGAATGCCGGGTAATGTTTGCGTGCAATATTCTTCCCACCGTCCCCGGCGGCGTCAAGTTGTATCGGTTATTCCCAGCGAAAATACAAGCGGAAAATTATCGGCGGGGCCACCAGGTTTCCTGTCAACAAAATCAGGCAATATATTTCATGATTGCAAAACAACCCTTCTGGTGCCTTCCGATCAAGGGGCCCGCGACAAGCGATATTTTAAGTCCCTATGTATCAGTAAATTATGGTTATGTTCGTCTCCGGTGCCACCGCTACCATGCGATCGATACCTTATTATATGGGGAATCTTGCCGGCGGCAGGGATATTCGCCCTAGTTCAGGGCGAACTCGAAGATCTCGCAGTGGGAGTGGAAGGAGTCATCGGCATCGTAGCCGCCGATGATCAACACCCGGGCCCGGCCCGGCGCTGCCGGCAGGGGCGCGATCGCGAACTCATCGTGGGGATGGAGCATGGGCCCGACGTCGATCAGATTCCCGCCGTCGGCATCATAAACCCAGGCGGCGTCCAGGACGATATCCGGCTGGTCGTCGTCCTTGCCGGGATCGAACTCGCCGCCGCAGAAAAACAGGTATCGCCCGCGCCGCAACGGATCGTGGGCCAGCAGGTCCAGGCACTGCAAATCGGAGACGCCCTCGAGGCGGCGCGGCGTTCTGTCGGCGGGATTGGGCATCCGGGGATAGAACGCGGGGCCGTCGGTAATCGTATCGGTCGAGGGATCGTACAGCCAGCTTCGCCCGATGGAGCGATTCTTGCCGATGTCCTGTCCCCCGGCCAGCAGCAGTGTCCCGTCGCCGGTGAAGACGGCGGCCTGGTCGTCCAGGACGAAGGGCAGTCTCGCCCGGCAGGTTTCATAGGTCTCGGTCCGGGGATCGAACCGCTCGATCGTTCCGGGCCAGCCGCCGGCCAGCAGGATCGTATCGTCCGGCAGTTTCGCGGCGATGTGGCTGCTGTAGTAGGTTTTGCTGTGCTGGAGGACCGGCCGGATGACAAGGCCGCCGGTTTGGTTGGGGTCCGGCTCGATCCATTCGGCCTGGCGCGACTGGCCGGTGACCAGCACGCGGCCGTCGGACAGGATATTGACGTTCGGGTGGGTCCGCCCGTTGGTCAGGCGGCCGACAGCGGTGCATTCTTCGGTGTCGGGATCGAACCGTTCCACCGCGTGCACCGGCAGGGAGTCCTGGCCCCGTCCGCCGACGATGAGGACCTTACCGTCGCTCAGGCGGCGGGCGGCGTGGCCCAGCCGGCCGGAGGCCAGGGCGGTATTCAGGACCCGCCAGGCATTGGTCTTCGGCTCGTAGATCCGCAGCAGCGTGACGGCCATGGGCAGTCGGTCGAAGAGCTTGCCGTACCCGCCGGCCACCAGGATGCGGCCGTCGTCCAGGACGGTGGCCGAATGGGCGACCGTGGCACCCGGCAGCCGGGCGGCCTCGATAAATTCCCCGTGGAATTCACGGCCGTCCGCGGCGCGGAACCCCGGCGGGGCGGGCGACGAGGGATCGGAAGGCCCGCCGGCCTGGGGGGGCTCGGCCGCCTGGGCGACAACGGCGCCGTCGAGGATGACAAGAGCCGACGCCATCTCCAGCGCCGGGATGGCCAGGCAAACCAGCGCCAACCGAAGTCGTGATGAGTCCGGGGACCGCACGTTCACCCCTTTTATTACGATCGTTTCGTGCCCCTTAGGCCGGGGCGTCGAACAGGGTCCGGGCCTCCTTGAGCCGCTGGCGGGACTGCTGGACGTATTGCCGGGACAGCTCGATGCCGACGTACCGCCGGCCGAGCGAGGCGGCCACGACCGCGGTGGTGCCGCTGCCGCTGAAGGGGTCCAGGACGAGCTGGCCGGGATCGCTGGCGGTCAGGATGATGCGTTCCAGCAGTTTTTCGGGCATCTGGCAGCCGTGAAAGCCGGCCCGCTCCTTGAAGGTGCCGCAGACGCGGGAGAAATACCAGGTGTCCTCGTCGGGCGTGAAGGCCTCGGGCGCCTCCTGCGGCCGCAGCAGCCAGGTGTCGTCGGGGATCTTGCCCCGCGGGCAGGCCCGCCTGTCGTTGTAGGTCGTCTGGCGGGCCGAGGGCACGCGGATGGCCTCGTCGTGGAAGATGAAGTTCTTCTCGTCCTTGACGAAATACAGGATATGGGTGTGGGAGCGGGCGAATTTCCTCCGGGTGCACTGGCCGAAGGTGTAGTACCAGATGATCCAGTTCCGCATCACTAGCCCCAGTTCGCGGGCGATCAGCCGCACCTCGGCGGCGTAGTCGTCGCCGATGGCGATCCAGAACGAGCCGTGCTCGGCCAGCACGTCGCGGCAGCTTCCCATCCAGTCGCCCGTCCAGGCGACGTAGGCGTCGTGATCCACCTTGTCGTGGTACTCGTCGTACTCGTAGCCGATGTTGAAGGGCGGATCGGCGAAGATCAGGTCCACGAACGGTTTTTCCTGCCGTCGCCGGAGCTCCCGCCGCAGCAGCGTGATGCAGTCGCCTTGATGGATGCGGTTTTCGCGCAACATGAGAATCCCTCTGCCGCTTTGGGGTCCTGTCATCCCTGTCGAATCGGCAAACGCACTGGTCAAGCCTGTCGAGTCGTGCTGGTCCGTCGCGCCGGCCGACGTCTACTTCAAGGCGTCCCGGATCCGGTCGATGCTCACGCCCAGCGTGGCCCGGGCGATCGCATCCAGCAGCGGTGGCGGCCCTTGGAAGTGGAAGGTGCGGTGGATATGGGTCAGCGACCCGCCCGGGGACAGCTCCACGGCGGGCGACGAGGTCTCCAGTTCGTAGAACGGGCCCAGCGGCTTGGCCCCCGGTGAGGCGGGCCCGTCGTTGTAGCTGTTGACCGCGTCGCCGGCGTAGGGTTCATCCTGGATCTGCCACATCGAGTTGACGTAGTCGGCGGGGCCGGCCGGCTGGTTGTAGCTGACCAGCGTGAGCACCTGGTTGCGGGCGTCGTAGCTGCCCAGCAGGTTCTTCGCCCGCCGGCTGGTCAGGCCGATCTTGCTGCGATACCGGCCGTCGCCGCTGAAGTAGATCGCCTCGTCCTTGACCACCAGGCGGTCGGCCGGCACCTTGCCGAAATAGGCGTCGTTCACGATAGGGCCGAGCTGCGCTGGCGGTCCTGGCCGGTAGGGCACCACCACCGTGGTGGCCTCGGAGGGATTGAACATCCCCAGGATCCAGACCGACAGCAGCCCCGTCTGCTTTCTCCAGGGAGCGGGGCCGGTGTTCGTGATGGTGTTTTCCGATTGGAAGGCGACCATGGCCACGCCGTCCGGGACGTTGACGTCCAGCAGCCGGCAGGCCTCCTCTTCGGGCAGAAGGCGGATCTGCCGCTTCAGCTTGAGCGAAAAGGCGAACCGGGAATAATTGCCCACCTGCATGTCCTTGGTGAAGACGACGAAGTCGTCGCCCGACTCGGCGATCTCATACGGCGCCTCGTTGATGGGCGGGGGGGTGAACCAGTGCTCCAGGTCGAAGGGATCGCCGGGTGCGAAGAAGATGGAGTACTGTCCGCCTTCCGGTCCGAGCCAGAAGCGGTCCTCGCCGCCGTAGGCGTTGATGTGCGGGTTGTTTTCGCCGGAGGCGATCAGCTCCCGGTTGATCCAGCCGTAGCTGAGCCCCCCGGGGCCGTTGGCGCTGCTGGTGAGCACCCGGCCCTGCAGATCGGCGCTGACCGCGGCCAGGGCCTTGCCGCCGCCGCCGGTCAGGACCTGGACATCCATATGCTTTTTCAGGAATCGTACATCGTCGCCAAACGTCCCCGCCATGCCGTTCTCCTTATTGCTCTGGCAGCCTTGGACCAACAGACCCAGTACCATGACCGAAAGAACGGCTCGGCCACCTCGCGTGTGCATCGCCATCGTATGACCTCCTGTTTGCGGTTCGGGAACTCCGGTACCCATCGCCGCCATCATATCGTTTCCGTCGGGCCGACGCAACCTTCCTCTGGCCGGGCCCCAACGCCCGCTTGTCAATGTCGCCGGCGGGTTTTATACTGGACCGCTGCCGGGCGGCCGGAATAACAACTTTCCCCATCGAGGCGGCGCAGATGACGGTATGGGTGATACAGGGTGCGATCGGACTGCTGGCCGGAATCCTGGGCGGACTGCTGGGCGTGGGCGGTTCGGTCATCATCATTCCCGGATTGATCCTGTATTTCAGCTACACGGCCCAGGGATATTCCGGCCACCAGCAGCACCTGGTGCAGGCCGCCGCCATGATCTGCAACGTCTTTATCGCCGCCCCGGCGGTATTGGCCCACCGCCGCGCCGGGGCCCTGATGAAGCCGGTGGTCGCCCGGCTGATCCCCGCGGCCCTGATCGGCATCGTCGCCGGCGTCACCTGGAGCAACGCCTCCATCTTCGCCCGCCAGAACGGCCGCTACCTGGCGGTGCTGCTGGCCGTCTTTCTCGGCTATGTGGTGTTGTACAACCTGATACGCCTCTTCAGCCGCACGAGCCTGACCGAGCGGTTCGATCCGGACCGGCCGATTGCCGCCTGGAAGGTCTATCTGGTCGGACTGCCGATGGGTCTGACCGCCGGCCTGCTCGGCATCGGCGGCGGGGCGATCTGCGTGCCCGCCCAGCAGTTGCTGCTGCGCCTGCCCCTGCGCCGGGCGATCGCCAATTCCGCGGCCACCATCCTGTTCACCGCCCTGGCCGGGGCCATCTACAAGAACGCCACGCTGGGCGCCCATCATGTTTCCCCGGCCGCCTCCCTGCATCTGGCCCTGCTGCTGGTGCCGACCGCCGTGATCGGCAGTTATTGCGGCGGCCGGCTGACCTATCGGCTGGACCGCCGGCTGCTGCGGATCGCCTTTATCGTGCTGATGAGCGTGGTGGCCGTCCAGACCTTCCGCAAGGCGTATCGCCCCCGTGGGGGTCCATCCGCCGACTCGCCGACGCCGGTCAACCGGCGGGAGGCGGTCCCGCCAGGCATCTCACTTGGCCTGCCGGCGGTGCAGCAGCAGGCCGAGCTGCTCGACGCCCAGCAGCCGGCAGCATCCGGCGTAGACAAGCCCGCAGGCGGCCAGGCAGACCGTCACCTGCACGCCGGGCGACTGGGAGCGTAGCAGGCCGAGCACCGACCAGCCGGCCGCCGTCATGAGCGCCGTCGCCAGGGCGATCCGCGCCAGCGGCCCCCGCCAGCGCTGCGTCGGCGGCAGGTCAAAGCGCCGGCGCAGCCGCCGCAGCAGGATCGCCGTCTGCACCGCCGCGCAGAGGGCCGTGGACAGTGCCAGGCCCCCCGTCCCCCAGATCCAGATAAATGTCAGGTTCAAAACCAGATTCAAACCGATCACCCGCACGGCGATCCGCACCGGGGTGAGCGAATCCTGGTAGGAATAGTAGGCCCGCACGATCAGGTGCTGCAGGAAATACGCCGTGATCCCCAGGCAGTAGAACAGCAGCGTCGCGGAGACTTGGCGGCTGTCCCCGTCGGTGAATTGGCCCCGCTCGAAGAGCAGGCTCACCAGCGGCCGACGGATCAGGATCAATCCCACCGTGGCCGGCAGCGCCAGGAAACACACCATGCGAATCCCCTCCGCCAGGATGCGGGCAAACGTTTCCTTCGCCTGCCGGCCGGCCGCGCGGCTCAGTTCCGGGAAGATCGCCGTCGCCAGGGCGATCCCGAAGATCCCCAGCGGCAGTTGGTAGAGCCGCTGGGCGTAATACAGGTGCGAGACGGATCCTTCCCGGACCGGATAGGCGATCGTGCGGCCCAGCAGCGTGAAGTACGGCCCGCTCTGCTCGGTGGCCGAGAGGAAATAGGCGATCAAAAAATCCAGGTAGGTGTTCAACTGCATCGCCGACAGGCCGATCAGCATCGGGCCCATCAGGTAGGCGATTCGCTTGAGGGCCGGTTCGTTGAAGACGAACCGGGGTCGCAGATGGATCCCGCGCCGCCGCAGGGCCGGGACCTGCAAGAGCAGTTGGGCGAATCCGGCGGCCAGCACCGCCCAGGCCACCACCCGGATCTGCCGCCAGGGGTCCGGTCCGAACCAGCCCCGCAGGCCCAGGATCGCCGCGATGATGAAGACGTTCAGCACGATCGGCGCCGCCGCCGGCGCCGCGAAGTGGCGATGGACCTGCAATAGGCCGCCCAGGGCCGCCACCAGGCAGATCAGGATCATGTAGGGCAGCATGATCGCCGCCAGGTGCACGATGAGCGTGGTCTTGGGATTAGCCGACCCGGCCGCGCCGATGCCGAACAGGATGCCCTCGCCCAGCAGGGTCAATCCCGCCAGGATCAGCGCCAGCAGGGTCAGGACGCTGCCGGCCAATTTCCCGGCCGCGGCGGGGTCCTTTTGCCGCTGTTCGGTGTAGACCGGGATGAGAGCCGCCGACAGCGCGCCCTCGCCAAAGAGGCGGCGGAAGAGATTCGGCAGCGTGAAGGCCATGGTGAAGTAGTGCCAGATCGCCGTGGGGAAGTACCCGGCGCACACCATGTCCCGCAGCAGTCCCAGGATGCGACTGCCCAGGGTCAACAGCGCGATCAGCCGCGCCGATCGAATAAAGCCCCTGCCGCCTGCGATCGCCTTGTCCCCGTCCTGGAGATACTTTTATATTGGGATGAATCGACTATATCCGCGTCCGGAACCGGACACCGGATAGAAACGGCGGTGGCATCGCCAACTCCCTGATTCATTTTGTGTTTCTACTATAGCTTACGAATTGCCTTATTCGTCTTCCGGCTGATGCAGCGCGTAGCCCATCCGCTTTTCAATGTTCTGCGGGTTGTAGTGCAGCACGGCCATCATCTCCTGGTTGCGGATCATCAGATCGCGGGTCACCAGCGGTTTTCGGCGCAGGAATTCCTCTTGCGAGATGGGCTGGACGGTGAGGTCCTCGAAGACCATGCAGGAAAATTCCGACTGGCGCGGCAGGACAATCCGCCCCGGCGGATCCTCGGCGGCCTCCAGGGCCTTTCTCATCAACTCTTCCAGGAACGTCTGCATCCGCTGGATCTGGGTCAGCAGCGATTGGGTCATGGTGGGATTGCTTTGGGTCATCTGTTGATAGAAGCTGATCTGCTGGCGGACCTGCTGGCAGGTCTGTTCGGTCAGCCGGCCCGTCGGCCGGTTGGGATCCTCGTTGTATTCGTCATTGAAGGCGGCGACGGTATCGACCCAGTTCGGGTCCGCCTGGGCGAACCGATCCGCTTCCTTGCAGGCCACCAGGAAGGCCTGGGCGTTTTTCCAGTCGCGTTCCACCTGCCGGTAGAGGGGATTTTCCTGGTTGGGATCCGTCGGGGCGGCCGGATTCAGGCGGCTGCCGTCGTCGTTGATATGGTTCGGCTGCCGCGCCGGGTCCACCGCCGTGATCCGCAGCAGGTATAGCGCCCCTTCCGGTCCGCCGCGCTCGGCCGGCAGCGGCCCGATGTCCTCGTACAGTTCCGCCGGCGGCTCGTCCAGCCGGGTCACCACCTGCTTATGCAGCGGGGCGCATTGAAAGAGGATCTCCGCGACGCTCCGCGGGGCCATGCCCTTGCGTTCCTGGGTGGCGCTGTCCAGCCCGCCCAGGCGGCGCAGTCCGGTTTCGGCGATATACCCGCCGGGGTTGCGGGGATTGAATTGCACCCGGGCGACGTGGTCTTCCTGGGCGTTGAGTTGGGCGGCGATGGCGGCGTAGTCGCTGGCCTGCGGGGCCCGCTCGGCCACGCCGAGTTTCCGCAGGGCCGCCGGGCTGAGTTGTTTTTGCGAGAGAACCTTGGCCTCTTCCAGCAGGGCGGACGCCTCCTCAAAAGCCCGCCGTTTCTGCCAGACCTTGTTGCGTTCCCAGGTCAGCCGCGCCTCGCGGATGTCCTGGGCGGTCGCCTCCGGCAGCGGACTGTTCTGCTCGCTGTCCGGCGGCCGCTTGGACTCCAGGACCTGCCGGACGTAGACTTCCTTGTCGTCCTGCCAGTAGGTCTGAATCAGCTTGTCGCGTTCCAGAATGGGCAGCTTGGCCATGCTTGCCTCGATGCCCTCCCGCGCCTCTTGCAGATCCACCTTGAGGTATTCCACCTTGACCCGGTCCGTCAGGTGGTAGCCGAACCCGAAGAGATTGTCCGGGTCGGCCCTGCCGGCCTCGACGTCCTTGTAGCGGCCGAACTGTTCCTGCAGCACCGCCGGCGCGGGCGCGTCGATCTGGTCGAAGAACCAGCCGGCGTGGAAGGTGACGTAGCGGCCCTGGACCTTGTCGCGGCCCAGGATCTCCAGGATCCGGCGGCGCAGCTCCGGCTCGCTCACCCGCAGCGGCCGGCTGACCATGTCGCCGTACCGCAGGATCGCCACGTAATTGCCCAGCGCCTGTTTGAGCTGGGCGGCCTGCTGCAGCCGGGACTGCTCGACGATCTGCGAGACGGTCAATCCGCGCATCAGGCGGACCTGCAGGAGATCCTCGATCTGGGCCTCGGTGGTCCGGATGCCGGCCCGGCGGGCCTCGTCCGCCAGCAGCAGGTAATAGCGCGGGGCGTTTTGGGGATCGGAGCCGGTCAGCAGGGCGATGGCCTCCTTGAGCATGGCCAGGTCGTCCGGCTTCTTGGCCCAGTCGCTCCGTTCCACCCGGTCGTTGAGCAGCTCCCGGGCGATGGGATTGAGCGAGTTGCCGCTGGCGCCGAAGGGATCATTGCCGAACAGCAGCACGTGGACGGCCAGGATCGGGGTGATGCCCACCCCCTTGATGCCGGGCAGTTGCGGCACGCCGCCCTGGCGAAAGATCACGTCGACCAGGATCTCGCTGATGCCCAACATCCCCAGGGCGTTGAGCTCCCGTTCGGCCTGCTCCAGCATGCCCTGCGTGATCTTCTGCCGGCCGCCGTCGGCGTCCTGGTAGTAGGCGTAGACCTGCTCGGCCGGGTTGCGTTCGCCGCTGCCGTAGAAAAACGCCGCCGGCAGCAGGAAGGCCACCATCAGCACGCAGCCGACCACCACCATGATTCTTTTGTTGTTCTTGCGAATCCACCGCATCATGGACATTCGAGGGCTCCCTTGCCTAAGGGCGTCCGACCGGACGGGGGCGGATGACCCACCGGGCCGTTTGGATGTATCCGGCCGCCCACCGTGGTTCCGGTCGTAAGTGTTTGCTAAATAATCACTTGGCGATATTCTGTCCTCCGCTCGCCACAAACTAATCCTAAAAGTATAATTCGTCATAAATCCTTTGGCAATATATAACTTCCCACCCCCACCCGAAAAGTCGGGTGGCATTGCCACCCCTGGTTCGCCGCGGGCTTGGTAGGCTCTTCGACGCTCCCGCTGGTCGCTGCCACTTGGCGAGAGTCGCTCGCCGCGACGGGCAATTCGCCGCGATCACCAGGATGTTACGACGCTCCCGCTGGTCGCTGCCACTTGGCGAGAGTCGCTCGCCGCGACGGGCAATTCGCCGCGGG
>JAFGFX010000391.1 GCA_016930855.1 Sedimentisphaerales bacterium | reverse complement strand
GCGCCGCGGCGGCCGCCTCGATTCCCAGGATCGAGGCGATCTGCCTGACGAGGGCCTCCCCGCCGGGCCCGCATTTGCCCAGCAGGCCGTGGTCGGCGGCCACCGCCTCGGCATAGGCGCTGCAGCCCGCCAGGCCGCAGCCGCCGCAGTTCGCCCCGGGCAGCACGTTGAGTATCGCCTCCACCGTCGGGTCCTGTTGCACCTTCAGCCGGGCGTGGGCGATCGTCAAGATGACGACAAACGTCAATCCCACGCCCAGCAGGGTCAAACCCGCCTCCAGCACGTTGAGCAACTGCATGGCTATCACTTGATCATTCCCGAAAAGCCCATGAACGCCAGCGTCATGATCGCCGCCGTGATTAAGGTTATCCCCGCCCCCCGCAGGGCCTTGGGCACGTCGGCCCATTCCAGGTTCTCCCGGATGCCGCCCATCATGCAGATCACCAGGGTAAAGCCCAGGCCGCCGCCGAAACTGCCCACCAGCGCCTCCAGGAAACCGTAGCCCCACAGGTCGATGAACAGGCAGGTCCCCAAAATCGCGCAGTTGGTGGTAATCAGCGGTAGAAAGATCCCGAAGCTCTCGTACAACGGCGGGAAGAACTTCCGCACGTACATCTCCACCAGCTGGACCATGCTGGCGATGACCATGATGAAGGCGATGTACTTGAGGTAGTCCATGCCGATCTTCTGCAGGACCAGGTTGTTGATCAGCCAGGTCACCGTCCCGCTGATGGTGATGACGAAGGTCACGGCGCAGCCCATCCCGAAGGCCATGTCGATCCGCCGCGAGACGCCCAGGTAGGGGCAGATCCCCAGAAACTTCGTCAGCACCAGGTTGTTCACCAGTGCGATCGAGATAAACACGATCACCAAATGTCCCACAATATCCATGTGTCGTATTCCGCTTTCGGTTTGGTTCGATCCGGCCGGCCGTCTCAGGAATCCCACCCGCCTCATCGGGCCGGCGTCCATCGCCTCATTTGCCTTTCCGCAGAAAGTGATTGCTCAGGCCCAGCAGGATACCGAGGGTCAAGAACGCGCCCGCCGGCAGCTTCATCACGTTCCAGTTCTCGAAGGAGGCGGGCAGGATGGCGATCTCGAACAGCGCCCCGTCGGCCAGCAGCTCGCGCACCGTTGCCAGGATGCACAGGGCCAGGGTGAATCCCAACCCCATCCCCAGGGCGTCGGCCAAGCTCGTCCAGACGCCCTGGCGGCTGGCGCAGGCCTCGGCGCGGCCGATGATCAGGCAGTTCACGATGATCAGCGGCACGTATGGCCCCAGCCGTTCGCTCATCTCCGGCAGAAACGCCTGCAAGAGCAGGTCCGCGACCGTCACGAAGGCGGCGATCGTCAGTGTGAACATCAGGATCCGCAGATGGCCCACCAGGAGCTTACGCATCGCGGAAACCACCAGGTTCGAACAGACCAGCACAAACGTCGTGGCCGCCCCCATCGTCAGGGCCGGCTTGAGGGCCGCCGTGACCGCCAGGGTCGGGCACATCCCCAATAGCTGCCGGAAGATGGCGTTCTCCTGCCACAGGCCGCGAATCAAATGCGCCAGCCATGCCGGCCGGCCGGCCGTTGTCGAGTTGTCCGTTTGCCCTGCCATTGTTACATTGCCTTTTCACTGGCGGCCGTTTCCGCCGGTTCGGCCGTCAGTTCCTTGATGATGACGATGGACTCGTTAACGATCTTGGTGACCGCCTCGGAACTGATGGTGGCGCCGGTGATGGCCACGATCGTCTCGTCCTTGACCGCCCGGTCGCCGCGGGTTTCCACCTTGAGCTTGCCGGCCGGGGCCTGGACGAATTGATCCCGAAATTCCGCGTTGGTGATCTTGTCGCCGAAGCCTGGCGTTTCGTTACTCTTCATGACGGCGTAGCCCTTGATTTGCTCCAGGGCCGCGTCGACCGCGACCAACAGTCTGATCTTGTCGGCAAAGCCGCCGCCGACGTGTTCGGTGGCGTATCCCACGATCCGGCCGCGGGCATCCATCGCCGTGAAGTAGGTCACGTCGTTGCCTTGCTTGTCTTGGCCGGTTTGTTCGGCGAACCGGCATTCCTGGCCAAATTCCTGGAACAGGCTTCGCAGTTCCCGATTCCGCTTTTCAATCGCGTTTTGCTTGATGCGATCGCGCAATTGTCCGTCCACCGCCGCCACCAGCAGCCCGAACGCCAGCGACGCCGCCATCACCAGCCACGTTTGTTTCAAAAACCTTGCCACCATTGACTAACCCACGATGTCATTCCCGCGAAGGCAGAAATCCATATTTTTTACTTCTTGACTATGGAGCCCACGAAGAACGCAAAGCAAAAAATCAAATGAATTCAATCCGTGTAATCCGTGGTTCCATTTCTTCTCTTGCCGTCAACCGTATCCTATAAATAATATACCCCTGTTACATTCACCCTTTCTTGGCGTGTCCCCCCAGCGGCGTCGGCCGGGTCCAGCGGTCCAGCAGCGGCGTCATGGCGTTTAAGAGCAGTATCGCGTACATGACCCCCTCCGGGTAGCCGCCCAGTAGCCGGATCAACATGATCAGCACGCCCACCCCGATGCCAAAGATCACCCGGCCCGAGGTGGACAAGGGGCAGGAGACCGGGTCGGTGGCGATAAAGAAGGCGCCCATCATCAGGCCCCCGCCGAACAGGTGGACCAGCGGATGCGGATAGACGTCGCCGTTGAGAAGCCAGGCGAAGGTGGCGATCGCCAGGGCCGAGGCCAATACCGCCAGCGGGATATGGTAGGTGATCGTCCGGCGCAACAGCAAAAACAATCCGCCGACCAGCCAGCAGAGCGCCGAGGTCTCCCCCGCCGAGCCGCTGATGGTGCCCAGGAACATGGCCTGCCGGTCGGCGTTGAGCCCGCCGAGACGCTTCTCCTGGGCCGTCAGGGTCTCTTGATAGTCCCGGCGGGCCGCCGCGAGCTGCGGGGCCGCATTGTTGAGGCTCTCCAGCTCGTCGATCTGCCGCTTCATGGTCTCCAGTGTGCCGCGGGCCTTGATCGCCTGCTTGGCCAGGGCCAGCGGTGTGGGCTCGGTGACGGCGTCGACCTGAACGGCCGGCTGGCCCGTCGCCTCTGCCGGCTCGCTCCGTTGCGTGGCCGGGGGCGTCCAAGTCGTCATCAACATGCCGAAACAGGCCATCAGAAAGGCCCGGCCCACCATCGCCGGGTTGAAGATGTTCGCCCCCAGCCCGCCGAAGAGCATCTTGGCCACGCCGATCGCCACGACCGAGCCTATGACGCAGCCCCACCAGGGAAACGTCGGCGGCAGCGACAGGGCCAGGATCAGGCAGGTCACCAACGCGCTGCCGTCCAGGATCGTTTGCGTCTTTTTCCGTACCGCATTAAATATCCATTCCGTCCCGATCCCCGCAATCACACAGCTCAATAAGACGACGAGGGCCGAGACGCGATACAGATAGACCGCCATGACCGTCGCCGGCAGGGTTCCGATCGCCACCTCCAGCATGACCCGCCGGCTGGTCGATTCATCCTGCAGATGGGGCGAGCTGGAGACCAGCAGGACCTGGCGGTCCGACTGGG
>JAFGFX010000390.1 GCA_016930855.1 Sedimentisphaerales bacterium | reverse complement strand
TTTTGTTATTGGCATTGAAGATGGAAACCGTCCTTCTGATTTTGATTATTACAGTGTTTGCAGTAGATATAATGTAAGCAACAATGATGTACCGATGGATTCAATTGTATGGCAACTTGCAGATTATTCGGGCCAAGCATTATCCAGTATATACTTGCCAACGACGGCTCCTGTTATTGATGATTGGCAGGATTTCAATTTATTGACACTATCCGGCGGCGGCAATCCGCAGGAGGGCGAATATGGATTCTGCATTATCGCTTCTGTCAAATCCGCGGCCTTGATCCCGGAACCTGCAACGTTGATGTTGCTATCGCTGGGCTGCTTGCGTCTTGGAATCAAAAGACGGCCTGTTTCTGACAGGTGTCGAGTGACTTAACCAACAGGAGCGCGTCGGAAGGGACGGCGATCATGAAAGTGACATTCGCCATCGCAGTGACCATGGTAATTTTGGGGGCATTCCCTTCACGAGGGCGGGCATCCCTGATCGAAATCGCCATTACTGCTGAAATCACTGCCGTGCAAGACTCCGGTGGCCTTCTGGATGGTAATGTCAATGCGGGTGATACCATTACAGGAAGTTACATATATGATTCGGAAGCGATCGATACCGAGCCATCTAATCCTTATAAAGGATTGTACAAATTTACTCAATCCCCTTATGGCATCTCTTTGGCAACAGGAGGTTTTCTTTTTAAAACCGATCCGTCAAATGTTGATTTTACCATAGGCGTTATCAATGACAAGCCTCCTCTAATAAATGATATTTTCGGGTTAGACAGCGATAATAATCTGCCGCTTCATAATGGTGTTCCTGTACGATTTATATCATGGCAGCTAGACGATCTATCGGGCCAAGCGATATCAAGCATCAACTTGCCAATAGCTGGTATGGATATCGAGGATTGGCATGATTTTAATTTTTTATTGATATCGGGCGGCGGCGATCCGCAAGAGGGTCAATATGCCTTTGGCATCAGCGCTCGTGTCACTTTGGCGGTTCTGATTCCCGAGCCTGCCACGTTGATGATGCTGTCGCTGGGCATGCTGCATCTTGGCACCAAAAGACGGCCCGTTTCTGTCAGGTATAAGAGGCATTAACCGCTATGAACGGTGTCGAAAGGAACGATACCATGAAAACGACAATCGCCATCGCCATGACCACGTTCATGTTGGGTGTATTTCCTTCACGCGTACGGGCATCCCTCATCGAAATCGCCATTACTGCCGAAATAACCTATGTGGATGATTCCGGCAATTTGTTGGGAGGGAATGTCAATGTCGGAGATATGATTTATGGGCAGTATATTTATGATTCAGAGGCGACAGACTCTGAGCCGTTTGTACCTTATCATGGTTCTTACAATTTCTTTCAGCCACCAAATGGTATCGCATTGGAAATCAACAATCTGCATTTTATAACGGATCCAAGCAATATGGATTTCCATATAGGAGTAATAAACAATCAACCTGGGGCTTGTGATGCGTATACCGTAATTTCCAAAAACAACCTTCCCCTATTCGACAATATTCCAGTCAGCTTAATTTCATGGAGTCTGCAAGATTATTCCATGTCTGCCTTGTCGGATATTGATTTGCCTGCCACGGCTCCGGTTTTATCTGATTGGCAGGATGTAAATTTGTTAATGATAACCGGCGGCGGCAACCCGCAAGAGGGGGAGTCTGCCTTCGGCTTTATCGCTCCTGTCAGGTCCGCGGCCTTGATCCCGGAACCTGCAACGTTGATTTTGCTGTCGCTGGGCATGCTGCGTCTGGGAAGAAAAAGACGGTTCGTTCTGCCGGATGTCGGGGGGCATTAACCGCCGCAAACGCATCGAAGGGAAGGCGATCATGAAGATAAAACGGATTACCTTTCTTGGCGCGTCCTTGACTTTGTTCCTGGCGATATCCGCTTGCCTGGCGGACGATGTCTTTTGGGACGACGGCGGTTCTTACCTCATTAACGATGAAACACATAAGAATAATCACGTGTACCTTGATTACAATATTGCCAACGATCCCGGCACTCATGTTGACCTGGACGGGGGAAAAGTCGGACAGTTGGGTGCGTATCATAATGCCACTATCAACATGACTGGTGGCTGGTCAGATTTTATATCAACTCATAATGATAGCACATTGTATGCAACCGGTGGCAGTTCTGAATTTGGTGCATACGATACAAGTTTTATGAGTTTTTCGGGTGGTACACATTCTGCAGTTATAATCTTTAATCATGCAGTAGTAGAAGTTTCGGGAGACGCTGAATTCGAAGGAATAGGTGTTGAGGCTTTTGGAAAACTTAATGTAGAGGGAGGCACTTTACAAAATCTTGTTACTCATGATTCATCTATAGTTAATATATATAAAGGAAAAATAACAGAGCTAATAAGTGCCGCAGATTCCAGTGTTATTAACATTTATGGTTACGATCTAGGAATAACAAGTACAGGAGGAAGTTACGGACATGGACAAGTATTTGGTTTCTGGGAAAGTGGCTCATCTTTCTCGATTGATTTTAGCACACCAGAAACTTGCTCTCACATCTATTTGATTCCAGAACCGGTTGGTATAACTCTGATGGCAATTGGGGGTTTGGGGTTGGGAATCAGACGTTTTAGGAAAACGCGGATTCAACTCCCACGTGAACGCGTGATGTCATGAATCGTGAGTCCGTGCAAAATACCGCATGGTGTGATTTGCATTAAGGGGGTTTTCGGGGCTGATGGTTTCCCGGCCGGCGATTCGCAGGATTTGAAAAGGTTTCTCCCGCTGGCCCTCTCCTGCCCGGATTGCCAATGGATGCCTTTTTGCGGGATGTGGGCCCTTTGCGGCCCCGATCGGCCATCCTCGGCGGGCAGTTTCCGCTTGTTTTGCGGCGTACATGTCGATATAATGATTCCCCGTGCATTGCCGATATTGTCTTGTGCCTGGACCGCCCGGCAAAGGGTATCGGCCGGCGAGCCGGTGGGGCGGCTTTTCGCCTTGTTCGCCGGGCGTGCACGTATGGATTGCATCCGCAAACCCTGTATCGAAGGAGAGAACCATGAAGACCGGATGGAAAATCGCTTTGCTTACGGCGTTGATGTTCGCCTGGTTCGGCGCGCTGGCCGGCTGCACGCTGGCCGTTACGGAGCCGGAGATCCAAAAGATCAAACAGGCCATGCCCGACAAGCCCATTATCAAGCCCCAAAAACCGCGCAAGCTGCTGGTGTTCAGTCTCTGCCAGGGCTTCAAGCACGGCTCGATCCCCTATTGGGACGAGGCACTGAAGATCATGGGCGAAAAAACCGGCGCCTTCGAAGTGACGGTCAGCATGGACCTGAACATCCTTAAGGCCGAGACCCTCAACCAGTTCGACGCCATCTGCTTCAACAACACCACGGGGTTGAAACTCAGCACCAAGGACACCCCCGAGTTGTGCCAGGGCCTCATGGACTTCGTCAAGGGCGGCAAGGGCATCGTCGGCATCCACGCCGCCACGGACAACTTCAACCAGTGGCCCGACATGCAGGAGGTCATGGGCGGCAAGTTCACCGGCCATCCTTGGGGCGGCGGGGGTACCTGGGCCGTCAAGATCGACGAGCCCGGCCATCCCCTCACGCAAATGTTCCGGGGCAAAGGCTTTAAGATCAACGACGAAATCTACCGCACCGATCCGCCCCTGTATTCCCGCGCCAAGCAGCGGGTCCTGGTCAGCCTGGACCTATCCGATCCCGCCACCGCCGGGGCCGACGGCCTCAAGCCCACCGATGCCGACACCGGCATCACCTGGATCAAGACCGTCGGCAAGGGAAGGCTGTTCTACTGCTCCCTGGGCCACAACAACCACCTGACCTGGATGCCCGAGCTCCTGCAGCATTACCTGGCCGGCATCCAGTTCGCGATGGGCGACCTTCCCTGCGACGCCAAGCCCATCCGCGCATCGCAGCCCCAACCGAATCCCAACTGATCGGCTAAACCGTTTTCAGAGTGACTTGGGCGGGCCGAATGATGGAAGGTCTCCTGGGCGATACTGTCCGGTAGAACGGGTCTTCCGCAGATGTAATCCATTGTTTAATAGTGATTTACGTAGAATTACTACAGGAGGACATTACCAACGCTGTCACAACTGGATATCTGGATATATAGACGAACGATCCTGTACCAACCGTCCTATGAAGGATGCATCGTATATATAAAGGTACCGGGCCGACCAGGAAATGTTGTCCACTAGGGGTCATGGCCGAGGAAATGACCCGGGAACCACCGGGGAAAAGGCATGCGGGGCCGGGAACGGGTCCTCAATGTAAGTTGTTTTCAATAAGGCAGTTGCGTAATATTGCGGCCGGCGGCCGCGATAATTTTCTTGCCAACCTGCCGCTCAATTGGGACAATGCCCCGCCCGGATAGGAAGCGTTTGTAAAGTATTCCAGTTTATGGAGGTTATGACAAGATGATCGATAAGCAAGACACGACGACGAACCGGCAATCGGGAATGAATCGGCGGCAGTTTATGCGTTCGAGCCTGCATGCGGGCCTGGCGGCGGGGGCCGCCTTGAAGATCACCCCGGTGGTCTTCGGCCAGGGCGGCACGGACGACGTGATCAACGTGGGCCTGATCGGCGCCGGAGCCCAGGGCCAGGTGCTCATGAATGCCGTCCAGAAGATCCCGAACATCCGTTTCAAGGCCATTTGCGACCTGTGGGAGTCCTATAATCAGCGAGTGGTCGTCCGCCGCCTGAACCGCCGGCCGGAATACGAGAACTCGCCCGTCTCGGCCTATACCGACTACCGGGAGATGCTGGCCAAGGAAAAGGACCAACTGGACGCCGTGATCGTGGCCACCCCGGACTTCTGGCACGCCGAGCACGCCATCGCCTGCCTGAACGCCGGCAAACACGTCTATTGCGAAAAGGAGATGTCCAACACCCTGGAATCGGCCCGCAAAATGGTCGAAACGGCCAAGAAAACCGGAAAACTCCTGCAGATCGGCCACCAGCGCCGCAGCAATCCGCGATATATCCACTGCTACGACAAGCTGATCAAGGAGGCCAACCTGCTCAATCGCATCACGACCATCAACGGCCAGTGGAACCGCGGGCGGGCGGCCTGCGAGGAAAAGCTGGTTCCGGACCGCTACAAGATCGACGACGCCGTCCTGAAGCAATACGGCTTCGATTCCATGCGGGAGTTCCTCAACTGGCGCTGGTTCAAGGGCAAGGGCGGCGGGCCCATCGTGGATCTGGGCTCGCACCAGATCGACATCTATGCCTGGTTCACCGGCGGACTGCCCACCTCGGTCATGGCCAGCGGCGGAAACGATTACTGGAAGGGCTGGGACTGGTACGACAGCGTCATGGCCATCTACGAGTTCGATACCCCTCAGGGGGCCGTCCGGGCCTTCTACCAGACCCTGACGACCAACAGCAGCCAGGGCTACTTCGAGACCTTCATGGGCGACGAGGGGACGCTTCTAATCTCCGAGGCCGCCGGCCGCGGCTCGGTGTACCGCGAGAACGGCGTGCCCGAGGAAAAATGGGAAAAATGGGCAACCAAGGGCTACATCAAGAAGGTGGAAAAACCGGAGAAGCCGCAGGAAGAGAAGACCCAGGACGCCGACGCGGTCATGGATGTGCGGGAATCGCCGGTTCCTCCGGAATATGAGATCATGGCGACCTTGGACAAGCCCTACCATCAGCCGCACCTGGAGAACTTCTTCAACGCGGTCCGCGGCAAGGAAAAGCTCAATTGCCCGGCCCAAATCGGCTATGAGACCGCCGTCATGGTCCTCAAGGTCAATGAGGCGGTCGAGGCCGGCCGGCGACTGGAATTCAAGCCCGAGGACTTCAAGGTCTAAGATATTCGAGAGGCCGTTTCCTAGAGGCCATTTCATAATCTCGGTACATGGCGATGGTAGTAGTGATAACGCCATTGGGGCCGGTTAGGAAACAGCTTCTAACCACGGGAAAAGGCGATTTCGGTACTGATATCGCCGGCGAGGCCGGGCAGGAAACGGTTTCGGAAGGGTTCGCCATACGCCCGGCACCGTATTTCGGCATCTCCATCGCCCGGGCAAGGGCGGGTCTTGCCCGGATGTCTGCTGATCATGCCCAAAGGCCGATCTTGCTCGCAGGCCGAACATGTCCCAATGGGTGCGGCCCAGGGGAGCGGTCCACCGGCAGAAAGCGGGTTCGACGGGCGCATTTTTTCATTGTGACGCGTTGAGCCTGACGGTATAACGGCAGGGAATTTGGGCCCCTACATTCAAGCTTGGATGGTGCAAATGAGCAGGACCTGGAGGCAGCGAGCAGTCGGACGGTCGGCGCTGATCCTGATGAGCGCCGTGATATGTGCCCTGGCAGTCGATACGGCATTCGCCGAGGAGGAGTTGCTGGGGGAGGGCAATGACGGCAATCGTTCCGGGCCGGTGCATCTGATCCCCCTGTATGCCCAGATCTTCGCCGATGACGATCCCGTCGAGATCAGACCGGACAGCAAGCCCGCCCTGCCGTTTTCCGTCCGCGCCACCTGCGGGGAGTGTCACGACTATGCCAACATCGCCGGCGGCTGGCACTTCAATTCGTCCGATCCGCAGGCCCCGGCCGGCCGGCCGGGGGAACCCTGGGTGCTGGTGGACCGGACTGCCCGGACGCTGCTGCCGGTTTCCGGGCGGGCCTGGAAGGGGACCTTCACGCCCGAGCATCTCGGGATCTCCTCCTGGGAAATGGCCAAGCAGTTCGGCCGGCACATGCCCGGCGGCGACTGGGGCGAGCGGTTCGGCGACTCCGATGACGGTCTCGACCGCCTGGACGCCTCGGGCAAGTTCGAGATCAACTGCCTGGCCTGCCACAACGGCGATCACCGCCAGGACCAAAGCGAGGCGGCCCTGCAGGGCCTGCGGGAAAATTATCGCTGGATTCCCACGGCCAGCAGCGGCCTGGGGGTTGTCAGCGGCCTGGCCTCGTCCGCCTCGGAGGCGTTCGATCCGCTCATGGACGACGACGTCCAGGTGCAGTACGACGCCCAGCGATTCGATGCCAAGAACGCGGTGTTCATGGATATCGCCGGCCGGCCGCCGGCCGATCGGTGTTATTTCTGCCATTCGCTCCAGAAGCGGGACCTTCCCGAAAACGAGGCCTGGCAGACGGACGAGGACATCCACCTGACCGGCGGGATGACCTGCGTGGATTGTCACCGCAACGGCGACGATCACCGGATTGTCCGGGGCTATGAAGGGGAGGTCGAGGCCGAGAACAAGCCGCTGTCGGCCAGGGGATTGACCTGCGAGGGCTGTCACCTGGGCGATCAGGGCGGACAGGATGTTGCCGCCGCCAGCGGCCGGCTGGGCGCCCCGCGGCCGGAGCACAAGGGATTTCCGACGATCCATTTCCAGAAGCTCTCCTGCACCGCCTGCCACAGCGGACCCTGGCCGAACCGTCAAAACCAGTACGTCCGCACCCCGCGGATCCACCGGTTGGGCCTGCACGGCAAGCATCGGTTGGATATGACCCTGCCGCACGTGGCCAGCCCGGTGTTCGTCACCTCGGAAACCACTGGCAAGATCACGGCCAGCCGCATGATCTGGCCGGCGTACTGGGGCCGGATGGGCAAGGATCAGATCAGCCCGATCCCGCCGGAGACCGTCAAGAAGCAGGCCGGCGACCTGCTGGCGGTCGAGACGGTCGAATTCAAAAACGACTGGCTGGAGATCGCCCCCGACCAGATCGCCGCGGTCCTGACGGCCCTGAAGGCCGAGGGACAGGCCGAGCCGGTGTACGTCGCCGGCGGCAAGCTCTACCGGCTGGCTGGAGACGGCCTTTCGGTCCGGACCGAGGACCATCCGGGTGCCCAGCCCTATAGCTGGCCGCTGGCCCACAACGTGCGGCCCGCCCAGCAGTCGCTGGGCGTCAACGGCTGTGACGACTGCCATACCATCGATTCGCCGTTCTTCTTCGGGGAGGTCGCGGTGGATACCCCCGTCAGCGACCGGATGGATACGGCCCAGCCCCGCTACCAACTCGCCGGCCAAAGCGGCACCTACTGGTGGGCGTTCAATGCCTCGTTTGTGTTCCGGCCGATGCTGAAAACGGTCGGTTTTGTCTGTGCCGGACTCCTGGGCCTGATCCTGCTGGCCTACGCCCTGGCGGGACTGCGCTGGGTACTGCGGCGGATCCAGGGGCCGATACAGGAATAAGGGCTTCTAACAATACCGACCGGGCCGGCCGGACCACGACGTGACAATGTCCGGACGGCGGGTGTTGTTGGCATGTATAACGGGTATAATACGATATGTTTCGAATAGCGGCAGTTGCAGGCATTGCGGCGATGTTGGTGGTTATGGGTTTGCATTGGACCGCGCGCCGCGGTGCGTTTGGCGCCGCGGCCGGCGCGGTTGAGGCCAAACCGGTGCGCTCCTGGGTGCGGCTGATCTTCTACGGCATCTACCTGATCTGGGGCGGCAGCTTTATCGTGCTGGCCCTGACGGGATTTGCCGCCACCCTCGGCTGGGGCGGCCCCATGAGCGGCTACCTGCTCATGCTGCATTGCACGGCGGCGCCGGTCTTCTGTGCGGCCACCGCGGCGCTGGCCCTGATCTGGGCCGAACGCAGCCGCCTGCGGCCGGAGGACTGGAAGCCGGCCTCCTGCGAGATCGGCTGGGGCAATATCTTCTTCTGGCTGATGCTCCTGGCGACGATTCCGCTGATTCTCAGCATGGTCGTCAGCATGCTGCCGATCTTCGGCACCGAAGGCCAGGAGTTCCTCTATCACCTGCATCGCTGGAGTGCCTTGGCCCTGCTGCTGTGCGGCGGGTATATGATCTTTCTGAAGACGGCCTTCCGGCCCGGCAGCACGGCGGCATGACCGGCCGGCTTCGACCGCCCGCCGCTGGCGTTTACCGGCGGGCTTGTCGGGCGGGCCTCTATGACGGCGGCCTGCTGAAGCGGGATATCGGCCGGCGTCGCGGCGGCGATCGGGGTGATGCGATATGAAAACACCGGTCGGCCGGTTGCGAATATGGCCGCCAAGGTCCGAGGCGGCGGCGAACCGCGGGCGGTGACGGGATGCGTTCCCGAAGCGGTATTATCCAGGGGTAATCGAAAGGAGAACAAGACATGGTTAAGCTGGTGGCAATGTTGAGTGTGTTTGGTCTGGGCATGAGCTTTGCGTTGTTGGGGTCTTTGAGCGTAAAGCTGATGCCGCGGCTCAAGATCGATCAGGGCAAGTTCGGCTCCCTGATCTCTTCGTTCATGTTTTCCTGCCTGGTGGCGTCGTTGATCATCGGCGTGCTCATCGACAAGATCGGCTATCAGCCGATCGCCGTGGTCGGCTTCCTGCTGGTGGCCGTCTGCATCTTCATCCTGGCCCGGGGCCAGAGCTACAACTCCGTGATGCTCCCCTGCCTGCTGCTCGGTTTCGGGGCCATGGCCTTGAATACGGCCGGAAACGTCCTGGGACCCCAGGTGCTCTACGGAGGGGAAAATCCCGCCGCCGCCAGCAACCTGCTGAACGTCTTTTTCGGCCTGGGATTGTTCCTGACGCCGCTGATTGTCAGCTTCCTCTTCCGCAAAACCACGTATGAAAATTCCGTCTCCGTCCTGGCGATCATCGTCCTGATCCCGGCGGCACTGGCGCTGGCGGCGAAATACCCCGCCAGCCCGCCCGGATTCGAGCTGAGCAAGGCCTTCGGCCTGCTGGCCGAGCCCGCCGTGCTGGTGGCCGCCTTCGTGCTGTTCTGCTATATCGCTTTGGAGGTTTCGTTTTGCAACTGGCTGCCCTCCTTCGGCAAGGAAGTGATCAAGGCCGAGACGCCCAGCGTCGAGGACGGCGTCGCCGACGCCTCCGCCCAGCGACTGCTCAGCCTGTTCGCCATCGCCATGATGGCCGGTCGGCTGGGGGCCAGCCAGATTCCCGCCATCACCAAATACGGCTCCTACTTCATCGCCGGCGCCGCCGTGGTGGCCGCCGTGATCATCCTGGTGATGATGCAGACCAAGAGCCGTTCGCTGGCGCAGGTCCTGGCGGTGCTGTCCGGCCTGGCGTTCGCCCCCTGCTTCCCGACCACGGTGGGTGTGACCTTCAGCAAGTTCGACTCGTCGATCTATGGCAGCATCTTCGGGATCATCTTCGCCGTCGGCCTGGCCGGGGCGGTGATCATCCCCAAGGCCATCGGAAACCTGGCCAAGGGATCGTCCATCCAAAAGAGCCTTCGGCTGCTGCTGCCCGCCTGTGTCGTGCTGCTGGTCCTGGCGCTGATCCTGGGACCGCTCAAGGCCCGAAGCGAGGACATCAAGCCCAAGCCGGACGTGGCCGCATCCACCGAGAAGGGTGCCGATACGATCAAACAGGATGGCGAAAAGGTCCTGGACGACGTGCAAAAAGAGGGGGAAAAGATGGTGGATGACCTCAAGAAGGAAGGCGAAGAGGCCAAGGATGAGCTGGAAAAGGAAGCCGACCAGTTGAAAGACAAATTGCCGTGAATGAATTAGGGACCGTTTTGGCCCTCGGCAAACGGCGATTTTGATGGTGATAACGCCCGTGTGGCCTGTTAGGAAATAGTTTTTGGCCAGGCGGGCGGGTGGAAATTTATGCGGCGGGGATCCGAGCCGTTCGGGTCCCTGCGGCCTTGCGCGGCCGGCCGTACGGCGGCGAAAATACGGCGATTGACCAGGCCTGGCCGTAAGGGCTACGGAGGATAGTGCGATGCGTAAAGTGATTTGGCTCAGCAACGCCTGCATTCTGGCCGCGTTGGCATTGATACTGTTCCTGCCGTCGTGCCAGAAAGAGGCCGACGGCGCTGATCGACCCCAGATCCCGCCGGCCGAACGGGATCGGCTGCTGGGCACCGTGCGCCAGTACCAGTTCGGTCAAAGCCGCCTGGATCTGACCCGGCTGGAGGAGTGGATTCGCGATTCCTACGGCTATCCTGACATCCGCTTGGAACTGGAGACGCAGCTGGTTGCGGTCCTGCGGGATCCCCAGGCCACCGCGGACGGCAAACAGTGGGTGTGCCGCCAGCTCAGCCTGATCGGCACGGAGATCTCGGCGCCCGTATTGGGCGGACTGCTCCTGGATCCGAAGCTTGCCGACATGGCCCGCTACGCCCTGGAACGCATGGAAGCCCCGGCGGCCGGATCGGAACTGCGCCAGGCCCTGGCCAAGACCGACGGAGCCGTCCGGATCGGCATCATCAATTCCCTCGGCCAGCGCCGGGAACGGCCGGCGAGCGAACCGCTTATCCAATTGCTGTCGAATCCGGATGAACAGACCGCCATGGCCGCCGCCCGGGCCCTGGGCAATATCGACGGCCCGCCGGCGATCCAGGCCCTGGACCAGGCGCGAAAGACGGCCTCCGGAACCCTGCGGCAGGCGGTGGTGGATGCCTACCTGGCCTGTGCCGAACAACAGTTAGCCGAGGGCGACGCCCGGCAGGCCCGCCAGATCTACGAGCAACTGTATGTCCCGCAGGAGTCGCGCCGGGTGCGGATCGCGGCCCTGGCCGGCATGGTGGCCGCCGGCAGCCCGGATCGGATCCAGCGGGTTATCGAGGCCGTACAAGGCGATGACAACGTCCTGCAAGCCGCCGCCCTGAGCCTGGTGCGGGACATGCCGGGTGCCGAAATGACCGGCAAACTGACCGGGATATTGAATACCCTGGCGCCCGCCGGCCAGGCGGCCCTGCTGGCGGCCCTGGCCGACCGGCGCGACAAGGCGGCCCTGCCGGCGGTCACCGGCTCCGTCGAAAGCGATTCGCCGGAGGTGCGTCTGGCCGCCCTGGAGGCCTTGGGCCAATTGGGCGATGCGTCGGTGGTGCCCTTGCTGGCCCGCAAGGCCGTCGAGGGGCCCGGCCCGGAGCAGCAGGCCGCCCGGGATAGCCTGGATACCCTGGCCGATCCGGCGGTCGATGCCCGGATGATCGAGTTGCTGGCGGGCCAGGATGCGGCCCGACAGGTCGAATTGGTCCGCTCGCTGGCCGCCCGCGGCGCCGAGGCGGCCACGCCGGAGATCCTGCGACTGGCGCAGTCGAACGAGGCGGCGGTCCGCAAGGCATCCTATCAATCCCTGGGTGATTTGGCCCAGCAGAGGGATCTGGATTCCTTGCTGCGCCTGCTGGTCGCCGCCAAGGGGCCGGACGTGTCGGAAGCGGAAAAGATGGTCCTGGCGGTGATCCGGCGGTCGCCGGACGCCCCGGCGGCCACGAGTCTGACCTTGGCGGCACTCAAGCAGGCCGACAATCCGGAGGTCACCGGGTCGCTGCTGCGGGTGCTGGGCCGCCTGGGGACCGATCCGGCCCTGGCCGCCGTGCAGGAGGCGCTGACCGGGCCGGCCCGGGAGGCGGCCATCCGGGTGCTGGGCGATTGGCCCAACGCCAAGCCGGCGACGGTCCTGCGCGACCTGGCCCGACAGAGCGATGACGCCCGCCAGGCCATTTTGGCGACCCGCGGATATATCCGTCTGATCGGCCTGGACAGCGAGCGGCCGGTGGCCCAAACGGTGCAGATGTACCAGGAGGCGATGGGGCTGGCCCAGCGGCCGGAGGAGAAGCGGGCGGTCCTGTCCGGCCTGGCGAATCTCAAGTCCCTCGAGGCGCTCCAGATCGTGGCCGAGGCGATGGATCAGCCGGCCCTGCAGGCCGAGGCGGCCTCGGCGGCGGTCAAGATCGCCAAGTCCCTTTCCGGCCATCGCGACGAGGTCCGCGCCGCCATGCAGAAGGTGCTCGAGGTGTCCAAGAACAACACCGTCCGCGGCGAGGCGGAAAAG
>JAFGFX010000389.1 GCA_016930855.1 Sedimentisphaerales bacterium | reverse complement strand
GCGGTGGGGCGGCGAAAGAAAGGCGTAGGCGAAAACATTTCGCCGGATTCGCGGAGCCGTTCCTTACCAACTTTTTCCGAGTTGATCATCTTTTTATCGCGCCGCATAGGGGTAGGGGGGTGTCGTTGCCTGTCTGTCGCCGATGAGGGGTATCGTGGCGTTCTAACCCAGGTACGCCTTTTGCTGCCGCAGCATCTTCTGGATCCGGCCGATATCCGCCTCGCGCGGCCGGCAGCCCTGCTGGACGGCCACCGCGGCGGCGACGCCGGCGGCATGGCCGGTGACGAAGCAATTGGGGATGAGCCGGACCAGGTCGGCCATGCGGGCCTCGGCGCTGACGCATCGCCCGGCCGCCAGCACGTTGTCCACCGTTTCAGGCACCAGCGATCCGTAGGGGATCTGCCATTCACCGTGCTCGGCGTTGGAGGCACCGCCGACGCCCACCACGTCCGGGTAGCTGATGTGGTTCTTGAGCGCGTCGAACCGGATCCGGTTGACCCCGTCCAGGACGCGGGTGATGCGGACGCCCAACTGCGGGGCGGTCTCGGCCAGATAGACGTTCTCGTAGCCGGGGATCCGGCGGGTTTTCTGGATGTCCTTCCAGATGAACTTGCGGTGGTTCAACTCCATCCGCGTCAGCGTCGCCAGGTCCAGCCCGTCCGCTTCCGGGCCGGTCAGATTGACCCAGTTGACCCCGGCGACCGGCGTGACGCTCCCGAGGCGGCGGGGCTGGGGGGCATCGGCGGCCCGGTCGGGATCGATCCGGTCCAGGTTGGCGATGCGGCTGACCAGGCCGATGTTGTGGCTGCGATGCTCGAACTCCGCGCCGGCGGCGGCGAAGATGTCGCCGTCGCCGCTGGCGTCGATGACCACCTTGGCCAGGATCGCCTGCCTGCCGGCCTTGCTTTCGAAGACGGCCCCCCGAACCGTTTGATCCTGCACAACGGCATTGACGCCCCAGCAGTGCAGAAACACCTGGATGTCCGCCTCCTCGACCATTTCCACCATGAGATACTTCACCGCTTCGGCGTCCACGCTTGGGTTTTGACCCTTGCGGCGGTTGATGATGGCGCCCTCCATCCCGTCCAGCCGCTGCATGATTTCCTCGCCGATGCCCTGGCAGACCTGTTTGGGGCCCTTGACGATATGCCCCAGGATCAGCAGGACCAGCCCGCCGGTCCACAGCCCGCCGAAGTGTCCGTAGCGCTCGACCAGCGTCACCTTCGCTCCCGCGCGGCGGGCGGCGATGGCCGCCACGATCCCCGCCGGGCCGGCCCCCACGACCAGCACGTCCGTCTGGGCCAGGACGGGTAGTTCCCGCCGCGGTTGAATGACCCTGCCGTCGATCAGCATCGCCTCGGCCCGCTGGGCCTGGACGACATCGCGGGCAATGACGGAGCTCTGGAAATGGCCGGATTCACCCACCGTCTGCGACCGGGCGCCGGCAGAGCCGAGAGATCCCGCCGCCAGCCCGGACAGTCCCACAACCCGCAGCCAGTCGCGCCGGTTCCATTCGTTCGTTCCCGGTGTTTTCTGTTTCATGGTATCACCTCGCCTGCCTGAGTGGTGTGTTCCCATTAGATTTAAAATCCCGGGATGTTGCAAGACAATCCTATGGGTCGCCGTCGTATCGACTTACGAACAATGCCGCACCTCAACATGATGTTGCCGAGAACACCATGCCCGTCAACATCACCGTCCGGGCGTTGCCGCGGCCTAGTGTGGTCGGCCGGATCGTTGGGTTTGTCGCTTCGGGGCATTTCCCATTGAAATCCAGTCGGTCGGACGCCGATGATATATCAGTCGGTTTGGGGCCGCCACGGCGGTCCTGTCGGATGGTTGGCCGTGCGGATTGCACCGGTTCTGCCGGTTGTATGGAGGGCAGCGACGACGAATGCCTCGCCGCGCCGCTCCTGGGAGGTGTGTTATGGATACAGCGGTATTGACCGATTTCCCACCGGAGATGGGCTACCTGACCGAGTCGGCCCGTAAGATCAGCCGCATGACGCCGGATCAGCTGGCGGGCCTGCCGGAGGGTGATTTTCTGGTTGAGGTTCTGCAAAGGGAACTGCGCGGCAAATCGCTGGAGGACAAGCAGCGCTTCCTGAATCGGCACGAGGACCTGCTGCGGGGCTGGCTGGAGGAGCATCCGGACGAAACGCCGCTGCAGAGCGCCCTGAATTTCATCTACGGCCACATCTTCGGCAACCTGATGCTGACCGATCCGGAGCTGATATTGCAGGACGAGCAGGAGGAGGACGAACTGCCCGGGCGGTTGGTGCTGGATCCGCCGGAGGGGCCCGCCATCGAGCAGGACGACCATACGATCCGGATCGACGACGGCCAGGCGGTCGTCATGGTCATGCAGATCGGCGAGACGATTTACCGCTATCTGCACAAGCAGGAATTTTATCTTCAGCGGCTCTCGTCCGGCCCGTCACCCGAGGCCGCCGCCGGCCAGAAGATCTGCTGGGGCCGGATCCGGGGCCGCAAATACCACAGCATCCAGTCGGACCAGGCCAAGCTGACCTACGTGCTGCGGGTTCCCGGCGGTTTCGTGCATATCGAGGTCACGCCGGCGCCGGGCTCGGCCGAACCGGCGTGGCTGGACTGCCTCCAGACCCTGCGGATCGAACGGCAGGAACCAAATAATCCGACAAGGTAATCTCCCGCCTCCTCCAGCGCGGCCAGACACACCCGTCGCTCGTCCGATGAAGGTGAAGCCCCCCCGTCCTGCGGCGCGATGCCATAGCCCACGAGCCAACCAATTCCCGCCATCCCCCATGGCCCAAAAGGCCCTGTTCAGTTTCCGGCCCCCTTTCCGGCTCCGATTGCAGAGCCGATTTCGGCTCCGGCCCCGCTCGCGGCCCCGGCTTGGGCCGGCAAGGCCGTTAGAGGGACCAGCCCTCGCGGTAGGGCGGATGGAGATATTCGTTCGCCTCGGGGCAGTTGGTGAATTGGTTGCCGTCCCATTCGAGTTTGCGGTCCTTGAATTTCATGGCGATCACGCCGAGCAGGGCGATCTCGGTCAGGGGGCCGCCGTACTCGAAGTGAGAGCCGGCCGGCTGGCCGCCCTTGCAGGCGCGGATCCATTCGGCGTGGTGGCCGGGCGAGCGGGGGATGCTCTCCGAGGGTTGTTTATAGTCCTTCATCGCCGATTCCGGGAAGATGCGGCAATCGCCGGCCCCGTGGGAGCCGTACATGATGCCGCTGGTTTGCCCGAGCACCAGCGCCCCGATCTCGGGCAGCTTGCGGTCCGGTTCCAGAAACCGCGGCCGGCGGGGTTTCTGGCCGCCGCCGTACCAGCTGAGCAGGACCGGCGGCAGATTGTCCCGCGCGGGAAACTCATAGTGGACGATCGGGGTCCGGGGGAAGGTGTCGGCCTGTTTGACGGCGTGGTACTCGAAGGTTTGGGCGCGGATGGTCTTGGGGGTAGCGAGCTTGAGGGCCCAGAAGACCGGATCGATGACGTGACAGGTCCAGTCGCCGATCGCGCCGGTGCCGAAGGGGGTCCAGCCCCGCCAGGAGCCGGGACAGTACATCGGATGATACGGTCGCCTGTGCGCCGGTCCCAGCCAGAGGTCCCAGTCGAGCTCGGCGGGGACCGGATGGGTTTCCTGCACCTTGGCCAGTTCGTCGTAGCGGGCGTACGACGAGCTGCAGAGGGCCTGGATGCGGCGGACGGGGCCGATGGCGCCGTCCTGGATCCATTCGCAGAACCGCCGGATGCTCCCGAAGGAGTGGCCCTGGTTGCCCAGTTGGGTGGCCACCTTGTGCTCCCGGGCGGCCTGGCGCAGGGCGCGGACTTCCTGGATGGAATGGGCCAGCGGCTTTTCGCTGTAGACGTGCTTGCCCATCTGGATCGCCCGCATCAGGGCGACGGCATGGGTGTGATCGGGCGTGGAAACGACCACGGCGTCGATGTCCTTGTCCATCTCGTCGAGCATCCGCCGGAAATCGCGGTATTTCTTGACCTGGGGCATCTCCTGGTAGGTTTCGGCCGCCCTCTTGTCGTCCACGTCGCAGAGGGCGACGATGTTTTCGCCCCGGACGCCGTTGATATTGGCCCGGGCCTGGCCGCCGGCGCCGATGCAGGCGATGTTCAGCTTCTCGCTGGGCGGCTGGACGCCGTTTTGGCCCAGCACGTGGCCGGGCACGATGGTGAACATCCCCACCGTTGCGGAGGTCTGGCGCAGGAAATCACGACGCGAGAGTGTTGGGTTCGCAGGGGGCATGGCAGGCCTTTCTGAGCATGGTTTGGCGTGTGCGGATAATCCAATGTTCAAATTATACCCGAAACGATGGTCTGCGTAAATGCCTCTGTCCGGCCGGCCGGGGCAGAAGGCCGGATTTGGCCCTAGGGAGCAGGGCCGCCGGCCGATCCGCCCGGGCGCCGATTTCCGGGCGGCCGCGGAGGGGATAACCGGCCACGGAGGGGCCGGAATCCCCATTGCCGCGGCCCGGGAGATCGGGTACAATATCCTTTGTCCGCGTCATGCGATGTCTGCCGGCGGGTGGACGATTTCCGAAGACGCCAGGCAGGAGAAGCCGGCCATGGCCCGAGCGAAGAAGAGCTGGCAGGAAAAACTCCACGACAGCAAGGACCTGCCCAAGGTGGTCAAGATCACCCCCAAGATGAGTCCGCGCTGGGGCAAGGGCACGGTGGTCATCCCGTCACCCCTGGAGGTCGACGAAACGATGCGGCGGGTGCCCAAAGGCAAGCTCATCACCATCCAGGAGATCCGCGCCCATCTGGCCGCCCGCCACGGCGCCACCATCGGCTGTCCGATCACCACGGGGATCTTCGCCTGGGTGGCCGCCCACGCGGCCGCCGAGCAGGCCGCCGCGGGCACAAAGCGGATCACGCCCTACTGGCGGACTCTGAAAACCGGCGGCGAACTGAATCCCAAATATCCCGGCGGCATCGCCGATCTGAAAAAACGCCTGGAACAGGAAGGCCACCGGGTGATCCCGAAAGGCAAGGCGTTTATCGTGGAACATTGGGATGAGTCCCTGGTGCGGTTGTAAGGGCGTCTGACATAGGGAAGGCCAATGGTCCAACCCGGGCGGTTGATTGACTCGATCGCTCATTATGTTAGAAGTTATAAGGACGCATCGTGCCTTTTCTGTTGGATGGCTACAACGTATATCATGCGGCCCGAAAACTGTCGGCCGACTGGCACTTCCTTACCGTGCGGCAGCTGGCGGGGCTGGTCGCCGAGGATATGCGGCACCGTCGGGATCGGGGCGTGATCGTCTTTGACGGCCGCCGGCCGCGCGGCCAGAGCGACCGCGTCGAGCCCGCCGGCTATGTCGAGCTGGTCTATTGCGGTCCCGGCCAGGACGCCGATACGCTGTTGGAGCAGTGGATCCGGCGGCATACGGCCCCGCGGCGGCTGACGGTGGTCAGTTCCGACCGGCGGGTGCGACAGGCGGCCCGGCGGCGGCGCTGCCGGATGCTCAAGGCGGATGACTACCTGGCTTCGCTAATGCGGAATCGTCAGACACCACCGCCGCGGCCCGTCGAGCCGCCAGAAAAGCGCCACGGCCTGGATCAGGCCGGACGACAGGAGTGGCTGGAGTTGTTTGGTTTGTCGGATGTGGCCTTCAAAGCCAAGGATGATCCACTCGGGCTAGAGGAGACAGGGTGACCATGGGAAAGAAAACGCGTCAGACGGCGACGGATTCGACACAGCAAAACGTTCAGCAGGATGATGGGACCTCCCAGGAACGGCGACAGTTTTGCCGCTATTGCCAGCAGTACACCAGCGCCTTGAGCATTTCTCAGGGTCCGGAGGCCTCCGAAGTGTCAGTCTGCTCCCAGACGGACAACATCAGCAACGGCGGCTGTTATCTGGTGGTGCCCCAGGCGGATTCCTTTGTCGTGCATCGGCAGGTGGAACTGGAACTGCGGATTCCCCGTCAGACCCTGAACACCTATATGCTGGAGACGGTGTGTGCCCCGGCCGATATCCTGCGGGTTGAACCCAAGGAAGAAAACCAACTCGGCCTGGCCCTGCAATTCAACGATCCGCTCGATCTGCAGTTGGACTAGGGGGCCGTATTTAGGGCGTCTTTCCCAAGGAAGGCAATTGGTCCAAGCCGGGCGGCTGAATGCCTCTATCGCTCATTATGTTTGAAGTTATGGGCTCCCGATGAGGCGCCAGGGTGGTCGATTCCGGCAGAGGACGCGGTGGTCGGATCGATGCCGATGGGTTATCGCAACGTCGCCGCCGGTTTCAGGGCTGCATCTCGATAGCGCCTATCCAGTCGTCGCTGCGAAAGCCGGCGGCCGGCAGGCCTTCCCGATTGATGAGATTTCCCGGGGGATTGTCGGCCCAGGCATAACGCACCGCCACCGGCCGGGGGACCTTCTCGCTGGAGACCACCACGGAGGTGCCCCGGATCTGGGCCTCGGCCGGCGCAAAGCGGCGGTCGCTACCGGCGATGACAAATCCCTGCAGCGGATTGCCGTCCCGGCTGACCAGCCCCCCGCCGGTATGGCGAAAGAGGACGCGGATCCGATCGTCCTCGATCTTCATCGACTCGTACAGCGGACCGGAGTAGACGATGGGCCGGTCATAGGTTCGCCCCAGGGCCCAGAGTGCCAGCCGCCGGCCCACCTCCTGCTTGTTTTTCGGGTGGAGGTTCATCGGTTCGCCGATATCGATCGTGACCGCCATGCCGGTCTCATCGAGCCGGAGGGCCCGCCGCTGGGCCTCGCGGATGGCGGCCCAGTTGCTCACCAGGCCGGCCGCGCTGTTGGCCGGCAGGTAATTCGGCAGTTGGACGTAATAGAAGGCCAATGAATCCTGCCCCCAGGCCTGCCGCCAGCCTTGGATCAGGGCGGGAAATAATTTTCCGTAGCGATCGGGCTGGGAGACATTCGATTCTCCCTGATACCAGATCGCCCCCCGGATGCCGTAGGGGATCACCGGGGCGATCATGCCGTTGAACAGGCCCGCCGGCCGCTGCGAGAGGGGCGGCGCGACCGGTTCCTTCGGCTCATCCGGCGGATATTGCTTCTCGGCCTGGGCCTCCTTGACCCGCTGGCGCCATTGCCGCAGCAGTTCCGGATAGGCCTTTTTGTCCTCCTCGTATTTCATGCAGGCCCGTTCCCAGCCGTTGATATAGGCCTTGAAATCGGCGTCCGTCAGCAGGACGTCGTAGGGTGTCCAGGCCTCGGCCGGGGAATGCTCGGCGGTCGCCTGGATGAGCCCGATGGGCTGGCCAAGGGCTTGGTGCAGGTGCCGGCCGAAAAAGTAACCGACGGCGGAGAAGTCCACCACGGTGTCCGGCCGGCAGGCCTGCCAGGTTCCCAGGCAGACCGACTGGGGCTCGGCGGCGGATTTCGTCTCCACGCGGAACAGTCGGATCCTCGGGTACTCGGCGGTGGCGATCTCCCGCATCGAATCGACTACGCCGGTTTTCCAGCTGTCCTGCGGGGGAATCCCCACGGGGAATTCCATGTTGGCCTGACCGCCGCAGAGCCAGACCTCGCCGAAACAGACATCCTGAACCGTAATCTCGTTGTTGGCCTTGAAGGTGATGGCGAATGGTCCAGAGGCCCTCTCCGGCGCCTCGAGCCGCACGGACCAGCGACCCTGGCCGTCGGCCTGCACCGACCAGAGCCGCTTTTGCCAGGTGGTGCTGATCAGCACCTTTTCGCCCGGATCGGCCCAGCCCCAGACGGGCACCTCCGGGGCCCGCTGGAGCACCATGTGATCGCCGACCAGTGCCGGCAGGCGGACGTCCGCCGCGGCGTCGGCTGTCCAGCCGGCTGCCGCCGCGAACACCGTCACGATAATCTTCAGCAGGGCCGCTCGTCTCATCGCGACACCCTCCGGGAAACAGACCTGGCGATCCGGAGGCCGTTCCGACCGGGTCGCTGGATCGCCGCCGCCCGCCTTTACCAGTTGTCGGTGCGGAAGGGCGAGGCGGGCAGGCCCTCCTTGTTGTTCAGGTTCGGCTCGGCCAGCTCGTGCCAGCCGAAGCGGACCGCCACCGGCGATTCGACCTGGTCGCTGGAGACCAGCACCGTCTGACCGTCGATCATCGCCCGGGCGGGAACGAATTGCTGATCCGCCCCGGCGATCTCGAACCAGTTCAAGTCCTTGCCGTCGCGGCTGATCAATCCGCCGCCGACGTGATCGAACGCGATGCGGATCTTGCCGTCCTCGACCTGCATGGATTTATACAGCGGCCCGGAATAGACGATGTCGCTTTGGCCGTAGTCCCGGGCCAGGGCCCACAGGGCCAGGCGCTTGCCGACGTCCTGTTTGTTGCGGGGATGGATGTCGTTGAGGTTGGCGATATCCACGACGACGGCCATGCCCGTATGGGGCAGCGCCAGCGTCGCGGTTTGGGCCTCCCAGATCTTCGGGAGCATGGTGATGCCGTTGGTGTCCTGGGGATTGCCCGTATAGCGGTAGGGGGCCAGCTGCACGAAGTAGAAGGGGAACTCGCCCTGGCCCCAGACCGTCCGCCAGCCCTGGATGAGCGCCTTCATCTTTTCAAAATACAACATGCCCTCGCCGCGGTTGGATTCCCCCTGGTACCAGATGGCCCCGCGAATCCCGAAGGGCACCAGGCCGTACACCATGCCGTTGTACAGGCTGGTCGGCTGCTGGTGATTTTCCAGGAGGTGTTTGGGCCAGTCCGGCGGCGGCGGCACGTCCGCGCCGCTTTGGAGTGCCCCCTTGGCATCCGCCAGCCAGGCGTCGAACTGGGCGATGCTGCGCTGCAGGGCCTGGCGATATTGGGGCGTGGCCTCTTCCAGGATCTTGACGACATATTGAAGGGCCTCCACGCCGGCGAATCCCTCCGGCGGCGTCCACGGCTCGATCCGGGTCCCGCCCCAGGAGGTGTTGATCAGGCCGACGGGGACCTTGACCTGCCGGTGGATTTCCCGGCCGAAGAAGTAGGCCACCGCCGAAAAGTTCGGGATGGTTTCGGCCGAGCAGACCTGCCAGCGGGCCTGGATGTCCCGGTCCGGTTTGACCGCCGGTCGCTGAGGGACGCTGAACAGGCGGATCTGGGGGTAGTCGGCGGCGGCGATCTCCTGTTCGGCCTGGTTGCTGGCCCGTACCGACCATTGCATGTTGGATTGGCCCGAGCCGATCCAGACCTCCCCGATCAGCACGTCATGAAGGGTGATGGTGTTGTCACCGCGAATGGTCAGCTCCTGCCCGGCGTCGGTGGCCTTGGGCGTGGCCAGGCGGACCATCCAGGCGCCCTCGGAATCGGCGGTGGTCTTTCGGGATTCGCCGGTGGCCCAACTGCCGGCTACGACGATTGCCTCGCCCGGCCGGGCCCAGCCCCAGATGGGGACCTGACGGCCTTGCTGCAAGACCATGTGATCGCCGAGGATGGCGGGCAGGGTGACATCCGCCCGGCTGGCGTCCGGGCCGATCAGGCAACATCCCAAGACCAGCATCAAACCGATTCGTTTCATGGTTCCGGTTCCTTTCCTGTTGTAGGTGATCGGTCAGGCAT
>JAFGFX010000388.1 GCA_016930855.1 Sedimentisphaerales bacterium | reverse complement strand
TGAAGGAACGTCTGACATCCGTGTCTCTTATTTCGTTTGGTGTTGGAACGCCTTTATCGCCCCGCTATAAGCCGCCGACCCGATTTGCTCCGTCTGACCCATTGCTGCCGTTGGCACACCTATAAACTCTAACATAACTGCCGGCCGCTGGATAACACCATCCTGGTTTGGTCTAGCGCACCGGTTTTGTTAGACGCCCTTACACCCTCGTTGCACCTGCCACTACCGCTATCTTTGTTGCTCCCCTTGGCCCGTCTGCTCCCCTTGGCCTGTCTGCTCCCGTTGGCCCGGTTGGCCCGGTTATTTGACTTCGACGACGGAGTTGTATTCGCCGAAGGGGTTGGGTTCGGTGCATTCGTTGTAGGGGTCCGGTTGCCAGCGGCCGTCAACGACATAGCGGTAATGATAACGACCGGTCGGCAAGGGCAAACGGACGTTCCATCGTCCGTTGTCGCCCGCGGGTGCCAGCGGTGTTTGCTCCGGCTCCCAGTTGTTGAAATCGCCGGCTAACTGCACGCTTGTGGCCGAGGGGTAAAGGGCGACGAACTCCACCTGTCCCTGATTCTGTCGGACGCCGTACAGGGTGTCGATCTTTTCCTGAATGCTGGCGGCGGGTCGGGGCCGGGAACCGGCCGGCTTGGCGCCGATCAATTTCTTGGATTCACTGAGCAGCTCATCGGCGCTCTTGCTGATGGCCTTCAACTGATCCTCGACGCTGACAATCCGTTCCTGCTCTTTCTGGGCCGGTTCCGTTTGGATAATTTCCTGCGCCAGGGCCATGAAATCGCGCATGCCCTTGCTGGCCGGGTCGTATTCGGTGATGGCCTGGCCGAAACTGGCGGCCTCCTTGAGTTTGGTGTTGAAGTTGATGACGGACTGGAACATCTCCGGCCCGTAATGCTTGCGCAGTTCGTTGAGCACCTCGCGTGCCAGTTTGGTCCGGACGTCGTACATGGTGGCCAGGACCCGAAAGCAGATCTCCTGGCGGCACTGCTCGCGCAGGACGGTGAGGGTTTCCAGTTGTTTGGCCAGCCCGTGCAGGGCGAAGTAGCCGGTTTCCACGGGGATGATCACCTCGTCCGCCGCCCGCAGGGCGTTGAAGGTCAGCAGGCCGACGCTGGGCGGGCAGTCGATCACCACGTAGTCGTAATGGCCGGCCTGTTCCTGGAGGACGTTTTTGAGGCATTCCTCCCGGTGGTCCTGGCCGGCCAGCTGCGGTTCCAGGGCCGCCAGCTCGATGCCGGAGGGGGCCAGGTCGAAATGTTGGGCGATCTGCCAGATGATGCTCTTCAGGTCGGTCTTGCTGTCGGAAAAGGCGGAAATCAGCACGTCATAGATATTTCGCTCGATCTGGTCTTCCGGGACCGCCAGTCCCACGGCGCAGTGCGACTGCGGGTCTATATCGATTAGCAGGGTGCGTCTGTCGTGTTGGGCCAGACTGGCGGCCAAGTTGATCACGACGGTGGTTTTGCCGCAACCGCCCTTCTGATTGATGATAGCAATAGTACGCATACCATCCCCTTTCACCCCTGACCGTCTGGATCAACATATGGACATGCCGCTGTTGGCACTTTCGCGAACCTATGTTGGTTTTCGTTAGGATCCAGCCCCCAAACGATTACGATTCCCACGATTCGATGTTTGATCAGTCCAAAATCGACAAGTGCCACCTTCGCTAGTATGTTTTTCGGTTTTTACGCTATTGTAACTTTACCATTTTATCGGACTGGATCAAATTTATGGTTTGTATCAGTATTGAAAGTTGGGTAGGGATGGTTTTGGCCGCAGGCGTTGCCGGGTATGCGGCAATGGCGGATAAATTTTGTAAGTGCTTGTAAATAATATTTTTATGATTTTGGGGGCCGTGCGGTCCGTAGCGCGGGCCGGCCGGGAAAATCGACCAAAATCGCCGGAGGGGCCGCCGGCGGGGCAGGCAAGATGTAACAGATTGCCCTGTTGGAAGTTACGTCCATTTTCACCAGATTCCGCCGGTTTATTTTCTCCTAGTGCTGTTGGTGTGAAACCTATTCGGATGGCGTATCTGGCGGCCGGTCGGTTTCTTGGGGCTGGGGCGGGATTTTCCGTGGTCGGTCTTGCCGGTCGTCGGCCATGTTCGAGGCGGGCTTATCTGACAGAGGGATTCTGCGTCGGTATCCTTGACGGTGTGATGTTTTCTGGTAGGTCTCTTCTTGTTGGATGGAATGGATTTGCTCGTGCCGAGCGGCGGACGAACGCGGCCGAATCCGGCCTTAAACGAATGCTTGACATGGGTTTGGGCAGCCTGGATAATCCACTCCCCTGGATTCCGGCGGCGCTGGCTCCCGGAGAGGGTAGCGGCGCAATTGCTTTTTTGACAGGGTTTTACTTGTATTTGCTGATTGTTGCGATGCGATCGGATCTCGGAGGTTGCCCATGACAGCGAAAGCCAATGCGGTGGTGGCCCAGTCCGGCGGCCCGACGGCGGTGATCAATGCCAGCGTCTGCGGCGTGGTCCAGCAGGCCCTGGAATCCGGCAGGGTCGGCAAGGTTTTTGGGGCGATCAACGGCATCCTGGGCGTGCTGCGGGAGGAAATCTTCGATATCGGCGCGGAGGGTAAGCGCAAGGTCAACGAACTACGGCGCTGCCCGGCGGCGGCGTTCGGGTCCTGCCGGTACAAGCTTGGCTCGCTGGACGAGAATCGGGCGGATTACGAGCGGATTTTGGAGGTGTTCAGTGCCCACGAGATTCGCTACTTTTTCTACGCCGGCGGCAACGACTCGATGGACACCTGCGACAAGGTCAACCGGCTGGCGGCCGAGACCGGCTACGAGCTGACCTGCATGGGGGTGCCCAAGACGATCGACAACGATTTGGCCTACACCGATCACTGTCCGGGCTACGGCAGCGTGGCGAAGTACGTGGCAACCTGCGCCATGGAGGCGGGCAAGGACACCGAGGCCCTCTACACCACGGACACCTGCACGATCCTGGAGGTCATGGGGCGCAACGCCGGCTGGATCGCGGCGGCGACGGGCCTGGCGGCCCGCACGCCGGAGGACGCCCCGCACCTGATCTACCTGCCGGAGTCGGCCTTCACCTTCGAGAAATTTGTCCGGGACGTCAAGGAAGTGCACCAGCGGCTCGGCCGGGTGTTCATCGCCGTCGGCGAGGGGATCAAGGACGAAAAGGGCCAGTACGTCACGGCCGACAGCGGCTCGTTCAGCAAGGACAGCTTCGGCCATCAGCAGCTCGGGGGGGTTGCCGACATGCTCAAGGTCGTCATCGAGAAGGAGGTGGGGATCAAGGCCCGCTGGAACAAGCTCGGCACCAACCAGCGCAGCGCCATGCACTTCGCCAGCCAGACGGATGTGGACGAGGCCTGGCTGTGCGGCGCGACGGCGGTCCGGCAGGCCCTGGCGGGCGTCAACGGCAAGATGGTCACCCTCCAGCGCCAGGACGGCGACCATTATGAATGCACCACCGGCCTGGCCGAGCTGCGCGACGTGGCCAACGGCGAGAAGAAGGTGCCGCCGGAGTATATCCATCCGGCCGGCAATCACATTACCGAGGCGATGAAGGATTACGTCCGGCCGCTGGTGCAGGGCCAGGTCAGGGTGAAGATCGCCGCGGACGGCCTGCCGGTCTACGTGCGCTTTGGCCGCCGGCCGGTCCCGCCGAGGTGCGCCACGTATATGTGATGGGCGTGCCGGCCTAACCGGCGCTGCGGTGTCGGCCGGGGTGGGATTTGTTTGGCGTCAATTCGAGGGCATGCCGCGGGGGGATGAGAAGGGTATTATGGACGAGTTGTTTGGCATCAAGGACAAGGCCATAGCGATCACCGGCGGGGCGGGTGTGTTGTGCGGGGCGCTTGCCAAGGCCCTGGCCCGCCGCGGGGCGCGGCTGTGCGTGGTGGACTACGACGCCCTGCGGGCCAATGAGGTCTGTCGGCAGATCGAGAAGGAGGGGGGATTCGCCCTGCCGATCGAGGCGGACGTCCTGGCCAAACCGGCGATCGAGGAGGCGTTTTTCTGCGCCGTCGAGAGCCTCGGCCGGATCGACGTTTTGATCAACGGGGCGGGGGGCAACAAGAAGGAGGCGACGTGTGCGCCGCCGACGGAGTTTTTCGATCTGCCGACGGACGCCATCCGGGCGGTCTTCGATTTGAACTGCCTGGGGACGATCCTGCCCTGCCAGGTGTTCGGCAGGCACTTCGCCGAAAACGGCGAGGGGGTGATCCTCAACATCGCTTCGATGAACGCCTATCGGCCCCTGACGAACATCGCGGCCTATTCGGCGGCGAAGGCGGCGATCGTGAATTTCACCCAGTGGCTGGCGGTGTACATGGCCCAGCGGCACTCGCCGAGGATTCGGGTCAACGCGATCGCGCCGGGATTCTTCCTGACCGGCCAGAACCGGTTCCTCCTGGTGGATGAGCAAACCGGCCAGCAGACCCCGCGGGGCAAGGTCATCCTCGAGCATACGCCCATGGCCCGCTACGGCCGGCCGGACGACCTGGTCGGCACCGCCATCTGGCTGATCAGCGACGCGGCGCGGTTCGTCACGGGGACCACCGTGCCGGTGGACGGCGGCTTCGCGGCCTTTAGCGGCGTGTAGGTGGGAACGTAAATGAATCATAGAATAAGCGATCCACCCAACAGATGTCGCGCCGTTGTCGGATACGGCGGCAGCATTCCCCAGGGGCTCTGCCCCTGACCCCGCCCATTTAACCTCCCCGCTTTGGGCGAGAGAAAGCAAGCGAGAAGGTATGGCCTGAGGGCTAATGGGCTGTTTGATTGAGTAACGAGGTAGTCGGAAAGAGGAGATATAGTACTGATATAATGGAGGCTGCGTTTCTCGCCAAGAGGCAGCGACCAGCGGGAGCGTCGAAGCTTCCCGTTGATCGCGGCGAATTGCCGGTCGCGGCAAGCGACTCATACCAGTGGTCGGTATTCTCGGCGTCTTTGCGCCTTTGCGTGAGATATTATTCGTTGCCGAGCAACGAGGACCTTGTCGTTTCGTACGGCGCCTGGAATATCAAGTAGTGACAATTACACGTTGGAAGTAGATGGGAGTAATCATGACGGATCCGGCCCGGCCGTTGAAGGAGTTCCGGCCGCGACATGAGTTTTTCGTCGGCATCGATTCGGACGGATGCGCGTTCGATACGATGGGGATCAAGCAGCGGGAGTGCTTTTGCCCCTGGCTGATCGGCTATTTCGGCTTGCAGCCGGTGGCGCTGGCCGCCCGGGAGTGCAAGGATTTCGCGGATCTGTTTAGCAAGACCCGCGGGGCGAACCGGCACAAGACCTCCGAGCGGATCATCCGCGAACTGCTGCCGACGCATCCGCTGGTCAAGGCGCGGCGGTTTACCGTGCCGGATTTTCCCCATTATTTCGCCTGGGTGGATGATCCGGAAAGCCTGCTGAGCAACGACGGACTCAAGCAGGCGATCGCCCGAGCGAGCGACCCCGAGGCGAAACGGGAACTGGAGCACGCCCTCGCCTGGAGCGAGAAGGTCAACGAGACGATCGCCCAGATCGTCAAGGGCATGCCGCCGTTCCCCTACGTGCGCGAGTGCCTGGAGAAGATGAAGCCAAGGGCCGACCTGATCGTGGTCTCGCAGACCCCCACCGAGGCCCTGGCGCGGGAATGGCAGGAGCACGACATCGACCAGTACGTGGAGATCATCGCCGGCCAGGAGATGGGCACCAAGACCGAGCATATCCGCTATGCCGCCGGGGGCAAGTATCCGCCGGAGAAGATTCTCATGATCGGCGATGCCCCGGGCGACCAGAAGGCGGCCCAGTCGAACCGGGCCTTGTTCTACCCGATCAACCCGGGCGCGGAGGAGGCGTCCTGGCAGCGGCTCTGCGAGGAGGCGTTCGACCGTTTCCGCGAGGGCAGCTACGCCGGGGCCTACCAGGATAAGCTAATCGCGGAGTTCGACGCCTGCCTGCCGGAACATCCGCCCTGGGCCAGGTAGCCGCCTTAGAGGGTAACGATAAAACACAGTTGCGGCGTAGGGAAACGATCATCCATGGTGATTGCACGGCAAGACAGCGATCAGGGGGTCAGTCTGGACCAGGCCGCGGAGGCGGTGCGGGAACATTTCGCCCGCAACGACTATGCGGGCAAGCGCCTGATCGTGCTGGTCCCGGACAACACCCGCAGCGGCCCCATCGGCGAGGTCTTCCGGATGATATTCGAGGCCGTCGGCCAAAAGGCAGCGGCCCTGGACGTCCTGGTGGCGCTGGGCACGCATCAGCCGCTCAGCGAAGAGCAGATCTGCCGGCGGCTGTGCCTGACGCCCGAGGAGAGGCGCAGCGATTACGCCAAGGTGAATTTTTTCAACCACGACTGGGACCGGCCGGACACCTTTAGGCAGATCGGCCGGATCCCCGCCGAAACGATTCGGGGGATCTCCGGCGGCTTGTTCGACGAAGAGGTGCCGGTCGCCGTCAACCGGATCATCTACGACTACGACGAGTGCTTCATCCTGGGGCCGGTCTTTCCCCATGAGGTGGTGGGATTCTCCGGCGGGCACAAATACATCTTCCCCGGCATCGCCGCCGACGAGATCATTCATTTCTTCCATTGGCTGGGGGCGGTGATCACCAATCCCAAGGTCAACGGCAACCTTTGGACGCCCACCCGGGCCCTGGTCGAGCAGGCGGCCGGCTATATCGATCTGCCGCGCACGCTGTTCGCCGTGGTGGCGGTCCGGGACCGCCTGCACGGGATCTATATCGGCGCGGTGACTGCGGCCTGGGAGCAGGCGGCCGCGATGTCCGGCCGGGTGCATATTAGACGGGTGGATCGGCCCTACCAGACGGTGCTGGGGATCGCGCCCGCGATGTACGACGACCTGTGGGTGGGCGGCAAGGTGATGTACAAGCTCGAGCCGATTGTGGCGGACGGCGGCACGCTGATCATCTACGCCCCGCACATCACCGAGGTGTCCTACACGCACGGTGCGGTTCTGGACCGGATCGGGTATCATACGCGGGATTATTTCCTCCAGCGCATGGAGCGGTTCGAGGGGATCGGCCGCGGGATCCTGGCCCACAGCACCCACGTCAAGGGGATCGGCACCTACCGCGACGGCGTGGAAACGCCGCGGATCCGCGTGGTGCTGGCGACCGGGATACCCCCTCAGCGCTGCCAAAAAATCAACCTGGACTATCGGGACCCGGCCGAAGTCAGCATCGAGCGGTTCGAGGGCCGCCGGGACGAGGGCATTTTGGTGGTGCATCACGCCGGCGAGCAGTTGTATCGCCTCGCCGACGGCACGGTGCCGGATATCGACGCGCTGTAGGGGCGGCCCGCCGCGCCGGCGCCGGGAAAAAGGAAGTAAACCGGAACCGAAAAAGGAGTTTTTCGCATGTCGAAGGCGGATATCGGCCTGATCGGCCTGGCGGTGATGGGCGAGAACCTGATTTTGAACATGGAAAGCAAGGGCTTTACCGTGGCCTGCTTCAACCGGACGGTGGCGAAGGTGGACCGCTTTCTCGCCGGCCGGGCGCAGGGCAAGAGGATCATCGGCTGTCATTCCATCGAGGAACTGACGGCGAGTCTAAAGACGCCCCGCAAGGTGATGCTGATGGTCAAGGCCGGCGAGGCCGTGGATGCGTTCATCGATCTGGTCCTGCCGCACCTGGCCGACGGCGACATCCTCATCGACGGGGGCAACAGCCATTTTCCCGATACGATCCGGCGGGCCGCCTACGTCGAGGGACGGGGCAAGCGGTACATCGGCACGGGCGTCTCCGGCGGCGAGGAAGGGGCCCTCAGGGGCCCGTCGATCATGCCGGGCGGCACGCCGTCGGCCTGGGAGCATGTCAAGCCGATCTTCCAGAAGATCGCCGCCCATACCGCCGAGGGCGAGCCCTGCTGCGACTGGGTCGGCGAAGGCGGGGCGGGGCACTTCGTCAAGATGGTGCACAACGGCATCGAGTACGGCGACATGCAGTTGATCTGCGAGACCTACCATCTGATGCGGGACGGCCTGGGGATGAGCAACCAGGAGATGCACGAGGTGTTCGCCGCGTGGAACCGGGGGCCGCTGGATTCCTACCTGATCGAGATCACCCGCGACATCCTGGCCTACCGCAACGAGGAGGGCCGCCATGTGCTCGATCGCATCCTGGATACGGCCGGTCAAAAGGGAACCGGCAAGTGGACGGGGATCGAGGCGCTGAATCAGGGCCAGCCCCTGACGCTGATCGCCGAGGCGGTCTTCGCCCGCTGCCTCTCGGCGCTCAAGGACGAACGGCTGAGCGCCTCGAAGGTGCTGGCGGGCCCCCGGCCGGTACCCCGCTCCGACCGGCAGGGATTCATCGACGATCTGCAGCAGGCCCTCTACGCCGCCAAGATCGTCAGCTACGCCCAGGGCTACCAGTTGATGCGGGCCGCCGCCGGGCAATACCGCTGGAACCTGAATTACGGCGGAATCGCCCTGATGTGGCGGGGCGGCTGCATCATCCGTTCGGCGTTTTTGGGCCGGATCAAGCAGGCCTTCGACCGCAATCCGAAGCTGGTGAATCTGCTGCTGGATCCGTTCTTCGCCGAGGCGATGTCCGCGGCGCAGGCCTCCTGGCGGCGGGTGGCGGCGGCGGCGGTCGAGATGGGCATCCCCGCCCCGGCGATCACCGCGGCGCTGAGCTATTACGACGGCTACCGCAGCGAGCGCCTGCCGGCCAATCTGCTGCAGGCCCAGCGGGATTACTTCGGCGCGCACACCTACGAGCGGATCGACAAGCCGCGCGGCGAGTTTTTCCATACCAACTGGACCGGCCGCGGCGGCGAGACGTCGGCATCGACCTATACGGTGTAGCATCCGCGGCGTCCGACGCGCCGGACGGCGCCCGGTGCGTGCCCCGGCGACGCGGCGGGCCGGACGAAGACGTTTTTTTTGCGTGGACGGCAGGACAAGAGCGGATGGATCTTTCTCATCGAAGGGAGACGCGATGGATTTTCTCGCCGTGACCAAGCAGGTGACCAATATCGTCAACGACACGGCCATCGTGGATGTCCACACCCACCTGTACAGCGAGGCGTTCGGCGACCGGCTGCGCTGGGGGATCGATGAGCTGCTGGCCAGTCACTGCCTGGCGCCGGAGCTGCTGCGCCTGCGGCCGGACCTGGACCCGAAGGCGTTTTTCGCCCTGAAAAAAGTCGAGCGGGCCGAACGCGTCTGGCAGGAGATCTTCGTAAGCCATACGCCGCTCAGCGAGGCGGCCCGGGGGGTGCTGACCGTCCTGCACGAACTGGGCGTGGATACCGGCGAAAAGGACCTGAATGTCATTCGGAGATATTTTCAGGACATGTCCCCGGCGGACTATATCGACAAGGTGTTCGAACTGGCCAATATCCGCTACGTGGTCATGACGAACGATCCGTTCGACCGGGCCGAGCAGGGCGTCAGGAAGCGGGATGGCCACCGGGATGAGCGGTTCCGGGCGTCGTTGCGGCTCGACGGCCTGTTGGGGGGGTATGCGGAAAACCTGGCGGCCGTCCGCGCTCAGGGCTTTGCCATGTCGGAGACGCTGGACGAAAAGACCATCCAGGCCGGGCGGGATTTTCTGCGGACCTGGATCGACCTGCTGCGGCCGGAATACCTGGCCGTTGCCTTGCCGGGCGATTTTCGTTCGGACGACGGCAGCGTCTGCGCCCGGCTGCTGCGATTGTGCGCCCTGCCGGTGGCCCAGGAATGCCGCCTGCCGTTCGCCCTGATGATCGGCAAACCCCGACAGGCGGATATCGCCGGCGAGGTGGATTGCCCCGGCGCCGGAATCGGCGAGGCAAACGTAGGCGTCGTGGTGGAGCTGGCGGCGGAGTTTACCGAGGTGAAGTTTCTGGTCACGATGCTGTCGCGCCGGAACCAGCATGAGTTGTGCGTGGCGGCGCGGACATTCCCGAACGTGCTGCCCTTCGGCTGCGGGCGGGTCATGAATTTTCCCTGCATCATTCAGGAGATGACCGCCGAGCGACTGGAGATGCTGGGCTTGACCTATATCCCCCAGTACAGCGACGCCCGGATCCTGGACCAGTTGATCTATACCTGGTCGCACTCGCGGCATGTCATCGCCGCCGTGCTGGCGTCGAAATATTTCGATATCATGAAGACCGGCTGGAAGGTGACCAAGGAGGATATCGCCCGGGATGTCCAGCGGCTCCTGGCCGGCGGATACCTGGCCGACTTTCAGGGCGACGCCTAGGGCCGCGTCCGGCCGGCCGAACCATGTCGGGCCGGCTCGTGTGGCCGGAACGTAGCAGACAGACGGGATGGCTGACAGACAGGATAGGGATTTCGCAGGATCACAGGCGTCGGCGGGAGGTCATCCACCTGAGATCTTCGCTGAGGAGGTAACTTCGTTCATGACGGATACGGCAGGTGTGAGCAAGGCGTATGAAGGGGCCAAACAGCGGTATGCCGACTGCGGCGTGGATACCGAGCGGGCGTTGGAGCGCCTGGCGGCGGTGGCGATCTCGCTGCACTGCTGGCAGGGCGACGACGTCGGCGGTTTCGAGCACACCGCGGCGGCCAGCGGCGGCGGGATTCAGGCCACGGGCAATTACCCCGGCAAGGCCCGAACCGCCGACGAACTGCGGGCCGATCTGGACAAGGCGATCAGCCTGATCCCCGGGACCCATCGGCTGAATCTGCACGCCATGTACGCCGAAACCGCCGGCCGGGTGGATCGCAATCAACTACAGCCGGAGCATTTTGGCGCCTGGATCGACTGGGCCAAGGCGGCCGGCGTCGGCATGGATTTCAATCCGACCTATTTCGCCCATCCGCTGGCGGACAGCGGCTTTACCCTGTCCAGCCGGGACGAGGCGGTCCGGCGCTTCTGGGTCGAGCACGGCATCGCCTGCCGGCGGATCGCCGCCCACATGGGCGAGCAGCTCGGTTCGGCCAGCGTGCACAACATCTGGATCCCGGACGGCTTCAAGGACCTGCCGGCGGACCGCCGCCGGCCGCGGGAGATCCTCCAGCGCTCCCTCGACGAGATCCTCGCCGAGCGGTTCGAGAGACGCCATCTGCTCGACAGCCTGGAGGGAAAACTCTTCGGCATCGGCTCGGAAAGCTATGTCGTCGGCTCCCACGAGTTCTACCTGGGCTACGCCGTACGAAACCGGACGCTGCTGTGTCTGGATACCGGGCATTTCCACCCGACCGAGGAGGTGGCCGACAAGATCTCCGCCGTGCTGGCGTTCCTGGACGAGATCCTGCTGCACGTCAGCCGGGGCGTCCGCTGGGACAGCGACCACGTGGTGATCCTGTCCGATCCGCTGCGCCATCTGATGCAGGAGCTGGTCCGCGGCGACTACCTCGGGCGGGTGCACATCGGGCTGGATTACTTCGATGCCAGCATCAACCGGGTCGCCGCCTGGGTGATCGGGACCCGCTGTACGCTCAAGGCCCTGCTGCTGGCGCTGCTGGAGCCGACGGCGCCATTGCAGCGGATGGAGGCCGAGGGCGATTACACCGGCCGGCTGGCCCTGCTGGAGGAGGCCAAGACCCTTCCCTTCCCGGCGGTCTGGGAGTATTATTGCCAGCGGTCCGGGGTGCCGGCCGACGCTGGCTGGCTGGACGAGGTCAGGCAGTACGAACGGGACGTTTTACGTAAACGAACGTGACGCCGGGCAGATCGAAGGCCCCTTCCGGTCTTTTACGATGAGGCTGGAGGGCTGGTTTGTCGCGTCGTCGGTCAACCAACCAAAGGCGGCAGGATTCTCGCCGGGCCGCCGCGGATACTCTTGTCATAAGGAGATGGATCATGCCCGAATGCAATCGCCGTCAATTCATGGGAGTCAGCGCCGCGGGCGCCGGCTTGTGGCTGCACTCGCAATTCGGCGCCTCCTGGGCGTGGGCCCAGCAGGGCCGCAACTGGCCGGAGCCGATGCCGGCCGTCAAGATTCACCAGATCTACATCGGCCGAACCGGCGGGATCTACCTGTCTAGGCCGACCGAGGAGATCCAAAAGTTCGAGAAATACCTGGCCGACCTGGAAAAACAACTCGGCGACGTCAAGTTCGTCGGCGGCCAGGTCATCCCGCCGACGGAGGTGGGCACTATTCTGCCCGCCCTGAAGAACGCCGACGGCGTCCTGCTCTTTCATCTGTGCGGCCACGGCGGCGACGCTCCCATGCAGGCCATGAAACAGATCGTCGATCAGGGACTGGCGACCGCCGTGTTCAGCCAGCCCTTCAGCGGCCACGGCTGGCTGTATTTCCCCGCCTGGCAGAAGGAAGGCCACAAGGTGGTTCTCCTGCCCACCAGCGACTGGGGCCAGATCGACCGGGTGGTCGGCCTGATGCGGGTGGCGCCCCATATGCGGGCCACCCGGATCCTCGCCGTGGGCCGGCCCCAGGGGACCGAGGCGGCCTGCACCGCCGAACAGATCAAGCAGCGGCTGGGCGCCGAGATGATCGCGATTGCCAACGACGAGGTGATCGCGGCGCACCAGGCGGTCGATCTGAAGCAGGCCGAGGCCGAGGCCGAACGCCAGTGGATCAGCCCGGCCCAGCGGATCGTCGAGCCCAGCCGCGAGGAGATCATCAATTCCGCCCGGATGTATCTGGGCGTCAGGCAGTTGATGCAGCGCTACAACGCCCGGGCCATCACCAGCTCGCACTGCATGGGCGAGCCCGCCAAGGGCTGCCTGACCTTCAGCCGGCTGAACGATCTGGGATTGGTCGGCGCCTGCGAGGGCGACATGGATTCCACCTTGACCATGCTGATCTTCGGCTATGCCTTCGGGGTGCCGGGCTTCATCTCCGATCCGGTCTTCGACACCGCCAAGAACGCCCTGATCCACTTCCACTGCACCTGCGCCACCTGCATGGACGGCCCCGGCTCCAAGCGGCTGCCCTTTACCATCCGCACCCAGAGCGACAGCGAGCGGGGCGTGTCGCTGGACGTGGAGATGCGCATCGGCCAGGAGGTCACCTGCGCCAAGTTCATCAACCTCGACACCATGCTGATCTCGACCGGCAAGGTGACCGAGGTCACCCACGACGAGCTGGGCTGCCGCACCCAGTTTTACACCCAGGTGGCCGACGCGGACAGCATGTTTCACCATTGGGGCGGCGGCGTCCTGGAGGGCGGCGTGATGACCCGGCTGCATCGGGTGGTGTTCTACGGCGACCATCTTGAGGACATCAAGCACCTGGGCGTCCTGATGGGATTCAACGTGGTCGAGGAGGTGTAGGATTGCCCTGGCACGGGGCGTCGGCCGGGCCCGACGAGTTGGCGGAAACCCGCTCGCTGCCGCGACGGCGCGGAGGATTGTTCGTTTGGGGCGTGTCCATCCGGACACGAGGCCGATCGCCAAAATCACGGCGGGTAGGCCGGTCCTCTTGCGGAAGGACCGTTTCCGTTTTTCCGGGCCGATCCGATGCATGCATCGGATCGGAGGTTGACCAACCCTCGTAGTACGTAAAGGAAGCGAACCATGACGGATCAGCAGGCACAGCAGGAGGCGCCGGCGCCGCCGGGCAGCGAATACGAACGCGAACCGGTCCCGAAAAAGGCGCTGTTGGGATTCAAGAGTTTTATCGGCATGTACGCCGGCGAGCACTGCGCCGGGACCGAGCTGATGATCGGGCCGCTGTTCGTGGCGGGCGGCGTCAGCGCCGTCGACGTGGTGGGCGGATTGGTCCTGGGCAACGCCCTGGCGGTGCTGAGCTGGATATTCCTCTGCGCCCCGATCGCCACGCGGACGCGGCTGACGCTGTATTACCAATTGGAGAAGATCTGCGGCCGGCGGCTGGTCACCCTCTACAACCTGGCCAACGGCGTGATGTTCTGTTTCCTGGCCGGGGCGATGGTCACCGTCTCGGCGACGGCGCTGGGCGTCTGGTTCGATTTCCGCATGCCCGGTCTGAACGACCTGTATCCCAACAGCGTCGGCTGGGTCATCGCCGTGCTGGCCGTCGGCGGCGCCATCGCCCTGGTGGCCGCCTACGGCTACGAGACCGTGGCGAAGTTCGCCAACATCGCGGCGCCCTGGATGGTGCTGATCTTCCTGGGCTTCGGCTTCGTGGGCCTGCGGCAGTTCGTCAACGCGACGGGCACGGAGGTCCAGTCGGCCGGGGACCTCTGGCGGTTGGCCAAGACCCATATCTGGACGGGCGGCAGTCCGCAGCCGGGAAAGATCAAGCTGACCTTCCTGCACGTGATGTTCTTCGCCTGGTTCTGCAACATGGCGATGCACATCGGCATGTCGGATCTGTCGGTCTTTCGCTTCGCCAAGAAATCCTGGTACGCCGTCGCCTCCGCCGCCGGGATGTACGTGGGCCATTTCATGGCCTGGCTGAGCGCCTCGATTCTCTACGCCATGCAGTTGCATCAGGATCCGGCCAATAGCGACGTGCTGCCGGGGCCGCTGGCCTACCGGGCGGCCGGCTGGGCGGGGCTGGTCTGCGTGATCATCGCCGGCTGGACGACGGCCAATCCGACGATCTATCGGGCCGGCTTGGCCTTCCAGGCCATCACGCCCAAATCCTCGCGCTTCAAGGTGACCCTGATCACCGGGGCGGTGGCGACGCTGGCGGGGATGTTCCCGGCCATCGCCATGAAATTGCTGGACTTCGTGATGCTCTACGGGATGCTGCTGATGCCGATGGGGGCGGTGATTTTCATCGACTTCTGGCTGATCCGGAAATTCGGCCTGCGCAGCCGCTACGCCGAGGCCGGCCGGAAGAACTTCAATTGGGCGGCCGGCCTGGCGTGGATTCTCACGCTGGTGATCTGCCTGTGGCTGGTGAATTCCAATTACACCCTGAAAAGCGGATTCAAGCCGTTTCAGATTTACTTCGTATCCCTGCCGGGCTGGTTTATCGCCGCGACCCTGTATATCGTCTGCAGCGCCGTCTACCAGCGGCAGATGCATGAGCAGCCCTGGGCCCGCCTGATTGCGAAACTGGCCGGCTGGGCGGCCCTGATCGCCACCGCCGGATTGCCGTTTCTGTTCCTGATGGGCGGTGTGGGCCTGGATCGGGCCAAATCGCTGTTGATAGCCGTCACCCTGCTCTGGTTCACGGCGGCGGTCCTGTGGATGTGGGAGAACCACGCCGCCAAACAGGATGAATCGTCCGATCCCTGACGGCTCGGTCGCCCGCCGACCGGGCCGGTGGCTTTGCCGGAGGGGGGGTCTCCGCGCCAATTCCGGGTAGCGGCTGGTCTATCCGGCAGGTATAAATGCGGGGGATTGCTCGAACTCTTCAGGAGCGTTCTATTTAACTTCCTGTAAAATAATCAGTTGCGCCGATCTTCCTTGCAGGCGCCCCTGCTGTGCCTGCCGAATCGATTTGACTTGCGAGGCGAAATCGGATATAAAATGACAAAGCGTGCCGAAGGAACCGAGAAAAATGCTTCCAACCTTAACCCACATTTCACCCCCGCTTTTGGTTTTGAGCGGCCGGTATTTCCCGCCTTCTTCGTTCTCAGCCCTATCTATCCTCGACAAATATAAAACATATATGCCTGCGGAAAATAGGGCCTGCGGCCTCGAAGGCGAAAAAACAATCGCGCTCAAAACAGACCGTCATCCCAGGGGAAGTACCGTTCGACATCGTAACCTGATGATGTCAAAAGGTTTATACTTCCACTCCGCAAAACCGATGGTGAAATGTGGGTTATACGTCATCCAGTCTCAATCTATGTGAGAATCAGCAGGGGGGTTTGCCGGTCCAACATCTGCCAGGCGCGGCCGGTAGCGGACTGATCGAGCCAGACAAACCAGGACAATCCCGAAGGGAAACTGTCAGCAAAACCAGGAGAAACCATGATGCAAGGCACTCACCGTCGAGACCGATTTGGATTCACCCATTGGATGGCCCTGGCCGGACTGTTCGTCCTGGCCATCGGCCTGACGGCCGCCGGGGCCGATTGGCCCCATTGGAGGGGACCCGATCACAACGGGATCTCGCCCGAGACCGATTGGCTGGGCGAATGGCCCGCTGCGGGCCCGCGGCAGCTCTGGGATCACCAGGTCGGCACCGGATTTTCCTCCATCGCCGTCTGGCAGAACAAGGTCTATACCATGGGCAACACGGCCACCGGCGACAAGGACGCCGACCAGCGGGATATCATCTACTGCCTCGACGCCCAGACCGGCAGGGAACTCTGGAAATACGACTATGCCTGCCCGCTGATCCCCCGCAACTACGAGGGCGGGCCGTGCGCGACGCCGACCGTCGAGAATAATCGCGTGTATACCGTCAGCAAGGCCGGCCAAATCCATTGCCTGGACGCGACCACGGGCAAGCCCGTCTGGTCCCGCGACCTGCAGAAGGAGGAGGGCATGAAGCCGCCGACCTGGAATTTCGCCGGCTCGGCCCGCATTGCCGGCGATCGGGTGCTGCTGAACATCGGCGCGAACGGCTGTGCCCTGGATAAGCGTTCCGGCAAGACCCTCTGGAAATCCGACGAGAAGGGCGCCGGTTATTCCACGCCGGTTCTCTGTACCACCGGCGGCCGGGAGGCCATGGCCCTCTTTATCGATCGCCAATTCCTCACGGTCGATATTGCCTCCGGTGAGGTCCTGAGCCGGTTCCCCTGGAAGACATCGTATGACATCAATTCCGCCGATCCGATCTTTCAGGGCGATCGGGTGTTCATCTCCTCCGGCTACGGCACCGGCGCCGCATTGCTGCAAAACCAGCCCGGCGAATGCCGCCCGCTCTGGAAAAACAAGGATATGAGGAACCAGGTCAACAGCTGCGTCCTCTGGCAGGAGAACCTCTACGGCTTCGACGGCCAGGTCGGCGGCGACGGGGTTCTCAAATGCATCCGTTTTGGCAACGGCCAGACGGCCTGGGAGCACAAGGGACTGGGAACCGGCTCCCTGATCGCGGCCGACGGCAAGTTGATTATCCTCGGCGAAAGTGGTACGCTGGTGATCGCCGAGGCCGCGCCGGCCGGCTACAAACCGCTGCGGCAGGCCCAGGTTCTCTCCGGCAAATGCTGGACGGCGCCGGTCCTGGCCAACGGCCGGATCTACGCCCGCAACGCCCGCGGGCATCTGGTCTGCATCGATGCCAAGGGCGTCAAATAAAATGAAGGCAAATGCGGAATCGCGGCAAAGGCATATATCGCGTTCGGCCGGCTGTTTGGCCCTGACAAGGAAGTGCTTATTTGAACGCCCTACCCCGGATCATCTATTGTCGTTGTGATTATCCCCAGTTGGCGCCGGAGCAAACCCGGCAGGCCGTCCTGGACCTGCTGGAGGCATCCCCGGTCGACTGGCTGGAGGTGGCGGACCTGTGCGGATTGGCGGCCCGGCGGGACCGGCGGCTACCCGAGATCATCACGCCGGATACGATCCTGCTGGCTTGTTTCCCCCGCACCATTCGCTGGCTGCTGGGGCGGGCGGGCGTCGGGATGCCCGACGCGCTGCGGGTGATCAATCTGCGCAGCGAATCGCCCGAGGATGCGGTCCAGCTTTTGCAGGCCGAAATGGCCCGCTCTGCTCCCGCCGCCGGATCGGGCGAACCGCAACGACATCAACATGATCGTCATCTCCGCTGGGAGCGGGCGGACGACTGGACAGCGTGGTTTCCCGTGCTGGATTACGATCGCTGCCGGCAATGCAAGCAGTGTATGAATTTTTGTCTCTTCGGCGTGTTCGCCCTGGATGCCCAGGGGCGCGTCGAGGTGGCCCGGCCGGAAAACTGCAAGACCAACTGTCCGGCCTGCGCCCGGATCTGCCCGGAAGTGGCGATCATCTTCCCCAAGGAGGCACATGCGCCCATCAACGGGTCGCCGGTCACGGCGGCGGATGAGCAGAGGAAGGATCTCGCCGTCGAGGTGGACCGGATCAAACAGACCGACATCTATGCCGCCCTGCGTCAAAGGGGCATAGCGGCGGCCAGCGGGCGGTTTGCCGTACCGGATGAAACAACCGACACCCCCTCCGATAGAGTGGATTCTGGTCCCTGCTCTTGCGGGTCCTGCCCGACAAAGCCGTCCGGCGGTTGTTCGACCGAGCGGTCGGTGTCCGGTTCGGCCACGCCGGCGGCGACGACGCCGGAAACCGCAGCCGATTCGTCTTCTCGGTGCGGCGGCGGCCCCTGCGATTGCCAGTGCGACTGCGACGAGGGGGACGATGCGTCTTGTTGTTCCGATCGCGGGGCGAGCTAGTGTTTGTATCCCGGTCCCAGAGGAGATCGTTGCCATCGTAAAAAATCCAACATCGCGTCCGGCGGTCGTGCTGGTGGCCGACCGCACCCTGAGTGCCCGCTACAAGATCCTCTTCGAGGGCATTTTCGCCACCATGCAGACCACGCAGGTGCCCGAACCGGTGATGCGCCGCCTGGTGTCTCCGCGATTGAAAACGGACCGGTACGGCCGGGCCCGCGCGGCGACACTGGGCCTTCGCCGCCTGGAGGCCGCCCTCATCGATCATCTTGGTCTGGAGGCGGACCAGGTCGTCTGTACGACGCCGGAACGGCTGGATTCCCTGCTGGGGCCCTGGACCCGGATCGTCGCCGTCAGCAGCAGCGACCCGCTGGGCCGGGGGATGAGCAACACCACCACGAAGAACTTCTGGAAGGGCGAGCTCTATACCAAGGTCTGGACCGAGCGGATGATGCAGCAAATCGGCCGGGCCAAGCAGCGTTTCGGCTTTCGCGTCGTCGCCGGCGGCGCCGGCGCCTGGCAATGGGCCGCCGACCCCGAGAGCACCCGGCGCCACCGGATCGATACCGTATTCGAGGGCTATAGTGAGGCGGCCGGCGTCCGGTTGTTCGGGGATATCCTGGAGGGCACCCAGCCGCCGGCGCATCTGTCGGAAGCCGGCACGGCCGCCGGCAAGATCTGTCCCATTAAGGGAGCGTCCCTGATGGGCATCATTGAACTGTCCCGCGGGTGCGGCAGGGGGTGTCGTTTCTGCACGGTTTCCACCAAGCCCATGGTGCACCTACCAACCGAGACGATCCTGTCCGATATCGAGACCAACCTGGCCGCGGGGATCACCAACGTCGTCAGCGGCAGCGAGGACTTCTTCCGCTACGGCAGCGACGGCGTCCGGATCCAATACGAGCCGTTGCATGCCCTGCTCAGCGAGATGCGGCGGATCCGCGGTCTTTCCTTCATGCAGATCGACCATGCCAACGTCTCCTCGGTCTTGCAGTTGACCGACGAACAGCTCCGCGAGATCCGTACGCTGCTCACCTGGCGAAAACCCAGCCGGTTCCTTTGGGTCAACCTGGGCGCCGAGAGCGCCAACGGCCATCTCGTCGCCGCCGCCAGCCGGGCCAAGATCGCCCCCTTCCGGCCGGAGGATTGGTCCGAAATGGTCCGCCAGACCGTCGATCGCCTGAACCGCTGCGGCTTCTTCCCCGTCCTCAGCATCGTGCTGGGCCTGCCCGGCGAGACCCCGGCCGACGTGCAAAGCACCCTGCAACTGGTCCGCCAACTCAGCCGGAAACACCCGCTGGTCGTCTTCCCGGTCTTTTACGAGCCCTACCGCCGCGAGGAAGTGCAAGAGGGGATGGGCTTCGGCATGGACCGCTTCCGGCACGACCATCTCGAGTTGTATTCGACCTGTTACGAGATCAATTTCCGCTGGGTGCCGAAACTGTTTTGGGACAACCAGCGGGCCGGCGGCGTCTCGCTGGCCAAGCGCGTCCTCATGCGGCTTTTGGGCAAGACCGAGATCCATTCCTGGCGAAAGCGGTTTGACCGCCTGGCCGGCGAACCCCTGGCCGATCCGCTTGCGGCCGACGCGGACGCCCGGACTGCGGATAACGACCAACCGCTCCATCCTATGGCCAGCGATGCCAAGGGACAGGATCCGTCGGCGTCTCGATCGCGGCACTCCGATCCGCCGCTGGCGGCCTGTGCCGCCAGGATGACAGCAAACCAGACTCAGGATGAGACATAACGAGGTAATCCTTCGGGGAACAGGAGTTTACAAAGAGCGCATGGATAAATCGCCGGCACCATCTTCCCTGTCCGTGGCCCTGCAATCGGTACGTTCAGTGCAGGCGGATATCTGCAACCGCAAGACGCAGCGGAACCGGTTGCGGCAGGCTGCACAGCGATACGTCAGGCAGGAACGTCTGATCGGGCCCCTGTCGGCCGAGCAATTGCGCCGCGGCGCCCGGGACGTCCTGCAGAAGGAGAAGCTCGATCCCCGCTTCCTGCGCTATGCCGCGGTACTGCTGAACAACGAGGTCTGGCGCGACCGGCTGGCGGGGATACCCTTTTCCCGGCGCTTGCTGCTGTTGCCCCAGTGCCTGCGTCATCCGACCCTCTGCCGGGGCCGGATCGACGAATACGGCCTAGTGTGTGCCCGCTGCGGCAACTGTCTGATTTGCGACCTACAGGCCGAGGCCGAGTCGCTCGGTTACGTGGTGATGGTGGCGGAAGGCTCGCCCATGGTGATGGCCCTCATTGAATCGGGCCAGATCGAGGCGGTCGTGGGGGTCAGTTGCCTGGCGGTCCTGGAAAAGGTCTTTCCCTACATGGAGGCGGCGGCGATTCCCGGGATCGCCATTCCGCTGCTGCGGGACGGATGCCGCCGGACCGATGTGGATCAGGACTGGGTCTGGGACGCGATTCATCTGAGCGGCTCCGAGGGCGTCGCCAATCTAGATTTTCGCTCCCTGCGGCGGCAAATCGACGGTTGGTTCACCCTAGAGGCACTGGAAGCGGCGCTGGGGCCGGTGCAAAATGAGACCGAGCGGATCGGCCGCGAATGGCTGGCCCGCTCCGGCAAGAGGTGGCGTCCGTTTCTGACCGCCTGCGTCCATCAGGCCATGCAGCCGGATCCGGCCGAACCCCTGGTCGAGGCGATCCGGCCGCTGCTGCTGGCGGTGGAATGCTTCCACAAGGCCTCCCTGATCCACGACGACATCGAGGACAACGACCCGGTCCGCTACGGCCAAAAAACCCTTCACGAGGAATACGGCGTCCCATTGGCCCTGAACGTGGGGGACTTCCTGCTGGGCGAGGGATACCGTCTCATCGGCGAGGCCCCCTTTGACTCCGAGCGGATCACCGAGATGCTCACCATCGCCGCCCGGGGCCACCGTACGTTGTGTTTCGGTCAAGGGGCGGAGCTGTACTGGCTGCGCCATCGCGAACCGCTCTCGGCCGATCAGGTCTGTGAGATCTTCCGGCAGAAGACCGCCCCGGCCTTCGAGGTGGCCCTCTGCCTGGGCGCCGCCGCCGCTGGCGCCGATGGCCCCCTTCAGGCGGTCCTATCCCGATACAGCGAGGCGCTGGGCGTCGCCTATCAGATCCGCGACGATCTGCAGGACGCCGAGGGACTCGACCGGTCGGATCAATCCGCCGACGCCGGGGATCCGCAGGGACTGCGGCGGATTCTCGGTCCTTCGCTGCTGGCGTCCCTGGCCTATGAGCTGGCCGATGAACCAGACAAGTTGCTCCTGCGGCGGCTCTGGCAGGATACGGAACCGGCCGGCTCGAGCGCCGCGGCGATACGCCGCTTACTGCACACCTACCAGGTGGATGAACTGGCCGCGGAATTGCTGGCTGGCTACCAGGATCAGGCCATCGGCACCCTGAGCGGCCTGGACAATCCTGTTTTAAAGAGCATGCTCCGCCGGGTGATCGGCAAGATCTTCCAGGACGTCCCGGTCATGGGCTGTTGCAATGACTATCAGGCAAACGATGGACCAGGCGATTCAGGCGGCCGGCCGGTATCTGCCCCGTAAGACGGTGGATCGGATCATCGCCTTTCTGGCCGATCTGCAAATTGACGACGGGGGCTTTCGCGGCCGCAGCACCACGAGCGATCTGTATTATACCGCCTTTGCCGCCGAAACCCTGGCGGGCCTGTCTGCGCCGCCGGATGCCGGCCGCCTTCTCGGGTATCTGGCGGAGTGCGTCGATCCAAGCGGCCTGGATTTGGTGCACCTGGCCAGTTGGATCCGCTGTGCGAAACTGCTGGGCGCGGACGGAGCGGCTCTCCTGGCGGATAAATTGGCGGATGAGCGGCTTGGCGCGTTCTACGATTCCGGGGGTGGGTATCGTCTGGACCGCGCCGATGATGGGCCAAGCGTCTACGGCAGCTTCATGGCCCTGTATGCCCGTCAGTGTCTTTCCCCTCCGATCCCGCCGCAGGCAGATACCATCCGTTTCGTCCAATCCTGCCGGCGTCCTGACGGCGGCTTCGCCAACCAGCCGAACCTGCCGGCCGGCACCACGCCGACCACGGCGGCGGCGGTGATCCTGCTGCATGAGGCGCAGCAGCCGGTTTGCCCCGAGACGATCGACTGGCTGCGGGCCCGCGGCGACGGCCAGAGCGGCTTTTACGCCACCGAAACCGCACCCGTGCCCGATCTGCTGTCCACGGCCACGGCCCTGCATGCCCTGGCCGAGCGGGGCGTTTGCCTGCAATCGCTGCGGGAGGCGTCCCTGGATTATATCCACAGCCTGTGGAATCCGCGGGGGGGCTTCCACGGCCACTGGGCCGATCCGATCCTGGATGCCGAATACACCTTCTACGGCGTACTGGCAATCGGTCATCTGGCCTGAATGTCCTACCTGATCCGAAGACCCAATCCGAACCGTCTGGGAAAAGTGATCGCATCATATGTTTTTATGACGAGCGAGGCATTTTTTCCTTTCCCCCGGCGCGGGGTTCTCCTATAAAAATTTGGACAAAGGGCAGCAATATTCCCGTGAGTTATTATACACCTTGACGAGAATGACCATCCTGTCGCTAACCGGGACGACGTGCCCTAAGTGGCCCGGCGGCGTTGTGTCATTGGATGACAGAGGAAGGCACGGAGGACGCGATGGACATCTGGATCAGACACCACGAGCTGACCGGCCGGAGGCGAGCCGCGGGGGCATTGTTGGGATTGCTGATTCTGGCGGCCGGCGGCTGTGCCGGTACGGCCTCGCGATCGACCGGCGTGCCGAAGCCCCGCGTGGCTCCCGTTGCCGCACCGGCCGTCAGGCAGCCGGCCGCCAGTTCGTCGGCCGTCTCGGTGGAAGGCGCCCCGATCGCGACCCACGTGTTGGGGCAGGGCCGCCGGGTCATCCTGTTTCTAAGTACCATCCACGGCAACGAACCGGCCGGCGTGCATCTCTTAAATGAGCTGCTGCGGTACCTGCCGGACCACCCCGAGTTTCTGACCGGCTGGAAGGTGGTTGTCGTTCCCTGCGCCAATCCGGACGGATTCGACCGGAACCGGCGAACCAACGTCCACGGCGTCGATCTGAACCGCAATTTCCCTTCCGCGAACTTCCGGCCGGGCTCGCGTTCGGGGTCGGCCGCCCTGTCGGAGCCGGAGAGCCGTTACCTGAACCGGCTGCTGCTGACCTATCGGCCCGAACGCGTCATCACCCTGCATCAGCCTTTGAACTGCATGGATTACGACGGCCCGGCGGAGGACCTCGCCCGGCGAATGGCGCAGGTATGCCCCCTGCCGGTGCGGAAGCTGCGGACCTTTCCCGGCTCGCTGGGCGCCTATGCCGGGGACGATCTGGGGATAGCAGTGGTGACCATGGAGATGCCGTCCGCGGCCTCCCAGCAGGACACCCAGACCCTCTGGCGGCTATACGGCCAGGCCCTCTTGACCGCCCTGACCTACGAGTAATCCCGGTTAATTCGGGTGGGGCAAATCGAATGGAACCAGCGCAACGGGAGCGATTGGCAGCGGCCTTATCGAACTGCCGGCAGCGGTTGCTGGCCCACCGTCATGTGGACGGCTATTGGCCCGGTCACCTGTCCAGCAGCGCCCTGGCGACGGCGATCGCGGTGGTCGCCTTCCGCTGCGTCGACGACCGGCGTTTCCAACGAGAAATCGAGCAGGGTTTGGATTGGCTGGCCGGTCACGTCAATGCCGACGGCGGCTGGGGCGACAGTGAGATCAGCCAAAGCAATCTGAGTACCACCCTGCTGGCCTGGTCGGCCTTCGGCATCATGGCGGAGCCGGCCCGCTATCGCCCCCTGCTTGAGCGGGTCCGGGCCTGGCTGCAATCGCAAATCGGATTGCTGGAGCCGGATTTCCTGGTGCGTGCGATAAATGACCGCTACGGGCGGGACCGGACCTTTTCCGTGCCGATCCTGGCACTCGCCGCCGTCTGCGGGCGGCTGGGCGATGAACCGGACGGCTTCCGACGGGTTAAGGCGCTGCCGTTCGAGCTGGCGGCCCTGCCGCAGGGGCTCTGGCGGCGGCTGCGGTTGCCGGTGGTCAGCTACGCCTTGCCGGCCCTGATCGCCTTGGGGCAGTTGCGCTACCGCAAGAGACCGCCCGCCAATCCCCTTACCCGCCTGATCCGCCGTCTGGCGGGCGGGAAAACACTGGAGGTCCTGGCGGCGATGCAGCCGGAAGGGGGGGGATTCCTGGAGGCGGCGCCGCTGACGGGATTTGTGGTGATGAGTCTGGCCGCGGCGGGATACCGCCAGCACGTAGTTGTGCAAAAGGGGGTAGAGTTTCTGGCCCGGACCCGGCGCGACGACGGCAGTTGGCCTATCGATACGGATCTGGCGACCTGGCTGACGACCCTTTCAGTGGGGGCCCTGACCGGCGGCGGCGCTCTGTCGGAGTCGCTCGATGGACAGGCGCGGGACTCACTCTGCGATTGGCTGCTGGGCCGGCAGATGCGCCAAAGGCATCCGTACACCGATGCCGAGCCGGGCGGCTGGGCGTGGACCCATCGGCCCGGCGGCGTGCCGGACGCGGACGATACGGCCGGGGCCCTGCTGGCGCTGCATTCTTTGAGCCCGCACCGGCCGGATGTTGTCTTGGCCGCCGCCGCGGGGATTCGCTGGCTGCTGGATCTGCAGAATCGCGACGGCGGTGTCCCGACGTTTTGCCGGGGGTGGTCCAAGCTGCCGTTCGATCGCAGCTGCCCCGACATCACCGCCCACGCGCTGGCGGCACTGGCCACCTGGCGGGATCAGCAGATAGGGTTCGACGATTTCCGGCGGGAGATGACACGGGCAATCCGGCGGGGCAGTGAGTTTTTGGACGCCGCGCAGCAGGCCGACGGCTCCTGGCGGCCTCTGTGGTTCGGCAACGAGCACGCCGACGACCAGGCCAATTTGACCTACGGGACCTGCCGGGTGCTGTTGTTGGCCGGCCGTCTGCCGGCGGAGGCGGCCGGTCAAATCCAGTGGCCGGGGTGTCTAAGGCGGGCGGTCGATTGGCTGCTGAACGCCCAGAACGACAATGGCGGCTGGGGCGGTGCGGCCGGTGTGGCAGGCTCGATCGAGGAGACGGCCCTGGCCGTCGAGGCCCTGGCCGCCTGGTTCGAGCGGCCGGCGGCAGCCGGGCAGGATGCCGTCCAAACAGCGGTTGCCGATGCCCTGAGGCGGGGGACGAATTGGCTGCTGGAGCATACACGACAGGGGCAGGTGTTCCCGGCGGCGCCGATCGGCCTGTATTTTGCCCGGTTGTGGTATTACGAACGGCTCTATCCGCTGATCTTTACGACGGCCGCCTTCGGGCGGGTGGACCGGATTGCCCAGAGGCTGTGGCCGGCGGATTGATCCGATTGGGCCAGCGGCCAGGGATTGATTGTGCCGGCCGATCCCGGCTTCCGGCGTATCGGCGAATTTCAACTACCGCCGTCGGCGTTTTTTTGGCAGAATAGATGTTTACGGACATCGAACGGGCCGTTTCCGGCGGATTTCGCCCGGCGGCCCTTCGGGGCAGGTTCCCGAAAACTTGAGGCGAGGACATGAGGGCCAGGATCAAGATTTGCGGCATCACGAACCGGGCCGATGGCCTCTGGGCCGCCGAGTGCGGCGCCGATCTGCTGGGCTTCAATTTTTATCCATCCAGTCCCCGATACATCGAGCCGGCCATAGCGGCCGATATCATCGGTGTTCTGCCCGCCGACGGCCCGGAGCGGGTGGGTCTGTTCGTCAATGCCGGCCTGGACCGTATTGCCGAGGTATTGCGGCAGTGCCCCCTGACCATGCTGCAACTGCACGGCGACGAGGACGAGGCCTTCTGCCGGGAGGCGGCCCGGCTGGGTCTGCCGCTGATCAAGGCCCTGCGCCTGCGCCGTCCGGAGGACATCCGGCGGGTGGAGCGGTTCGAGACGGAGTATATCCTGCTGGACGCCTTTGGCGGTGACCTCTATGGCGGGACGGGCCGCCGCTTCGACTGGGGATGGGTCCGGTCGGTCGGCGACAAAAAGGTCTTTCTGGCCGGCGGCATCGGCCCGGAAACGATCAAGGCGGCCCTGGCCGTCGGCACCTACGGCATCGATCTGTGCAGCGGAGTGGAAAGCGAACCGGGCCGCAAGGACCCGGACAAGGTCAAGTTGCTGTTTGACGGGATACGCGCCTACCATGAGCAGCGATAAAGGAATCGTATTATTCGGCGGGACGTTCGACCCGATCCATCACGGACACCTGATCGCCTGCCGCGCGGCGGCCGAGCAGTTGGAGGCGGATCGCGTCATCCTGATCCCCTCGGCCGCGCCGCCGCACAAGGACGCCGGGCGTCTGACCGGGGCGGGCCATCGGCTGCGCCTGGCGCAACTGGCCGTCGCGGGAGACGATCTCTTCGAAATCTCGGACTGCGAGTTGCGGCGGGCCGGGCCCAGCTATACGCTGGACACCGTACTGCATTTCCGCGGGCTCTATGGCCTCGAGGCGGTCCTGTACTGGCTGATCGGGGCGGATTCCCTCCCGGAGCTAAACGGCTGGCACCAGATCCAGCGGCTGGCCGAGGAATGCATCATCGTCACGGCCGCCCGGCCGGGGTATTCGCCCGGCGATCTGGACCGCCGGCTCGATTCCCTTCCGGCCGACCAGATCGACCGCATCCGCCGGCACATCCTGGCCACGCCGGGGATCGAGATCTCCGCCACGGACATCCGCGACCGGGTCCGCCGGAACCGCTCGATCCGCTACCTGGTCCCCGAGGCGGTGGCCGACTATATCCGCGACCATCGACTCTATCATGGCGGCTCGGTCGCGGCCGGTTAAAAAAGGAGAATGTACGTTTTGCCGGATCGGGATTCGGATGCCTGGGCAGTTGGTTGAAACGCAACTGCTGTGCGTTTAGCCCGATCAACATTCGAATTGGTCGGAATGGGGCGGCTTTATCATTAGCCGGAGGTTTGGTCGGATCAGGATTCGGTTGCGCCGGTCAACTGTCGGAGGTACTTGGCCCGCCGGATCGCGTGTCGGCGGGTGTCTACTTCCTCGATGGTGGCGGCGGGCAGGGCCTCGGCCTGGCGGACCTGCGTATCGGCCTCGGCGGTGGTGATCTTGTCCGCGGCGATCGCCGTCTGGGTCAGGATACTCACCTCGTTATCGCGGACATGGCCGAAGCCGCCCTCGATGAACAGGGCGTGCTCGCGGTTCTGGATATCCCGGTAGCGCAGCAGCCCCATGCCCAGCTTGCAGAGGAAGGGCGCGTGGTTGGGCAGGACCCCCACCAGCCCGTCGTGCGCCGGCAGAACGACGGCCAGCGCCTCGGCGTCCGCCGCCTGGCGTTCCGGGGTAATGACGATGCAGCGTATCTTTTGGTGGTCCGTCATGCTATCACTCACTGTGTCGCGATTGCCCTTGAGCAGCAGACCGCTCGCCGACCGGCCCTCGCGGCGTCGTCACCGCTGACGTCGCCGCGATCGGCGTCTGACCCGTGCTCGATGCGTCTTAGGCGGCATCCGCGGCCATTTTTTCCGCCCGTTCGGCCGCTTCCTCGATGGCGCCGACGTACATGAACGCCGGTTCGGGCAGATGGTCCCATTTGCCGTCGCAGAGCTCCTCGAAGCTGCGGATGGTGTCTTCCCGCTTGGTATATTTGCCCTTCAGGCCGGTGAAGGTCTCGGCGACCAGGAACGGCTGGGAGAGAAACCGTTCGATCTTCCGCGCCCTCGCGACGATCATCTTGTCCTCCTCGCTGAGCTCGTCCACGCCCAGGATGGCGATGATGTCCTGGAGGTCCTTGTAGCGCTGGAGGTATTCCTGCACCCGCCGGGCGATCTTGTAGTGGCGTTCGCCGACCATGTTCGGATCGAGGATCCGGCTGGTCGACTCCAGCGGATCGACCGCCGGGTAGATGCCCTTTTCCGAGATGGACCGCTGGAGATTTACCGAGGAGTCCAGGTGGGTGAAGGTCGTCGCCGGCGCCGGGTCGGTGTAGTCGTCCGCCGGCACGTACACCGCCTGGATCGAGGTGACGGCGCCCTTGTCGGACGAGGTGATCCGCTCCTGCAGCTCGCCCATCTCGGTGCCCAGGGTCGGCTGGTAGCCCACCGCCGAGGGCATGCGGCCCAGCAGGGCCGAGACCTCCGAGCCGGCCTGGGAGAAGCGGAAGATATTGTCGATGAACAGCAGGGTGTCGGCCCCCGTCTGGTCGCGGAAGTATTCCGCCATGGTCAGCGCCGAGAGGGCCACCCGCAGGCGGGCCCCCGGGGGTTCATTCATCTGCCCGAACACCATCACCGTCTGGTCGAGGACGCTCTTGCCGGTGTCGCCGATCTTGGCCTCCTGCATCTCCAGCCAGAGGTCGTTTCCCTCGCGGGTGCGCTCGCCCACGCCGGCGAAGCAGGAATAACCCTGGTGGAACCGGGCCAGCCGCGCGATCAGCTCCTGGATGATGACGGTCTTGCCCACGCCGGCGCCGCCGAAGAGCCCGCATTTGCCGCCGCGGACCAGCGGGCACAGCAGATCGATCACCTTAATGCCGGTTTCGAACATCTCGGTCTTGGGCGTCAGCTCGGTGAATTCCGGCGGATCGCGGTGGATGGGGCGAAAATCCTGGGCCGAGACGGGTCCGAGCTTGTCGATGGGCTCGCCGAGCAGGTTGAACACCCGCCCGAGCGTCGCCTCGCCGACCGGGACCATCACCGGCCCGGCGGTGTCGATCACCTCCATGCCGCGGGCGATGCCGTCGGTCGAGCCCAGGGCCACGGCGCGGACCTTGCCGCCGCCCAGGTGCTGCTGCACCTCGCCGGTCAGGTCGATGTGGTGGCCCTTGATTTCCCCTTGGATCTTCAGGGCGTTGTAAATCGCCGGCAGGTTCTCCTGGGCGAATTCCGCATCGAAAGTGCTGCCAATAACCTGAATGACCTTACCCTTGTTCATGTCGCGCTCCACAACCTGATGGGGCGGGCCGAGCCCGCCGGATAATCAGAAGTATCGCAGACCGAAGACGGCCGGCAATGTACTTCGTGGCTCTTTCCTTTTATTTCAGCGCTTCGACGCCGCCGAGGATGTCGAGCAGTTCACTGGTGATCTGGCTCTGGCGGGCCCGGTTGTATTGCCGCGTCAGGGCCTGGATCATCTGCTGGGCGTTGTCCGTGGCGGCCTTCATGGCGCTCATCCGCGCCACCTGCTCGCTGACCACGGAATCCATAACGCACTGGAACAACTCGGTCTTCACCGTGATCGGGATGAGCTCGTCGAGGATCTCCCGGGCCGGGGGCGAAAACAGGTACTCTTCAATGTTCAGGCCGCCGGTTGGGTGGCCGGCTGATTCGGGTGTTTGGGCCGCCGGGGCCGCCGGCTGGATCGGCAGCAGGTTCAGCACGTCGGCGTAGTGCCTAGCGGACGAGACGAAGCGGGTAAAGACCACCCGCACGCCGTCGATCTGTTTGCGGCAGTACAGATCCATCAGTTCCTCGGCCAGGTCCGCCACCTGGGCGAAGGTGACCTTGTCTTCGAAGTGGGTGTACTGCTGCTGGATCGAGTGGCCCATGAAGCGCAGGGCATAGATGCCTTTTTTGCCGGAGACCCGCAGGTCGATCTCGGTCTGTTCGTCCCGCAGCATCCGGATCTGCTGGCCGGTCAGGCGGATGACGTTGCCGTTGTACCCGCCGCAGAGGCCGCGGTTGCTGGTCAGGGCCAGCAGCACGACGCGGTTTGACTCGCTGTGCCGCTGGAGCAGTGGATGAGACGTCTGATCGGCGAGGCCCGCCGCCAGGGCGCTGGCCAGTTCGGTGATCTTCTGGGTATAGGGCTTGGATCCGACCGCGCGGTTGAGGGCCTTGCGGAATTTCGCCGTGGCGATCATCTCCATCGTCTTGGTGATCTTGCGGATGTTCCCGACGGAACGCCGCCGCTTGACTATTTCACGCGTGGTGGCCATGGATTCCCGTCATGATGGTTCTGGTTTGGATTATGACGTTTGTGTTTTCAGGAAGGCGCCCCGGCAGGCCGAGATCGCCTCCTTGAGGCGCCCCTTCAGGTCGTCGTCCATTTCCTGTTTTTTCCGCAGCTCGTCCATGAGCGGCGCCTTCTTTTCCCGGAGGAATTTGTGCATGTGGGCCTCGAAATCCGGTATCCGGTTGGCGTCGATTGCGTCCAGCAGGCCGCTGGTTCCGGCGAAGATGCTGACCACCTGCTCGAACACCTCCATCGGTTGATACTGGGGCTGCTTGAGCAGTTCCACCATGCGGTAGCCGCGGTCGAGCTGGGCCTGGGTGGCCTTGTCCAGCTCGGTGCCCAGTTGGGCAAAGGCCTCCAGTTCCCGAAAGGCCGCCAGGTCCAGCCGGAGCATGCCGGCGATGCTTTTCATCGCCTTGACCTGGGCCTTGCCGCCGACGCGGCTGACGCTGATGCCGACATCGACCGCCGGCCGCACCCCGGCGAAGAACAGGTCCGGCCGCAGGTAGATCTGCCCGTCGGTGATGGAGATCACGTTGGTGGGGATGTAAGCCGACACCTCGCCTTCCAGGGTTTCCACGATGGGCAGGGCCGTCAGGGAGCCGCCGCCCATGTCGTTGCTGAGCTTGACCGCCCGTTCCAGCAGGCGGCTGTGCAGGTAGAACACGTCGCCCGGATAGGCCTCGCGGCCCGGCGGGCGGCGCAGCAGCAGCGAGAGCTGGCGGTAGGCCTGGGCCTGCTTGGTCAGGTCGTCGTAGATGCACAGGGTGTCGCGGTTCTCCTCGTACATGAAGTATTCCGCCATGGTCACGCCGGCGTAGGGCGCGATGAACTGCAGCGGCGCCGGGTCGGCCGCCGAGGAGCAGATGACGATGGTGTAGTCCATGGCGCCGTGCTCCCGCAGGATTTCCACCACGCGGGCCACCGTCGATTCCTTCTGGCCGATCGCCACGTAGACGCAGACGACGTCCTGGCCCTTCTGGTTGATGATGGTGTCGATGGCGATGGCGGTCTTGCCGGTTTTGCGGTCGCCGATGATCAGTTCCCGCTGGCCGCGGCCGATGGGGATCATGGAATCGATCGCCTTGATCCCGGTTTGCAGGGGCTGGTTGACCGGCTGGCGGTCGGCGATGCCGGGCGCGATCAACTCCACGTCCCGCCGCTTGGCGGTGTTGATCTCCGGCCCGCCGTCGATCGGCTGGCCGAGCGGGTTGACCACCCGCCCCAGCATCTCCTTGCCGACCGGCACGGACAGCAGCTTGCCCGTGCCGCGGACCTCGTCGCCTTCCTTGATCGAAAGGTAATCGCCGTAGACCACCGCCCCGATGGAATCCTCCTCGAGGTTGAACACCTGGCCGAACTCGCCGCTTTCGAACTGAAGCATTTCGCTGGACATGGCGTTCTTGAGGCCGTAGATGCGGGCGATGCCGTCGCCGACCTCCAGAACGCGGCCCACCTCGGCCACGTCCAGTTCGCTGCGGAACTGGGCGATTTCCTGCTTGATCACGCTGGTGATTTCTTCCACTTTGAACTTCATGAGAATCCATCCCGTCAAAAGCAACTCTCGGATTTCGTCTCGTCCCTGCGCTGCGGCATTTTACTCGGTGAGTATCCGGCCGGCGTCCAGGCTCTGCTCGGTCCGCCGTTTGATCTGCCGGGCGTACTGTCGCAGGGATTTGTACACGGAGCCATCGATCACGGTATCCTCGATGGCCAGGATCATGCCGCCCAGGATGGCCGGATCGGTGCGGTTTTCCAGGGTGACCGTTTGGCGCAGCGCCCGGGAGATCCGTTCCGCCAGGCGGGCCTGTTCCTTCTTGTCCAGGTCGATCGCCGTGGTGATCGTGCCCCGCAGGCGGCCGGCGGCCTGATCGTCCAGCGCGCCGAAGGCCTGCTCGATCTCGCCGAGCAGCGCCAGGCGATCCTTTCGGGCCACGACCATCAGGAAGTCCATCACCAGGTCGCTGAGGTTGTCTTGAAACACCTTCGCGAGCGTTTCGGCCTTGGTCTCCCGCCGCAGGGCGGGCGTTTCCAGGAAGACCCGCCACTCGTCGTTCTGGCGGATCAGCTCGGCCAGGGCCGACAACTCCTGGCGGATGGACGCCGCCTGCTCTCGCTCGCGGGCGATCTCAAAGAGCGCCTCGGCGTACAACCGGGCGATGGCCTGACTTCGATCCGATGCCAACTTCTCTTCTCCCGTTTCTGACGTCACGCCTTAGTTGAAGGCGGGGCAGGTATGGTTTGCCCTGTTATCTATGCTTGGCAAAGGCATGCCGCTTGTCGTCAACCGTTTTTTCTAATTATTCACCCGCTGCCCCATTCAACAGTCAGCCCCTTCGCCCGCCGCCCCATTGGCCTGTTGGCCCAACCGCCTTTCGGCTCAAGTGGCCCAGGTCAGTTGGATTGGAGGTGGTTGATCGCGTCGTTGAGCAGATCGCGATGGTCCTGGGGATTCAGACTGCGTTTGAGGATCTTGCCGGCGATGTCCGTCGCCAACTCGCAGGTTTGGTCGCACAGATCCCGCAGGGCCTGCTGCTTGGCGGACTCGATGTCCTGCTGGGCCTGTTGGCGGAGGGTTTGGGCCTCGGCCTGGGCGTTCTGTTTGAGCTGCTCGGCGAGTTTGGCCGCGTCGGACCGGCCCTGGTCGATGATGCCTTGGGCCTCGCGGTTGGCCTGGGCGAGCTGCTCCTGGTACTGGGCCAGCGCCTCTTCGGCCTGGGCGCGGGCGTGCTCGGCGTCCTCGATTGAGCGGCGGATGTGTTCCTCGCGTTTTTGCAGGCCGGACAGGATCGGCCCCCAGGCCCACTTGCCCAGCACGGCCAGCAGCACGATGAAGATCGCCAGGGTCAATATGGCGGTCCCCCAGGTTCCCGAGAAGATGTCCGGGGACTCGCCGGGGGCGTCGTGTCCGCCTTCGTGGCTGGCGGCGTCCTCGTGGCTGGCGGCCTGATCGGGCGGCGGGGCGGTTTCCTCGGCCGCCCGGACCGGCAGCGCCGCCAGCAGCCCTACGCAAGCCAACCATAGTAAGGATCGGCGTATCATGGCCTTCTCCTCGTCTGATGCCAGACAGCTAGTTCCCCGTCGCGTCCTTACCCGAGTTTGTTCGCCGCCAGCAGGCAGACCACCAGGGCGAAGAAGGTGAATCCCTCGATCAGGGCCGCCGAGATGATCATGCTGGTGAAGATGCGCCCGCCGGCTTCGGGCTGGCGGGCGATGCTGTCGACCGAGTTGCCCGCGATATGGCCGATCCCCTTGGCCGCGCCGATGACCACCAGGCCGGCGCCCACGGCGGCTCCCAGGATGGCCAAACCCTGATCGCCGAACAGTTGCGTGCCTTCCGCCAGAATCATAGGATCCAACATTGTATGACCTCCAGTTTTGAACGAAAACCTCTGTTTTCCGGTTTGCAGGTGTCCTCTTGTATCACGTTATTCCCGTGTCGGGAATTCTCAGTGTTCCGGATGCACGGCCGCCCCGATGAACAGCGTCGTCAGGTAGGTGAAGATATACGCCTGCAGGAACGCCACGAACAACTCCAGCAGGCTCAGGGCGGCGCAGCCGAAGACGGTCACCCCGGCGATGGGGATGCTGCGGGCGGCCAGTCCCATGCCGATCAGGGCCCCCAGGACCGTATGGCCCGCCATCATGTTGGCGAACAGACGAATCGCCAGGGCGAAGGGCTTGACCAGCGCCCCGATGAACTCCAGGGCGTACATCACCGGGATCAGCGGCCAGGGCACGTGGGGGATGAAGTTCTTGAGGTACCGCCAGAGGCCCTGCTGGCGGATCCCCGAGACGTGGATCATCAGGAAGGCGCAGGCCGCCAGGGTGCCGGTCACCCAGATATTGGACGTGGCCGTGCCGCCGAAGTGTTTGAGATGCCCCAGCGAGGCCAGCACCAGGATCCCGTCCACGGGGACCATGCCGATCAGGTTGCAGAACAGGATGAAGAAGAACGTCGTCCAGATGAACTTGATGAACCGGTCGGTGTTTTCGCCGAGGACCGGCCGGGCCACCTCCTCCCGCAGGAAGACGCAGATCGCCTCGAAGAAGTTCCGCAGCCCCGAGGGCACCATCGACCGCTGCCGGGCGATCAAGGGCACGATCAGCAGCAGCAGCAGCGCCCCCAGGATCAGCATGAGCATGTGGTTGGTCACGAGCACCGGTCCCACCTGGAACAGCTCATGCTGTACCACATGATCCAGCGGATTGGAGGAGGCCAGAATCGCTAGGGTCGGTTGCGTCATGTTTCCTTTCGCGGCGCTTCGGATAGTCGGTCGTCCGGTTGTTTGTTCGATTCATGTTGGCCCGGTCCGTACGGCGTTTTTTTCGGCTCGCCGTACACGAGCCGGATGTACCCCATGGCCGTTTTCGTTTCCCAGGCTAGCAGAATCAGGTAAAACAGCATCGTCCAGAGGGCGAAGGCCGCCAGGCGCGGCCGCAGGAGCAGGTACCAGCCCATCCCCGCTACCAGGGTCCCCAGCAGCCGAATCACGGTCGCCCCCAGGCAGGCCTGGCCCAGCCAGTCGGCCCGACGCTGGACGGCGGCGGCCATCGGGATCAGGCTGATGATGCTGACCACCAGGGTCAAGCCCGCCCCGGCCAGCATCGCCTGCAGGTTCTCGCTGCCGCCCCAGCGATAGCTCGGCCAGGATGCAAGCAGCACGACCATGAGCACCAGTCCCGCCGCCTGGATCGCCAGCTTTGCCAGCCTGCCTAGCAAATCATCTCCTCACTGCCCTCTGGCATGTCTTTTCACTCCCAAGTCGCCGGCATTTATACGTAAGCCTATCGGTAAGCTGTCTCCCCAAGTCGCCGGCATTTATACGTAAGCCGATCGGTAAGCTGTCTCCCCAAGTCGCCGGCATTTGTACGTAAGCCGATCGGTAAGCTGTCTCCCCAAGTCGCCGGC
>JAFGFX010000387.1 GCA_016930855.1 Sedimentisphaerales bacterium | reverse complement strand
CCCGCCGGACTGGGGCGATACCCTGCCGACGTCCGTGGATATCCGCAATCTGGGCGACGCCGAGGCCACCGGATCGGCCCCCGTGCAGTTTTATCTCAGCGACGACGACGTCCTCGAGGTGGGCACGGATATCGAGCTGACGGGCAGCTTTACGGTGGATTCCCTGGGAGCCGGGCTCGTCTCGGAGAACACGGATATCTCGGTGGTCCTGCCGGCCAGCGGCACCGAGGGGGATTATTTTCTCTTTGTTCTGGTCAACGGCGACGGCACGGTCACGGAGGCGGACGACACCAACAACAGCTTCATGGTTCCGCTGTTGATCGGGGACGTCTCGACGCTGACCGGGGTAGTGGATCTGCTGCCCTCGATGATGCAGGAGCCGGCGGACATGCCGAATCTGCTGCCGCCGGTCGATCTGATCTGGGGCCACAGCTATACGATTCCGGTGGATGTCTACAACGCGGGCGATACCGATGCCGGTGCGTTCAGTGTCAGCGTGCTGCTGGAGCCGGCGATGGTCCAGGGGCCCAAATGGGACGGATCGGGATATGTACTGACCAGCGTGCCGGTGGCCGGGTTGGCAGCCGGGTCCGAATCAGTCAATGACGTGACGATCACCCTGCCGGCCGCGGGGATCTTCTCCGACGGTCAGTATCACGTGACGGTGGTGATCGACAGCGAGGATTTCACTACGGGCGGCCAGGTGGCCGAGGTCTTCGAGCTGAACAACATCTTCGGCCAGCCCATCCAGGTGGTGACCAATCCGGCCCTGTCGGCCGGGGCGGACCTGAAGGCCCTGGAGCTGGATCTGCCGGACGGGACGACCGGCCCGCTGCTCTGGGGGGATAGTTACGATCTGGAGGCCTGGGTCTATAACAACGGCGATGCCGATGCCGGCGCGTTCGACGTGACGGTATATCTGTCGACCAACAACATCTACGATCCGGGCGTGGATATCGAGATCGGCTCAGCCGCCATCGGCGGGGGGCTGCTTTCGACGGAATGGCTTTCGTCGCCGGTTTCCGTGACCCTGCCGAATGCGGGCCAGATGCCCAGCGGCGATTATTACCTGATCCTCAGGGCGGACAGCGGCGATGCCCTTACCGAGGTGAACGAGTCCGATAATATCACCTCCGAATCGGTCTTCGTGAACACCTGCGTCGATCTGGTGGCTGACGAGATCGGCCTGCCGGGGATGCTGGAGGTCGGGTGGGCCCAGCAGTATACGCTGGCGGCGGACGCCTGGAACATCGGCGCGACGGCGGCGGGCGCCTTTGACATCGTGGTGGCCATCAGCCCGGACGCCCAATTCGATCCGGCAACGGACGAGATCCTGGCGACCGTCAACGTCAGCGGCCCCCTGGCACCGGGCGAGGACAGCATCAACGACGTGACCGTGACGCTGCCGACGGCGGGCAGCGTCTACGGCGGCCATACCTACGCCGACGGCCAGTATTATTTAATTGTCGTTGTCGACAGCGGTTCGGCCGTCACCGAGGCGTTCGAGGACAACAATGTCGTCAGCCAGCCGGTGCAGATCGTCTCGACGGCCAGCCTCAGCGGCATCGACCTGACGGCACTGGGGTTCGATCTGGATATCGAAAACACCCCGGACGATCAGGTACCGTCACTCGCCTGGAACCAGACGTATACCGGGGCGCTGGAACTGGAATTGTACAACGCCGGGGATACGGCCGCGTCCGGGGCGTTTGACGTGACCGTGCGGCTGTCAACGGATCCGTATTATGAGGATACGGATACCGAACTGGTCACCCTGAACATCGCATCCCTGGACTCGCTGCTGCTTTCGGTCCAGCAGGCGGACCTGACCCTGCCGGCCAGCGGCACCGACGGGGCCTATTTCCTGGTGGCCAAGGTCGACAGCGGCGATGCTGTTTCTGAGGCGCTCGAGGACAACAACACCCCCTGGGCCCTGCCGGTGCAGGTGGGCGCCCTGGCGTCGGGCGTGGACCTGGCACCGGCGGAATTCGGCGTGGAGCAGGGTACGCTGCTGCACTGGGGCGAGCCGGTCGACGTGGTGGCCGATGTCCGCAACGCCGGCGATACACCGGCCGGTTCGTTCGAGGTGCAGATCTATTTCAGCGCCGATCAGACGCCGGACGCCGGCGAGGAGGTCCACACCATCACGGTCAACGCCCTGGGATCGAACCAGGTCGCCTGGGGCGATCTGACGATCGACATGCTGGATCCGGGCGTCATGGCCAGCGGGGATTACTATTTCATCATGGTGGTCGATTCCGCGGCGGCGGTGACCGAGACCGACGAAACGAACAATACCTGGATCCTGCCCGTCGCGGTCGACGGGCCGGACGTGGATCTGGCGGTTCCGGACGGCGATTTCCTGCCGCCGGCGCCGGTGGACATCCTCTGGGAGCAGACGCTGCAGTTTCCGGTGATGGTGGAGAACCTGGCGGACGGGCCGGCGCCGGCCGTGCCGCTGACGGTCGTCCTCAGCGACGATGCCGTGTTCGACGCCAACGACGAGGTGCTGTATACGCAGAACCTGCCGATGATCGACGGCCAGCAGTTCATGATGCAGGACGTCCAGATATCCCTGCCGGCGGCGGGCGCCGCCTACACCGGCGGCACCTACGCGGACGGCACCTGGTATCTGATCGCCAAGGCCGACGGCGACGACCTGCTCATCGAGCCGGACGAGAACAACAACCTGGCGGTCCAGACGATCGAGATCGTCTCGACCAACACCCTGCAAAGCGGGGTGGATCTGACGCCGCTGCGGCTGAAATTCGAGATGCCGCAATTCGACGGCCAACTCGGCTGGGGCGAGCATGTCCCGCTGGCCCTGCAACTCTATAACGACGGGGACACGGACGCCGGGGCCTTCGACGTGACCTTGGCCCTCTCGACCGACGCCCTGTTCGACGCGGGCGACACGGCGGTGGAGACCTGGACGATCGACGGCCTGGCCTCGGATGAGGTGGCCAAGATCGATCTGTTCGCCAACCTGCCGGAGGCGGGCGCGTTGACGGACGGGACCTATTACCTGGTCGTCCAGCTCGACAGCGGCGAGGGGATCGTCGAGGCGGACGAATCCAACAACGCCATCGCCACGGATAGTGTCACTATCTCCCTAAGCTCCGGGATCGATCTGGTGCCGAACCTGTTCGCCCTGGAGTCGCCGGGCGCGATATACTGGGGGGCGACCCTGGACGTGCTGACCCAGATCCGCAATGCCGGCGATACGACGTCGGCGACGGACTGCACGGTGACGGTGTACCTGAGCCAGGCCGACCACCTGGACGGCAACGAGATCGAGCTGGACAGCTTTACCGCGGCGGCCCTGGCCGGCGGGACGGTGTCCGAACATGCCCGCAGCGTGACCCTGCCGGCCTCGGGCACGGACGGCAACTATTTCCTGATGCTCATGGTCGATTCGGCCGACGCGGTGGCGGAAAACGACGAACAGAACAACATGTTCATGATGCCGGTCATGGTGGCGACCAGCGACGCCGACCTGGCGGCGACGCAGTTCGAGTGGGCGCCCGAGGCGGTCTTCGTGGCCGGCGGACTGGTGCCGGTGACGACGGCCGTGACCAATACCGGCAGCGGCACCCCCATGAACGTGGAGGTGCGGGTGGTGCTCTCGCCGGACGCGAATTTCGATCCGTCCGACTGGGTGGTCAGCTCCCGTGTCATCGGGGCGATCGGGCCGGGGGCCACCGATCAGCAGAGCATGAACGTGGCGATCCCGTCTGACGTGCCGGAGGGCAATTACTATTTGGGTCTGATCGTCGATCCGCAAAACACCCTCTTCGAGACGGCGGAGGACAACAACTGCCTGTCGGCGCCGATCACGGTGACGGCGCCCCGGCCGGACCTGCAGGTCGCCGGGGCCTGGTTGGGACCGGGGCCGTTCTTTACGGGCGGACCGCTGCGGGTGGATGCCCAGATCAACAACCCGACCGGCACGAACGTAACGGAATATGCCTGGCGGATTATTCTCTCCGGCGATGAAACGATTGACCAGGCCGACACGATCCTGGGGACCCTGACCGGCGGCGCGGCGCCCCTATCCAACAATCCGCAGTTCATGGAGGTGACGCTGCCGGCCGACCTGGCGGCGGGAACGTATCATCTGGCGGTGGTGGCCGATCCGGAAAACCTGATCGACGAGGAGGCAGAGGATAACAATATCCAATGGCTGGCGTTGGCGGTGGCCGAGGCCCTGCCGGATCTGCAAATCAGCAATTTCCAGGTTCCCGCGGGGCCCTTCCATCCCGGCGACGTCTTTTTCGTGACCAACGAGGTCTGGAACGCGGCCGAGTTTCCGGCCGGGGCCTCGCTGGTGAGCCTGGTGCTCTCGAACGATCCCCAGATCGACCCATCGGACCGCATCCTGGCGCAGCGCCCGGCGATGGAATTGATGCCGAACGGCCGCGATGAGGTGCATACGGAGATCCTTCTGCCGAACGACGGCACGCTGATGCCCGGATCGTACTACCTGGGCTTGATCGTCGACGCGGCCGGGCAGGTCGCCGAGGCCGACGAGGCCAACAACACCGCGTCGATCCCGATCCAGATCGAACCGCCGCAGATTGATCTGGTGGTGTCGTTTTTCCAGCCGTACGTGCCGGGCCCGTTCTTCTGGGCCGATTCGTTCGGGGTGACGGCGGACGTCCGCAACGACGGCTACAACGAAGCGGCGGCGTCGCAGATGAGGATCGTTTTGAGTCCGGATGAGATCCCCGATGCATCCGACTGGCTGCTGTGGGAGCTGGAGATCGATCCGCTGGGTCCGGGCCAACTGATGCCCAACGATCTGACGATCGATCTGCCGGACGAGACGGCCGGCCTGCCGGACGGTACGTACTATATGATCATGGTCGTGGACAGTGCCTCCGTCATCGACGAGATGCAGGAGAACAACAACACCTGGATCGTCCCGCTGTCGATCGAGACGGCGGTGCCGCCGCCGATCGACCTGGTGGCGCCGAATCCGGGGCCGATGACCTGGGACATGATGTGGGGGCGGACCTACGAGATCCCGGCGGATGTCTTCAATGCCAGCGACGGCGTGGCCGTGGATTTCGACGTGACGGTGGTCCTGAGCAGCGATACCCTGTTCGATCCGGCGGATATGCCGGTGGCGCAGATCACGGTCGACCGGTTGGATCCCTGGCAGAACGCCTACCACGACGTGGAGATGGTCCTGCCGGCGGCCGGCACCCTGCCGGACGGGCTGTATTACGTCTTGACCTACGTGGACAGCGCCCAGACGGTGGACGAAACGGACGAGTTGAACAACCTGGGCGTCCGGCCGGTGAACCTGTTTACGCCGGTGTTCGTCGCCGGGATCGATTTGCAGATTATGGAGTTCCACCTGGACGCCGGCGGCGGCCTGGGCTGGGGCCAGAGTTACCAGATCGCGGCGGACTTCTTCAATGCCGGTGACACGGCGGCCGGCGCCTTCCAGGCCAGCGTGGTGCTCAGCACCGACACGATGTACGATCCGGCCGACTACGAGGTCGGTTCGCTGGAGCTGGCGGGACTGGCCTCCGGCGAGATGTCCATCAATGATCTGACGATCACCCTGCCGGCCGAGGGGACCCTGCCGAACGGGCCGTATCGCCTGATCGTGTGCGTGGACAGCCAGTTTGGCGTCACCGAGGCGGATGAGAACAACAACGAAATGTTTTTCCTGATGAATATCGGTCAGGCGGGCGTGGATCTGGCCCTGGTGGATCTGCTGGCGCCGTTCGACGCGGCCTGGGGCGATGAAATCACGCTGGACGCGGTAGTGGAAAACTGGGGCTCGGAGTATGTCGGGCCGGTCTCGGTCGCCTTCTACCGTTCGGCGGACTGGACGCTCGATCCGTCGGATCTGTTGCTGGAGACGGTGACCATCGCCGGTATCGGCGCCGGCGGCTCGGCCACGGCCTCCCTGCAGTATACCCTGGAAGACAACGCCACCGGCGAAGAGCTGCTGCATATCATCGCCGTGGTCGATCCGCTAAACCAGATCGAGGAGTTCGACGAGAACGTCAACAACGTGCAGGTGCGGGATATCTTCGTGGCCGCGGCCGAGAAGCCGAATCTGCTGGCCTGGCCGATGATCATCTTCGCACCGGGCCAGGAAGACCCCGACTGGGGCGATTCGATCACGCTGGACGTGATGATCGACAACATGAGCCCGGTGGCGGCCGGGGCGTTTTCGGTGCGGTATTATCTGTCCGACGATGAAATCGTGGACGCCGGCGACCTGACGCTGGGCCGCAGCGACATCGCCGGGATGCTGCCGTTTGAACATCTGGTGCGCCCCGCCGTGGTGCTGGCACTGCCCGGGACCAGCCCCGACGAGCAGGTGCAGGAGTGGTACATCCTGGCCAAGGCGGATTCGGCCGAGGCGATCGTGGAATCGGATGAGACGGACAACAGCGGTTGGGCGCCGATCTTCATCGGCTCGAAGCCGGCGGACCTGACCGGCTGGATGCATTTCCTGGACGGCGGTCCGACGGAGATTTACTGGGGCGAGCCGCTCACCTTCGAGGTCCAGATCGACAACGTGGGCGGCACGGACGCCGGCGGCTTTAACATTTCCTATTTCTTCTCCACGGACCCGGAGCTTGGCCCGGACGACCTGCCGGCGGGCAGCCCGCAGTGGATCGATGCCCTGGCCGCCGAGTCCACCACCGGCCCGCTGCCGTACACGGTCACGCTGCCGGATGCCCCGCTCAGCGCCGCCAGCGACATGTTCTTCCTGCTGGCCCATATCGATTCCGGCGAGACGGTGCCCGAGATCGACGAGTTCAACAACTACATGGGCGACTGGTTCAGCGCCGACGTGTCGGCGGCGGATCTGGTGGCCTTTTACGCCAATGCCGGCTTCCTGGCGCACTGGAGCGACGCCTTCTCGACCAACCAGATCGAGGTGTTCTACGGATTGGCCAATTTCGGCAATCAGACGGCGCTGGATATCCAGGTGGACTTTTACCTGGTCGGCCAGGACGGCAACCTGGCGGAGGCCTTCTGGCTGGGTTCCAGCACGATCGCCCAGATGGATCCCGGCATGGAGCACAACGACCAGATCACCCTGGATCTGCCGCGGCCGGACGAGGTGGGATTCGTTTCGCCGGACCAGGTGGACGGCACCTACCTGCTGCTGATGCAGATCGATCCGCAAAATACCCTGCCGGAGGTCTTCGAGGACAACAACGCCACCCAAAGCCCGCTGCGCCTGGAGGCCTTGTGCGGCAATCTGGCCGTCGAGGATACGCTGGCGGATCCCTGGGACCGGCTGATGGATTTCGGTCCGGTCCTGGCCGGCCAGCAGGCCAGCGGAACCTTCCATCTGAGCAATCAGGGCACGGGACCCCTGCAGATCACCGAGGTGATCGGCGCCGGCGAGGGATTCACCTGGTCGTGGCCGGCGGGAGAAACGCTGCCGATCGATCTGGCGCCGGGTCAGACCGTTGCGCTGGAAGTGACGTTTCTGGCCGAGGCGGACGGCATCCAGGAGGGGTCCATTACCGTTCTCAGCAGCGATCCGGATCAGCCGACCGTCATGCTGGTAGTGCGGGCCGACGGCATCGCCGCGCCGATCGACCTGGCGGCCCAGGCGATCGCGGCGCCGGTAGACGCCTTCTGGGGCCAGATGATCCCGCTCAGCGTGCAGTTGGCCAATCTGGAGGCCGTCGCCGCCGAGTCCCAGGCGATCCTGGATTTGGTGCTGGCCGATACGCCGGACGGCCCCGGCATGATCGCGCCGCTGGCGACGCGGATGATCAACCCGCTGGCCGGCGGCGGCTCGCTCGAGGAGGCGTTCGAGGTGATCCTGCCGGAGGTCTCGCCCTTCGGTTACGGCGGCCAGATGTACCTGCGGGCCATGATCCACACCACGGGCGGCGATTTCGAGGTGAATTTTGCGAACAACGAGATCTCCGTGCCCATCGTGATCACCAGCGAACCGATCGGCCTGCCGGATCTGACCTTCAGCGGGCTGGGCGTTCCGCCGGAGGCCGTCTGGGGCGATCAGATGCCGGTGGAACTGCTCCTGCGCAACATCGGACTGGCCGATGCCGAGGGCTTCAAGGTGCGCTGCTATTTGTCCAAGAACAATGTTCTGGATAAGAGCGATCTCCTGCTGGACGAGGTGGTCATCCCCGGCCTGAGCGCCGATACGGAGATCCATGCCTCGCGGCTGCTGACGCTGCCGGAGGCGATCGGGGCGGACGGCCTGTATTACCTGATGGTGCGGATCGACGGCGACAACGTGATCGAGGAGGAGTTCGAGGGGAACAACCTGGTATTCGCCCGCTTCAATCTCTCGGTGGGCGCCACGGATGATCTGGCGGCCGTGGAACTGCTCGCCCCGCCGGAGATCGTCATCGGCGAAGCCTTCGAGGCGGACCTGGCGATCGTCAACGGCGGCGCCGGTCCGCTCGAGGATGTCCGGGTGAAATTCTACCTGTCCGAGGCCGACGGTCCGGCGGATGCCGGGGGGATGTTTATCGGCTCGCTGCTGCTGGACAGCATTCCGGTCAGTGCCTCCGGCGCGCCGCTGTTCGTATCCTTCAGTTCGACCATCCCCTTCGGCATGGTCGAGCCGGGCCAGTCCTACATGCTGCGGGCCTGGGTCGATGCCGACGAACAGGTGACCGAATACGACGAACTCAACAACGAGATCATCAGTATGCCGTTCCTGGCCACGGCCGGCCAGGTGGACCTGGTGGGCGAACTGATCAATCCGCCGCTCGAGGCCGTCTGGGGGGAGGGCTTCGAGCTGATGTTGAACGTGAGCAACCTGGGGCAGATCGCCGCGGCGGCCTTCCTGGTGGACGTCGCCCTGAGCACGGACGAGATCTGGGACGAATCCGATTTCTACCTGACCAGCGACATGATCTACGGCCTGCCGGCGACGCCCGGGGCGAACACCGTGGCCCTGCATTTCCCCATCGTCATCCCGGAACCGCTGGCGGTCGGGGACGGCACCTATTATCTGCTGGTCAATATCGACGGCGGCAGCGCCGTGCCGGAGATCGACGAGGCCAACAATGTCCTCGGCGCTACCCTGGAGATCACCGGCCGGCCGGATCTGGGGATCAGCCTGGCCGCCGTGGCCAATCCGACCAATTTCGGTCTGACGATTGCCGTGGGCGATACGGTGACCAACGAGGGCACCTCCTCGGCGGATGCGTCCGTCGCCGTGAACTATTATCTGTCGCAGGACGAGATCTGGGATCCTCAGGGCGACGTGCTGCTGGGCTCGCGCAGCATCGCCTCGCTGGCCGCCGGCCAGCAGAACACCTCCCAGACGCTCCTGGAGTTGTCCCAGCCGGTCGATTGGCCGGCGGAAGGCCAGTTTTATCTCTTTGCCGTGGTCGATCCGGAAAACCAAATCGCCGAGGCCTTTGAGGACGGGCTGCCGGCCGGCGCGGTCCAGCCAAACAATCTGACCTGGATGCCGCTGCAGATCGTGGGCACGGTGATGCCCGATCTGCGGACGGATTCGCTGACGGCCCTGGACGACACGGCCGATTGGGGCGAGTCCGTCTGGCTGGAATACCGCATCGAGAACGCCGGGACGGCCCCGGCCGGCCCCTGCGTGGCCACCTTCTACCTGAGCGACAATCCGACGATCACGGCCTGGGACATCGAGTTGGGCCAGATCACGCTGGCCGGTCTCGATGCCCTCGGCGACATCGAGGACGTGGCCGAATTCGTCCTGCCGGCGGTGAGCCCCTACGGCACCGACGGGGAATTCTACATCGGCGTCATGCTGGACAGCGACGGCCAGGTCGCCGAGATGAATGAGGACAACAACATAGCGGTGCTGACCGAATCGGTCACGGTCGGCAACGTGGTCACGGTGGATCTGCTGGCCACCTTCGTGGGCGGCCCAACGATCGGCCTGCCGGGCGCGACGATGGAGCTGTATTACGAGGTGTACAACGCCGGCAGCACCACCGCCGGCGGCTTCGAGCTGGAATTCAGCCTACGGCCCGTGGCGGCGCCGGAGGCCTCGGCCATCGTGCTGGGGACCTGCACGGCCGAATCGCTGGGGGCGGGCGCCTCGACGTACGGCCTGTGGGAAGGCGTCCTGCCGGCCGAGCTGGCCGGCGCCAGCGGCGAGGCGTTCGAGATCTGCCTGCGGGTCAATCCGCAGGCCCTGGAGAATCCGGACCTGGCGGTCGTGCCGGAAAAGGAGTACGGCAACAATCAGATCAGCGCGGTCCAGAATCTGATCATCGCCGAGCCGATCCTGCTGGACGCCGCCGTCGTCGACCTGCAGGTCCCGGCGGAGGCCAACTGGGCGGACACCCTCACGGCCCAGTTCGCCGTCCTGACCAGTGACGACTGGACCGGGCCGGTTACCGTTGGGGTCTATCTGACCTCGACCGGTTGGCCCGGCAATGCGGTCTGGCTGGGCCAGGTCCAGGTGGATCCGGCGGCCGATCCGGCGACCGGGCAACTGGAAGTGACCCTGCCGGCGGTCAGCCCCTTCGGCCGCGACGGCGCCTTCCAGATCGTCGCGGTGGCCGACCCGGACAGCCTCGTTATCGAGCAGGACGAGGCCAACAACGTCTCCTCGGCGCCCGTCAATATCGGCAGCGGCCTGGCCGATCTGGTGGCCTTGAGCATCTCGACCGATCCGCGGGCCCAGGCCGGCGATACGATTGAAGTCTACAACGATATCGAGAACGTCGGCTCCGAGAACGCCGCCGGATTCGACGTCTATTTCTATCTCAGCGGGGATAAGCAACTGGACACGGCCCAGGACACCCTGCTCGGCATGCGGCACGTGGGTCAACTGCCGTCCGGGGCGGTGAATTGGACGATCTCCTATCTGACCGTGCCCAACAATACGCCGGACGGTTCCTATTACCTGGCGATGGTGGTGGATGCGTTCGATGACGTCCCGGAGGCGTCCGAGCAGAACAACCTGGTCTTTTCGGCCAATGTGCTCAAGATCCGCACCATCACGGTCGAGCCGGACGATTACGAGCCCAACAACTCGGCGAGCCTGGCGGCCGGCCTGACGCTCGATGACCAGGGATTCGCCGAGACGGTCACCGCCACGCTGCATGCCCAGAGCGACCGGGATTACTATACCTTTACCACGCCGGCGAACGCCAGCGGGTTCGCCCGGATCGTCGTGCAGCCGGACGAGACCCTCAACGCCGCCCTGCTGATCTACAACGGCAGCGGCACGCAGATCGGCGGGGCGGACAACGATCCGGCCTACGGCGGCCAGGAGATCTTTACGACCTTCAGCTTCGCGCCCGGCCGGACATATTCCCTGCTGGTCAAGCCGATGGGCGAATCCCTGGGCGGCTACAGCCTGGACCTGGAGCTGGGCCTGGGCGCGGCCGGCGATCCCTACGAGGCGAACAACACCCAGGCAACCGCCTACTACCTGGGCAAGGCCGCAATCGTCGTGGACGATGCCAGCATCCATACCGGAACGGATATCGACTTCTACCGCTTTGTGATCCCGGCGACCAGCACGGGTCAGGTTTCGCTATCCCTGATGAGCGATCCGACGCTGGATGCCGTCCTGCAGGTGTTCGGCGCCGACGGTGCGCTGCTGGCCAGCGCGGACGCCTCGGGCGCCGGTGCGCCCGAATCGTTGCAGGTTGCCGGCACGGTCGGCCAGAGCTACTACGCCCGGGTGAGTTCCTGGGCCCAGAGCACCGGCGGCTACGAGCTGGATCTGCACTTTACCGCGGCCCAGATGCCGGACGCCTACGAGCCGAACGACACGCCGGCCGCGGCGTATCCGCTGGCCGCCGGCGCCGTATCGCTGTCCAATCCGGGCATCCACACGGCGGTGGATCTGGACTACTATCAATTGACCGTTCCCAACGGGACCACCCAGATCGAGGTGGCGGTGTACGCCAGCTCGGGCCTGGATGCCGGCGTCTCGCTGTTCGACGCGGACGGCAACCTGATCCGCTTCACCGATCGGGCGGGCGTCAACGGCGCCGAGACCCTGCTGGCCGATGGCCTGACCAAGGGCCAGAATCTCGTGTTGCTTATCAGCGGCCTGAACTCCACCACGGGCCGCTACGGCCTGGAAGTGGAGTTCGGCAACGAGGTGGTCGGCGATTTCGCCGAGCCGAACCAGACGCGTTCCTCGGCATTTCCGCTTTGGATTGACCAGAACGCCCTGACGCTGGACGGTCTTTCGGTGCATCGCGCCGAGGACCGGGATTATTTCCAGTTTGTCGCGCCGCAGCTTACCAGCGGGGCCGTGACGGTACGGATCAAGCCCCTGGCGACCGCCGACGAGTTGAACCTGTCCCTGCGGCTGCTGGACGCCGCCGGAACGGCTTTAGCGTCCACCGACGCCGGCGGGGCGGGCGAGAGCGAGACCCTGACGCTGGCCAGTGGCCTGCTGGCCGGTCAGACCTATTACATCGATGTCAACGGCTGGGGCACGACGGGGGATTATCAGTTGCAGGTATTGACCCCGGCGACACAGCCGGCGACGGCGGATCCGGGCGGTCCCGAGCCGGCCGGCTATCGGCCCAACGCCTGGGGCATGACCAGTTACGGCTTTTTACCCAGCACCAGTCCCGGCTTCAAGATCGTCGAGGAGATCGGCAACGCCAACGACGACGACCTGTCCTTCGGCCGGGTGCCGCTGGGGACCAGCCGCACCGGCCAGATCGTGATCCTGAACACCGGCAGTTCCGTCCTGGACATCACCCAAATCGCCAGCAGTCTGAGTGTCGTTATCGTTTCGCCGACGGCGGTCTCGCTCGAAGCGGGTGAGTCCCAGGTGATCAGCCTCTGTTTCACGCCGGCCCAGATGCAGATGTACTCTGACGGGCTGCTGACGATCTCCTACGGCGAAGACAGCGAATATACCCTGCCGCTTGGCGGCACGGGGACGGTCAGCACCGCCAAGCCCGATATCGCGTTGTACAATTCGCAGTCGAACGAGCTAAGCGGCATCTCGTTCGCCGCCACGGCAGTGGACGGCGTCAGCACGTACACGTTCCTGATCGGCAATCCGGGCGCCGCCAATCTGACCGTCAATTCGGCCCTGATCAGCGGCGCCAACGCCGGCCTCTTCCAGATCGTCCAGACCAACCTGTCCGGCAAGTCCGCCGACGATTATGTCATCAACGCCGCCGGTCAGCGGGCGATCCAGGTCCGTTATCGACCGACGGCCACCGGCTCGCACACGGCGGTCCTGACCCTGGCCAGCAACGATCCGGACGAGCCGGCGGTGCAGATTCCTCTGGCCGGCCAGGCGGTGGCGCCGAATCTGGTCGTGGACCTGAATCCGCTGGACGGCACCGTGGCCAACGCCCTCCAGCCGATCGTCGCCTTCGGCTCTCAGGTGGCCGACGGCCCCGGCGGCCAGCGGGCCGAATACCCGATCACCCTGGTCAACAACGGCAGTTTGGACCTGACCATTCATTCGCTCAGCTTCGGCGGCGACGATTCGCCGTTCCGGATCGAGGGCGACGGCATCGATCCGGAAGGATTCGTCCTGGCGGCGGGCCAGTCGCTGGCGGCCGTGCTGGTGTTCGATCCGGACTGGATCGCCGCCGGCGATTTCGCCGCGGACAGTTCCGCCTGGGCCGACATCCTGACCGTCCAGAGCAACGACCTGGACACCCCGATGATGCAGTTCTCCCTGTCGGGCCAGGCGGTCCAGGCCTACGTCGAGAACGCCGACGGCCCGCATACCTTCACCTACACCGATCCGGACGGCGACGTGATCGAGGTCGTCTTCGGCAAGACCGGCCAGGCCCAGTTCATCTTCGACGGCGACGGCCTGACGGGGGTCAATCTGAGTAGCATCCTGATCACCGGCTCGACGGGATCGACCAGTTTGCGGATTACAGACACCAACGACGCCGGTGACGGGATCATCCTGATCGGCTCGATCGTGGCCGACGGGGCGTTCGGCAGCCTGTCGGTTGAGGGCAGTGTCGCTGAGTTCCAGGCCGCCGGCGCCGTCGGCAGCATCGACGTGGACGCCACCCTGAGCGGCCTGGACGTGGGCGGCGCCCTGGGCAAACTGAACGCCGGCGGCCTGACGGGCGCGTTGCAGGCGGCATCGTTCGGCTCGGTGGCGGTCCAGGGCGATATGCTCGCCGCCGTTCTGACCGCTGGAGCGGGTGGCGACGGTTCCATCCAGAAGATCAGCGTTTCCGGCCGGATGCAAAACGTCGTGATCGACGGCGGCTACCTCCAGCAGTGCCTCGTCGCCGGGCAGGTCTCGCAGTTGGCCATCGATGCCGCCCAGGGCATCGGCTCATTGATCTTCCAATCCGACGCCGACCAGGTCCAGATTCAGGCCGGCCCGATCCAGAAGCTCCAGGTCGACGGCGATTGGACCGATTCGACCGTCACCACCACCGGCCCGGATGCCGACCTGGGCAAGGTGACCGTCCGCGGCAGCGCCGACAACGTCGTGCTGGACGTCGCCGGCGCGGTCAAGGCGGTGGCCGTCGGCGACGAGTTCGCCGGTCAGATCCTCACCCAGAACTCCGACGGCGCCATCGGCAAGGTCAGCGTGGGCGGCGATTGGACGGGGGATCTAACCGCCTACGGATCGATCAAGAAACTGCAGATCGGCGGCCAGATGACCGGTTCGTTTGTCCAGGTCCTGGATGCCGGTCAGCAGGCCCAGCTCAAGAGCCTGCAAACCGGCGGCTCGATGGATATCGGTGCCCTTCTGGTGCAGGGCAGCCTGGGCAAGCTGAACGTCGGATCGAAGCAGTCCGGCGCCGATCTGGCCGGGTCCCTGACCGTCGACGATACGCTTAAGTCCCTGCGGGTCTACGGCGATATCGCGGCGGAGGTCACCGCCGGCCAGCAGTTGGGCAAGGTCCAGGCCCTGGGCAGCCTGCTGGCATCCGGCAGCCTGGAATCCTCGGCGGGCAACATCGATCAGGTGCTCGTCGAGGGATACATCTACGGCACCATCTGTGCCAACCAGGGGCAGGGCTCGATCAATCGCCTCACGTACGACGAGCGGACCTTCCGCGACGCCGAGACCGAGGCCGTGGATCTGCCCTGGAATCACGTCCAGGCGAACTGGAGCGGCTCGCCGGCGACGGCGGTATCCTTTGGATCGATCCGTCTGCCGTCCTGGTTGCAGTGAACGGACAAAGACCCCGGGCGCGGTTACGAGGAAGGCATCCAGGCCGACCTCCTGCGATATAGATATTGTTGTTTCACTTCCCATATCAAAATGTCGGCATGTTTTCTGCCGATACGTTCATCTTCGTCGATCCGCTTGTGCGTCCTCACAGGCACGATAATTCGCTGGTAATGCGTGTATCACTTAGGTAGAATTTCGTCAACCTCCGGTGGTCCCTTATGCCGGAGGTTGAGTTTATCTTTTGTGGTATATGATTATAGCATCAACGAGGGATCTCGGATGAACAAGGTCATACGGAACACGTTGCCAAGAAAAATAATCCTGTTCATACTGTTCAGATTGTCTGCGGCGCCGGGGAACGTACTTGCCGATGAATCATTTAAGCCTGCCCCGGAGGGCGATATCCTGATTGCCGACTTTGAAGGCAGCGATTACGGCGATTGGCAGGCGACCGGGACGGCGTTGGGAACCGGCCCGGCCCGGGGCACCCTGCCCGGACAGATGGAAGTAACCGGATATCAGGGCAGCGGTCTGGTCAACACCTTTTATAACGGAGATGCCTCCACCGGAACCCTGACGTCGCCTGAATTCACGATCCAGCGCCCGTATATCAACTTTCTGATCGGCGGCGGCGGCGATCCGGAACGGACCTGCATCCATCTGCTGGCAGACGGCCGGGTCGTACGGACGGCCGTCGGGCCGAATACGGAACCCGGCGGTTCGGAACAACTGGAGCGGCAGTCGTGGAATGTGAGTGACCTGGCCGGACAAAGGGTGCGAATTCAAATTGTCGACCGGCACACCGGCGGTTGGGGGCATATTAACGTCGACCATATTGTGCAGAGCGCTATACAGCGAGAAACGGTGCTGGATCAGGAACGCCGGTTCACCTTCGATCGGAACTACTTGAATTTCCCGGTAAAAAACGGGGCGGCCAAGCGCTGGATCCGGTTGTTTATCGACGGGCGAAAGGTGCGTGAGTTTGATATTGAACTGGCCACGTCGGAGCCGGATTTTTGGGTTTATTTGGATGTCCGTGAGTTTGCCGGCAGGCAGGGCACCCTTCAGATTGACCGATATTCTGCGGAGGGGAAAACCGGATTTGATGCGATTACTCAGGCGGATGCGTTTCCAGGCCAGGAACATCTTTATCAGGAAAAACGACGACCGCAGTTTCATTTCAGCAGCCGCCGGGGATGGAATAATGATACCAACGGGATGGTGTATTACAACGGCCAATACCACTTGTTCTATCAGCATAATCCCTACGGATGGAATTGGGGCAACATGACCTGGGGCCATGCCGTCAGTGCCGATATGGTGCACTGGCGGGAGTGGGGCGATGCCATTCATCCGGACGCCTTGGGGACCATTTATTCCGGCTCGGCAATCGTCGATCAAAACAATACCGCCGGCCTGCAAACGGGCATGGAAAAAACCATCGTGGCGTTCTATACCGCTGCCGGCGGCAACAATCAATGGTCTCGCGGCAGGCCGTTTACGCAATCCATGGCTTACAGCAACGACGGCGGGCGTACCTGGACGAAATATGCGCAAAATCCCGTGCTGGGAAATATTGTCGACAGCAACCGGGACCCCAAGGTTTTTTGGCATCAGCCGACGGGCAAATGGATCATGGTGCTCTGGATCGAGGGAAAGACGCTGTCGATATTTACCTCCGCCGATCTGAAAACCTGGCAGCGGCAACACGATATCGAGGGTTTTTTCGAATGTCCCGAGATGTTCGAGCTGGGGCTCGACGGCGATCCGTCGAACACCCGGTGGGTGGTCTACGGCGCCAGCGGGGATTACAAAATCGGCCGGTTTGACGGAGCACGGTTTGTCGCCGACACCGATATGATCAAATTCGAATACGGCAATTGTTTCTACGCCTCCCAGACGTTCAACAATATTCCGGCATCCGACAACCGTCGTATTCAGATGGGGTGGGGACGTGGCATTGTCATGCCGGACATGCCGTTCAACCAGATGATTCTGTTTCCGGTGACCTTGTCCCTGCATACCACGGACGCCGGAATCCGTATGTGTGTCAATCCCGTCAAGGAAATTGAAGGCCTGCATCAGGGGCACCGGCACTGGTCGAATACGACCGTGCATCCCGGCGAAAATCCGCTTGCCGCCGTTGCCGGCGAATTGTTCCACCTCAAGGCGGCACTGAAGCCTCAAGGAGCCGATCGCTGTACATTGGTGATACGTGATATTCCGGTTTCCTATGATGTCTCCACGCAACGGTTGACCTGTCAGGGCAAGTCCGCTCCGGCGGCGTTGGCCAACGGCAGGATCAGCCTGGAGATCCTGGTGGATCGGATGTCGATCGAGATTTTCGCCAATGGCGGCAGCGTCTATATGCCGATCGGCGTAGACCTGACGGATCATGCCGCTTTGCTGGAATTGAGATCCATTGGCGGCGATACGCTGGTCGAATCCATGGATGTGTATCCGTTGAAGTCAATCTGGTTTTAAGTTTAAATACCTGGGGGGTACACTTTCACGTTTTGGATCCTGGTCCAGGCGGCGGGAGCGAAGAGGCCCCGCGGGAACGCGAATTGGTTGTCGGGTAAGCAGATTTAAGGCATTCAATTCCCCCTGGAATCCTGTATAATGGAAGGCATCTGACGGGGCCGTCGAACGCGGCGACTTGCCACAACAGCGGTGGCCGCGTGGGCCGACGGAGAAATCCAGGATGCCAGGAGGGATTGCCATGCGGCTTTGGGCCGATCAGGACAGGACTCGACCGGCCGGATCGATGCGTTGGGGCCCCTGGTGTCTGTCGGCGTGCCTGTT
>JAFGFX010000074.1 GCA_016930855.1 Sedimentisphaerales bacterium | reverse complement strand
TGGCCGAGGCCGAGCCCCGGCGGCCCGGCAAGATGCTCAAACAACCCGACGCTTTGCTCTGGCTCTGCGGGAAACTGCAGGAGCTGGCGGCACTGTCCAGCCGCAAGGACCGCATCGCCCTGGGGGCCTTCGATATCCATACCAGCTCCTTTCCCATGCTCCTGCCCCATCGCGTCCAGGCGACCCTGCTCCTGAGCTACAGCGAGGCCGAGCTGGCCGACACCGTCGAACAACGGATGCGCGACATCCTGGGCAAAGACTTGGTCCGCTGGGAGATGGAGCTAATCTCCGACCGGCCGGCCATGAAGGCCCGCCGGCAGAACCGCCAACTCATCCGGCGTCTTGCCCAGGTCGCCCAGCAATGGGAAATCCCCCTGGCCCAGGAATCCAGCCTCTGGCCCAGCATCGCCGGGCTGGTCCCGACGTCCTCGGCGGTTCTCTGCGGGCTCGGACCGGTCGCCCATCATCTGTATACCCCCCAGGAAGCCGTCCAGCGGATCAGCATCCCCCAACGCACTCTGCTGCTGGCGGAATTTCTCGTCCAGGAATTGCAAGGACTGCCCCGCTATGGAAAGACGTCCGGCTAGCCCGATCGATACCGAATTGCTGGATCTGGACGCGGCCAGACTGCCCCAACCCCGGCGCTTCTCCGTGTCGGCCGGCGGCATGGTCGCCACCCAACATTACCTGGCCACCGAGGCCGGCGTCGAAATCCTGGCGGCGGGCGGCAACGCCGTCGACGCCGCCGTCGCCGCCGCCCTGGCCCTAGGCGTGTGCGAGCCGGCCGCCTCTGGGCTCGGCGGTCAGACCATGATGCTCATCCACCTGGCGGCCTCCCGGCGCACCTTCGCCCTGGACGGTTCCAGCCGCGCCGCCAATCTGACCAGTATGGTCCATCTGCCCGAAGAAGACCGCCGCCGCGGCTACCGCGCGACCACCGTGCCCAGCACCCCGGCCGTCCTGCACTACGCCCGGCGCAAATACGGCAGTCGGCCGCTGGATGAACTACTCGGACCGGCCATCCGCCTGGCCGAGCAAGGGTATCTCATCAGCGAGCTGCAGCGCAAACTCACCCGCCGGGAACGAAAATCGCTCCGTGCCGCCGGCGGCGGCCGCAGCCCCTTTCTTAAGGAAGGCCGACGCACCTATGCGGTCGGCGAACGCTTCCGCCAGCCCATCCTGGCCCAAACCCTGCACCGGCTCGCCGACAAGGGAATGCTGGATTTCTATACCGGCCAGATCGCCGAACAGATCCACGACGACATGGTCCGCAACAACGGGCTCATCCGCCGCGACGACCTGGCCCAGATCCCCCGGCCCATCGAACGCCGGCCGGTCACCTGTCATTACGAGGGCGCCCGCGTGTTCACCTTCCCCCCGCCCGGCGCCGGCCGCACCCTCATCGAGATGCTCAACATCCTCGATCACGTACCCGCCAAATACCGCGATCCCGACACGCCCTCGGGCGCCGTCCTGCTGGCCCATGTCATCCAGCAGGCCTTCCGCGACCGCACGGACAGGCCCTTCGATCCGAACTTCTTCGCCCAGGTCTCCCGCAAACGGATGCTCAGCGTCGAGTACGCCCGGAAGATCTCCCGGCAGATCCGCAAGCACATCCGCACCCACGGCGATACGACCCACCTGTCCGTCATGGATCGCTCCGGCAACGTTGTCGCCCTGACCCAGTCCATCGAACGCGTGTACGGCGCCTGCGTGGTCACTCCCGAACTGGGATTTCTGTACAACAACTACATGATGGCGTTCGAGACCGAGAATATCCGACATCCCTATCACCTCCGGCCCAACGCCGTGCCCTGGGCCAGCGTCGCCCCGACGATCCTCTTTCGGGGCAAACGCCCCTGGCTGGCCATTGGCTCGCCCGGCAGCGAACGGATCGTCTCGTCCATCCTCCAGGTGCTGCTGCGCCTGGGCCGCCGCCAGTCACCCTACGAGGCCGTGGCCGCGCCGCGGATGCACTGCTCGCTGACCGGCGCGGTCAGCCTGGAAATCTCCCGCATGCGCGACGACATCCCCGATACCCTGCAACGGTTCGGGTTTACCATCGATGAACGGGATCCCTATTCCTTCTATCTCGGCTGCGTCCAGATGGTGATGCGCCAGGGCGACGACTATGTCGGCGTGGCCGATCCCCGCCGCGACGGCGCCGCCGGAGGTCCCCGCTGATGAGGCCGTCGGACAGGGGCGCCCGCGGAAATGGCGGGCCGGCGAGAAAACCCGATTCGGATCCGACAGCGCCGAAACTGCCTATCCTTGTCTCCGTGCCCCACGCCGGCCTGATTATCCCTGCGGAGGTCGCCGATCTGTGCCGCCTTGGCCCCCGGCAGATCCGCGACGACAGCGACGAAGGCGCCGCCGAGATCTTCGATTTGGGCAACCACGCGGCCGAGCTGGTCACCACGGATATCGCCCGCGCCGTCGTGGACCTCAACCGCAGCGAAGACGACCGCCGCGCCGACGGCGTCGTCAAGACCCACACCTGCTGGAACGTACCGGTCTATGACCGAGCGCCGGCGGAAGGGCTCATCCAGCTCCTGTTGGAACGGTATTACCGGCCGTACCACGCCCGCCTGACCGAGATCGCCGGGCAAGGCCGGGTCCGGCTGGGCCTGGATTGCCACACCATGGCCGCCGTCGGACCGCCGATCGGGCCCGATCCCGGCCGCAAACGACCCTGGATTTGCCTTAGTAACGCCGACGGCACCTGTTATCCGTCGTGGCTGGACCGTCTGGCCGAGTGCTTCGGCCGGAGCTTCGGCGACCACGTTTCGATCAACGAACCCTTCCGCGGCGGATTCATCATCCGCGCGCACGCCGCCGAACTGCCCTGGATCCAGATCGAACTGTCCCGCGGCAACTTCCTGAGCCGCCGGGAAAAACACCGGCGCGTTCTGCAGGCCGTTACCTCCTTCTGCGCATACGGGCTGTGATCCAGCCTTCCCGAGGGGCCGCTGGCGAACAGACGGACAAGCCCGGACGAATAGGCAGGCTTGGATATGTCCATCCCGTTCATCCGGGCGGATTCAGCCGGGCGGGAGTTGGTTTGCCAACGCGGAAAATTCGCTATAATGGGCACGTCTACGAGGCGCTGGGCCGCTGGCCACTCGCGGCGGCTAAACCTATGATTTCATCCGTACAACGCCCCCGGAGCGGGACGGGAATGATCGATCAGAAACGCAGCCTACGCCATCAGATGCGGCGGATCCTGGCCCAACTATCCAAGCCGCAACAGCAGGAAAAAAGCCGGGCGGCCTGCGCCAACCTGGTCCGGAATCCGGCCTTTCAGACCGCCCGGGTGGTGATGGTGTTTTTGAGCCTGGCCGACGAGATCGATCCGGCGGCCGCCGCCGAGTGGGCCCTGGCGGACGGCAAAACCGTGGCCGTCCCGAAAATCGACTGGCCAAAACAACTGCTCGTGCCGGTGGAATATGCCGGGCCCGGGGCCCCGCTGCAGCAGGACCGCCACGGCCTGAGGCATCCGGCCGACAGCGTCCCCGTATCGATCGACCGGATCGACCTGATCGTGACGCCGGGACTGGCCTTCGATCGCCAGGGAAACCGCCTGGGACGGGGCAAGGGATTTTACGATCGGTTTTTCGCCGATCCCCTATGCAGGGGCCTGCGGCTGGGCTTTTGCTGGGCCGAACAAATCACGACGCAAGTGCCTGCGGAAGAAAAGGATACAAAAATGCACCTGCTGATCAGCGATTGGGAATCCATCACCGTGCAAAAATCCTGACACGCCAAAAAAATCCTGGGAGTCCGTCCTCGTTGCCGTTACACTAGGAGCCAATCGGTAAAACGCGGCGCCCGGTCCAGCCCGGGCGTTGCCCGGCAAGGATAAGGGGGTTAGTTCGATCCTGCACAAGGTGGCGGCAGCCAGTCAGAGACAGGGATGTTGAGGGAGCAAGGGATGGCACGATCAGCGAGAAGACGAGGATTGGGCATGTGGCGCTATCTGGCGCCGATTATCATCGTGCTGGTTCTGGCGGGGGTGTTATGGAAATACGACTCCGGCAAAAACAAACCCGCCGGCGACAATCCGCCGGCCGGCAACCAGACGGCCAATCTGCCGGCCGACCTGTCGGCCAGCCAAGACACCCCTAAGCCCCCCCTGACACCGCCGGATGACCCGGCGAAGCGCGAGACGGACCGGCAGACCGCACCGCCGGTTGCCCCCGACGAGAATCCGACTAGAGACGCATCCGCTTCCGGAAGCGATATCGGCCTGGCCCCGCCGGCAGGCACCGGTCAACCGGATCTGGCCCGCCAGCGCTTCACCGAGGGCAAGGCCGCCTTCGACAGCCAGCAGTATCTCCAGGCCAGCCGCCAACTGAGCGAGGCCGTCCGCCTGGGCCTTTCGGGCCCGGCCGAACAAGAGGCCCGGCAGATGGCAAACCAGGCGGCCGATCACTGGCTGTTTTCCCGCAATATTTATGAAGATGATCCATTGTGCTCCAGGCACCTGGTCGCTTCCGGCGAACTCCTGCTGCACATTGAAAAACATTACTCGGTTCCCTATCAACTGCTGATGAAAATCAACGGCATGAAGGACGATCGCGGCCTGCGGGCCGGCAAAACGATCAAGGTCGTCCAGGGCCCCTTCCATGTGGTCGTCCAGCGAAAACGGTTTCTCATGAGCATCTTTCTGGGCGACGTATTGGTCCGCTCCTATCGGGTGGGCCTGGGCCAACCGGGCCGTCAGACACCCACGGGTCTATGGCTGGTCGAACTCAAACAGCCCAATCCGGAGTGGGTCGATCCGGAAACTCATCACAAATATCTGCCCAACGATCCGGAAAATCCCCTGGGCGATCGCTGGATTCGACTCAAGGGCCTCAAAGGCGACGCCCTCGGGCGGGAAGGGTTCGGCATCCACGGCACCGTCAAGCCGGAAGAGATCGGCCAGGCGGCCAGTCGCGGCTGCATCCGCCTGCACAACGGCAACGTCCGCGAGCTGTACGACCTGCTGATGCCCCAAAAAAGCCGCGTTCTCGTGGTCGATTGATCGGCGGCGCTTTTTTGGACGCCGCCGGCAGCTTTTTTACGCCCACGGGAGAAGGATCGCCATCGCCATGACCGTATCACCCGACAGCCGGGCCGCCGATTCCGCGGATGACGCCAAGGGTTGCGGGGATTGCCCCCAGGCCGATTCCTGCCGGCAGGTGTGGTCGCAGCCGCCGCGGGGGCCCTTCTCCGGATTCGGACTGGTGCTAGCCAGCGTGCTGGCGTTCTGGCTGCCCCTCCTGCTGGCCATAGCGGCCGGGCTTCTGGCGCGGCATCTGGCCGGCGGGGACTCGACTTGGCCGACTGCCGCCGGCGCCGCGGCGGGATTCCTGGGCGGCGCCCTTCTCGCCCGGGCGCTGATCTCGCCCTTGAAGCGGCGCTTTCAGCGCCAAGATTAGCAGGCAGCAACCAAATCAAATGCCGGATGAGACAATGAACAAAACCATCAAGCCCATTATCATCGGGATCACCGGCGCCAGCGGAGCGGTCTATGCCCGCCGGCTCGTGGATCTGCTGGAACAGGCCGGGTATGTTCTCGACCTGATCATCACCGATCCGGGCCGCCGGCTGATCCAGCAGGAGCTGCAACTGGCCGATATCGGCGTCGAGTCACTGCTGGGCCGCAGCTCCCAGCGGATCAAGATCCACGCCAACGACAATCTCTTCGATCCGCTGGCCAGCGGTTCGGCTCCCACCCGAGCGATGGTGATCTGCCCGTGCAGCAGTCACAGCCTGGCGGCGATCGCCGGGGGCCTGGCCGATACCCTGCTGCTGCGAGCCGCCTACGTGAGCCTCAAGCAGCGCCGGCGGCTCGTGCTGGTCCACCGGGAGATGCCGCTTACCTGCCCGGACCTGGACAACATGAAGCGAATCACGCTGGCCGGGGGGATCATCTGTCCGGCCGCCCCGGCGTTCTATCACCGGCCCGGTTCGGTGGCGGACCTGGTGGATTCGGTCGTAGGTCGGGTACTGGACCTGCTGGAGATACCCCACGAGCTGCCGGTTCGCTGGACGCCCTGAGGCGCCGGTTCCCATCCCTCCAGGCGGCCATTTCATCACATTGCGGATTCGACAACCAAAGGCCGTTGAAATCTCCGCCTTAAAGATGGACGTCGTCGCCGGTTGACTGGCTGCTGGTGCGCACGGTCCGCTCGAACTGGGTCAGCTCGATCCCCCAGGCGATCTGGCGGGCCCGATAGAGTGACAGTTTCACGATCGCGCCGGGTTCGATGCCCTCGAGCAGGAACCCGAGATCCTCCCGATCGCTTATGGTAGTGTCATTGACGCCGACGAGGATGTCGCCCCGCTCGATGCCGGCGTAGGCGGCCGGCGAATCCCTTTCGATCTGGGTGATGATCACGCTGCCGGAGGGGGCCAGCCCGCTGTAGCGGCCGGCGGTGCGCTCGGTCAACTCCTCGAAGCGAACGCCCAGCAGGGCGAGGGCGAGCTTTTGGGCGTCGGGCCGGGGCCGCTGCCGCAGAACCATCTCGATGGTGTCGCCGGCGCCCGACGGGCGTTCCGGCGGGGCGGCGCCGCCGGCGATATCCAGGCGAACCCGGCTGTCCAAGGGCAATTCCAGAATCTCCAGGTAGAACTGGATGGCCGACGGAATGACCCTGCCGTTCACGGCGACGATGTGGTCCCCGCTTTTCAGGCCGGCCTGGGCCGCGGCGCTGCCTGGGCGGACCGTTGCCACCCGAACACGGCCGGCAGGGATCCCACCGGCGGTCGCCGGTTCCGAGGCGACCGGCTCCTCGCTCACCAGAACCCCGAGGTCCACACGCAGATCCGTCTCGATTGTCCGATGGATCATCTCCGGCAGGTCCCGGCGCAGCTGCTGGACCGGCAGGGCAAAGCCGATGCCCTGGGCGGCACGGCGGATGGCCATGTTCACGCCGATCAGGTCCCCGTTGATGTTCAGCAGGGGCCCGCCGCTGTTGCCGGGATTGATGGGGGCGGAAATCTGGATCAGGTTTTCGAAGACGCGGTCCTCGATCTCCAGCTCACGGTGCCTGGCGCTGATGATCCCGTCGGTAAGGGTGTGCTGATAGCCGAAGGGATTGCCAATGGCCAGGACCGTCTCGCCAATGAGCAGCTCCTCGCCGGTCCAGAGCCGGACCGTCGGAAACGTCTGACCGGCCTGCTTGGGTTCGATCTTGACCAGCGCCAGGTCCGCGGCGCGGCTGGCGACGATCCTTTTGGCCTCGTACGCCTGCTGATCGGCCATGACCACGCTGATCTGGACCGCCTCCTGGACGACGTGGGCGTTGGTGATGATGTAGCCCCGCGGATCGATCAGGAACCCCGAGCCCAGAAAGGGCAGCTCCCGCAGCTTGGGCCGGAAACTGAACCAGTCGTCGAAATCCCAGAAAAAGGGGTCCGCCTGGCGAACCAGTTGCTTGCCGGTGATGCTCACGACGGCAT
>JAFGFX010000386.1 GCA_016930855.1 Sedimentisphaerales bacterium | reverse complement strand
TTAGAAACAGCGTAATACAAGGGCGAGAAGCCCTTGGCGGCTTAGTCGGTTATAATCATGGCACAATTGTCAATTGTTCATCTAGGGCTGAGGTTATTGGCGGCAATGATGAAGCTGTAGGAGGCCTTGCTGGCCTTAACGACGGACAAATATCTAATTGCTATTCTTGCGGTTCCGTTTCCGGAGTTCTCTGTGTTGGCGGATTGGTAGGATATGCTTTTAAGAACAGCTCTATTTCTAATTGTTATTCCCAAGCCGATACGATTGTGGATTACAATTATGCCGCAGGTCTCGTAGTAAACAATGGGGGCGCCATTTATAAGTGTTACGCAACTGGAAAAGTCGAAGGATCGACTGGAGGAGGGCTGGTCTTTAGAAATGATGGCATCGTGTTGGGCTGTTTCTGGGACGTCGAAACAACGGGCCAGGATTCCAGCAACGGCGGCATCGGCTTACCAACTGAATTCATGCAGGATCCGAATACCTTTACTACGGCTGGCTGGGACTTCGTCGGCGATGACCAGGGCAGCGAGGATAACTGGCAGATGTGTATTGACGGGGTCGATTACCCCCGCCTCGCCTGGCAGTTTATTCGGCCCGGCGACTTTATCTTTCCCGGCCGCGTGGACAATTACGATCTTTTCGTCCTGGCCAACGACTGGCTAAGCGAATCCAGCCGCTGCTGCGACATCGCCCCGCCGGCTTCCCCCGACGGCATCGTCAACCTGCTCGACTGGTCCGAGTTCAGCCGCCATTGGCTCACCGAGTAAACGGGCAAACGACAAAACCTGCCCGGCATCTGGCTATGGACTCGCCGCCAAACCCCGGGCAACCGAAAGGCAACCAACCCGGCCCCGCCCGGCCGATCCGTCGTCGGGTTTTCCGCGCCCTCATCCCGCCCGATCGCGTTTACCTCCCTGCGGAATCCAACTCGACACCGCCTGCTCGCGGATTCTTTGCGCCCTCATTCGGCCTGATCGCGCTCGCCCCCTGCCGAATCCCTCCTTCGACACCGGCCGAAATCCTCGTCCGCTCGAAATCTAACATGTTATCACACAACGCCTTCCGGCGGTTTTTTCGGCTTCCCTTCGGTCCTCTCGTGCGGACCGGCGGCAGTGTTCCCGCCCAAAAACAACGTAACCTGCCAAATTAAATGTAGTTAAGAAAATCTCCCGCCCCCGCCGGCCCGCCCGGACCCGCCGGACCGGCCGGCGACTGTAAGGCCTCCACACAGCGGGATTTCCCTTTTTCCGAAAAGTATTTTTTTGTTTGCATACCGCGCGCCGGTCGCCTACACTAGGGACCCTAAAAGCCTCAGGGACAGGAAGTTTACTTGCCAACAACAGGCCAACCATTACCATTGTTTACTTCGTCATAACCAGGCCGTACCGCAGCGGATGATATCGAGGCGGGCCTCCGATTGCGGCGGGATCCAAGCGCCTGGTTGCCACAGAAGGAGCTTTACCTTGCAAGAGCAAAATCGGCTCAAAGGGCGTTTAACGGGCGGCCTCTTCGGCCTGAATCGTTGGGGTGGGATCGTCGCGATTCTGGCCGTCTTCTGCCTCTTCCAACCCGGCGTCATGACCGCCCAGGACGACGCGGACGAACTGGCCGCGCAGCGCAAAAAGGTCGACGAGCTGCTGGACACGGTCAAGGCCCAGTTGAACCGGCACCTCTACGAGCAGGCGGTCTCTACCCTGGCCCGCAGCGACGAGTACCGGGACAAGATGAGCTCCTCCCAGCAGAACCGCCAAGAGAACTATCGAAACGCGGCCCAGCAAGGCATGCTGGCCCAGCAACAGGCCGAGGCCTCCCTCCAGGCCGGCGCCGAGCTGCTGGCGGCCGACCAACTGGACAAGGCCAACACCGAGTTCCGCCTGGCCTACGCCCAAAGGGACTACCTGCCGGACTCCCAGGTCAAGAAAATCAAGGACCAGCTCGAGGTCATCGAAAGCCGCCTCAAGCAGCAGCAAAAGGCCCTCAAACAGGAGATGATCGTCCTGTTCAAGCAGAGCGTCAGGCACTACAAGAACGACCAGTATGACCTGGCCGAGGCCGGCTTCTCCCAGGTCCTCGCCAGCGGCGTCGGCCTGAACCTCTTCGAGCGCGGCGACCTCACCAGCACCGAGGGCTACCTCAAAAAAATCGCCTCCAAGCGGGAAAAACTCGCCGTCCAGATGCCGCCCGAGGCCGTCGAAACCGTTACCCCTTTGGCCGTGACCGCCGTGGGCACCCCCGGCCAGCCCGCCGGCCCGACGCAGACGACCCCGCTGGCCGTGACCGAGACCACCCCGCCCGACGTCACCATCATCACCCCGGTGACCCCCCAGACCCCCACCCCGCCAGACCAGACGGCCCCGCCGACCGAGACGGCCCCGCCGACCGTGGTTGCGCCCCAGACCGGGATGGCCGAGCCGGCACCGGAAAAGGAAAAGAAGAAATTCGACATCCTCGGCTTCCTCAAGAAGGACAAGGAGCCGGAAATCACCCCCGAGCAGCGCCGCCAGGTCATGGAACTGACCGCCCTGGGCGACCAGGCCATGAACAAGGGCAATTACGCCCAGGCCCGGCAATATTTCTCCCAGGCCCTGGCCGTGGATCCCCTCCACCAGCCGGCCCAGGCGGGAATGGCCGCCGCCGAATACAAGCTGAACCATCCGGAGGCGTACCCCGCCAAAGAGCAACCCACGATCCTGGATAGACTTATCGAAAAAGAGCAGCGCCAGATCCAATACATCGAGGCGATGTTCACCGAGTCCCGCGAGAAGATCACCACCCTGCTCGGCTCGGACCGCTTCGACGACGCCCGGGCCCAGGCCACCCAGGTCCTCGCCAGCCTGGACGGCCACAAGCAACTGCTGGGTCCCGACCGCTACGCCCGCATGCGCGGCGAGGCCCGCGGCTGGCTCACGCTGATCGACGAACGGCAGAAAAAATCCAGCGAACAAACCCTGATTCTCAAGCAACAGCAGGCCCAGGACGAGGAATTTCAGCGCCAAATGCGCGTGGAGGCCGCCCGACACGAAAAAATCACCGAATTGTTCGAACGCGCCCTGAAATTCCGCAAGGACCGCGAATACGATCAGGCCATCGCCACCTTGAAAACTCTGCTGGAACTGGATCCGCGCCACGAGCAGGCGAAACTGCTTCGGGAAGACATGGAAAACATGCAGTTGATCCTCAGGCAGTATGAGGTGCTGCAAAAAATCGACAACGAGCGGCAAAAACTGATGGTGGACACGGAAGAATCCGCCATCCCCTGGTCGGACAAGATCACGTATCCCGGCCAGCCGAAATTCGAGGAGGAGAACGACTGGCTGGCGCTCACCGAGCGGCGGCGCAAGACGGTGGCGGACATCACCCCCGTCGATCAATCCATCTACGACAAACTGACCGACACGAAGGTGTCCATCGACTACACGGAAAACGAATTCAGCCAGGTGGTCACCGACTTCCAGAGCCAGCACGGGCTGAACCTGAACGTGCTCTGGGGCTCGCTGGAGACCACCGCCGGGATCAACCGCGACGACACCGTCTCCCTGCAGTTGAAGGATGTGCCCCTGGAAAAGGCCCTGGACAGCATCCTGGAATACGTCTCCAGCGGCAAATACGCCAAGGCGGCCTATACCATCGACCAAGGCGTCATCACCATCGCCGCCGAGGACGACCTGCCCGAGCGGTACTACGTCCGTGACTATTACGTCGCCGACCTGGTCGGCCAGCAGGCGATGGGGATGATGGGCATGGGCATGGGCGGCATGGGCATGGGCGGCATGGGCATGGGC
>JAFGFX010000385.1 GCA_016930855.1 Sedimentisphaerales bacterium | reverse complement strand
TATCGTTGCAGAAAAAATTGGACACGTATGAAACGGAAGACCAGAAGATGACGCTGGTGTTCCAGCAGAAGCTGGCCGAGCTGGCCGGCAAGAAGGTGGAAACGGGATTGCCGGACAATCTCAAATGGATCGAGAAGATAAAATTTTCCGGCGACTTTCGCTATCGGCATGAAAGCATCGATGAGGAGGCCGGCGGCGAGTGGAAGGACGGGCACAACCGCAACCGTATTCGGGCGCGGTTGATGATGAATGCCCAGGTCAACGACGAGTGGGACGTCGGCGTTCGGATCGCGTCGGGCTCGGAAGACCCGGCGTCGACGAACCAGACGCTGTCGGATGGGTTTTCCAGCAAGGACCTCTGGCTGGATATGGCGTACCTGGACTACCATCCCGAAGCGGTCAAGGGCCTGCACGTCATCGGGGGAAAGATGAATAATCCCTTCCATAACGTGGGCAAGAACCAGTTGATCTGGGACGGGGACCTGACGCCGGAAGGGGTGGCGGGCACCTACAAGACCGCCCTGGGCGAGTCGACCGAGCTGTTCGCCAACGGCGGCGGCTTCTGGATTCGCGAAGACAAGGGGGATGATCCCGCCCAGAGCCTGTGGGGCGCCCAGGTCGGGCTTCAGCAGGCGCTGGACGGCGTGAAGTTGACCGGGGGGGTCAGTTACTATGATTACGGCAACGTGCAGGGCGCCGGATCGCTGAACTACAAAGGCAACGCCATGGGCAATATTTTCGACAACGGGGTGTATGTCAGCGATTTCAACATCGTCGAGCTGTTTGCGGAAATGGGCTTTTCCCTGATGGACATTCCGATGGGATTTTATGGGAATTTCGTCTGCAACGCCGGGGCAGAGCATACCTCGGAAAATCAGGGCTGCATGGTCGGGTACACGCTGAACAAGGCCAAGGACCCCGGCACCTGGCAGGCGGGATACAACTACCGGCACATCGAAAAGGATGCGGTCGTCGGCGCGTTCAACGATTCGGACTTTATCGGCGGCAGCACCGATGGCCGGGGCCATCAGATACAGTTTAAGTATATCGTTGCCAAAAATGTCGAGACCGGCGTGAGTTATTTCCTGAACGAAAAAGGCGACGATTACGATGATTATCGTCGGCTCCAGGTGGACATGGTCTTGAAGTTCTAAAACAGCCGGCCCGGCACAAAACACTCATGCAGAACTAACCGGGGCGTAACACGATCCTAACAATCGGCGCGTACAATTAAGGTAGAGAGTGGAAGAAGTATTGGAAGTATCGAGCGAACCCTAAGAGAACGAAGCAAGGAGACAGACATGAAAAAGGTAGTATTGGTGGCCATGGTGGCCGCGGTGGTGTTTCCCGCGGTCGGACTATCGCAGCAGGCTCTCCAATTGGATGGCTCGACCACGGTGGGGCCGATCGGGGATGCGTTTGCCGAGGCCTTTATGCGCAAGTATCCGGACCTCAAGATTACCGTGAACAAGACGGGCAGCGGCGACGGGGCGGCCGCCCTGGTGGATAACCGCTGCGATATCGCGATGATGAGCCGGTTCATGAAGGAAAACGAGTTCCGCAGCGCCGTGATCAACAGCGTCTGGCCGATGGCCCATGTCATCGCGATGGACGGGGTGTGCGTGATCGTGCATCCGTCGAATCCGGTGACGGCGCTGACGACGGAGCAGATCCGGTCGATCTACACCGGCAAGATCACGAACTGGAAGAACGTTGGCGGTGCGGATATGCCCATCGTAATCATCAGTCGCGACACCTCGTCGGGGACCTATGAAACCTTCCACGGCCTGGTGATGAACAAGGAAAAAATGGCGGCCAACACGGAGTATGTCCCTGGCAATCCCCAGGCCCATGCCCGGGTGAAAACCACCGCCGGCGCTATCGGGTACGTGGGATTGGGCTTTTTGGATGTCAGCGTCAAGGCGCTGACGGTTGACGGCGTCAAGCCGAACAAGCAGACGATCGCCAAGGGCAAATACCCCGTCAGCCGCCCCTTGTTTCTGTTTACGAACGGGTATCCCAAGCTGGGCTCCATCGTGCATGAGTACTGCACGTTCTATCTGAGCGAGGAAGGACAGGAGATCATCGAGGCCAAGGGCTTTGTTCCCTTGACCAATTACTGACCGACAGGTTCATTTGCGGGACGACTTGATGGATGAAACGATGGGTTCAGCGCCAGACAGGATGGTATCGCAAGCAACGACCGAGCCAACTCGGTCGTTGCTTCTTACGCCCGGTGAGAATTTGATGGGGTATCTCACCGCCCACGCCGGGCGGATCGTTCTTTTTTCGATTACCTGTGCGTCGGTCGTGGCGGTCCTGTTGATTTTCGTGTTTGTGATCAAGGAGTCCATCGGGTTCTTCACGAGTTATCCCGTCGGTGATTTTCTGACCAAGAAAAGCTGGTACCCGCAGGCGGACAATCCCGAATTCGGGGCGCTGGGCATTATCGTCGGCTCGGTCTACGTCGCGATCGGCGCCCTGGTCATCGCGGTTCCGATCGGCTTGCTGGCGGCCGTCTTTCTCAGCGACATCGCCCCCTTCAAGGTGCAGCAGATCTTCAAGCCGATCATCGAGATCCTGGCCGCCATTCCCTCGGTCGCCTACGGATTCTTCGCCGTATTGGTCGTGGCGCCGTATATGCAGGATACCTTTGGTTTTCCGGCGGGGACGAACGCCATGAACGCCTCGATCATCCTGGCGGTGATGGCGCTGCCGACCATCATCAGCGTGTCGGAGGATTCCCTGTCCGCCGTGGGGCGCGAGATTCGCGAGGCCGCCTATGGATTGGGCTCTACCCGCGCCGAAACGATGATCAAGGTCGTCATCCCGGCCGCCCACAGCGGGATCATCGCGGGGATTATCCTGGGGATGATGCGGGCGATCGGCGAGACGATGGTCGTGTTGATGGCTTCCGGCAAGGCCTACAATCACATCCCGTCGCCCTGGTGGGATCTGTCCCAGCAGATCAGCACGATCACGGCCAACATCGCCTCGGACATGGGGGAGGTGCCCCATGGTTCGCAGCATTACGGCGCCTTGTTCGCGCTTGGCGTGATCCTCTTCGTGTTCACCTTCTTGTTGAATTTGGTCAGTGAGTATTTCCTTTCGCGGATCAAGAGATCCACGGGGGCCGCGGTAAAATGAACAAAGCGCTCCAGTCATTTTGGGAGACGATGTTGGGGGTTTGGGGTCGTTCGGCGCTAGCCACGCGCCAGATCTTCAACAAGGTGTTCACGTCCTCGGCGCATCTCTCGGTGGCGCTGTTGGTTGTCGTTTTGCTTATCTTTCTCGTGCCGATGATCCGGCGGGGCAGCACAGCAGTCGTCTTTCGCGGCACGAACGAATTTCGCGAATTGCAATGGGATCTGCATACCCGGGGCGATCCAGACGACGTCCAGGCGGAAACCCGGCAGGTCGAGGCCCTTCGGGCGACGTTTTATGAAAGGATAGACCACTTCAAACGAGGCATTGACATCAATGCACGGGTGGACGAGGCCCGACAGATTTATCGTCGATACGGCGAGGAATTGGACCAAAAGGACGTGACGGGGCAGGACAAACAAACGCTGCGCTCCCGGTGCCGCACGGTGCGAAACCAGTTCGTCGAGGCCTTGGAACAGACCGACGCCGATGCCGCGCTGGAGATGCTGGATCGGGTGTTGGCCTACCGAAGCGATCCGGATTTCCGGGGGACGGTGGTGGAGGAGTACTTTCGTCAGGCGCTGGACTATAAGGATATCGTGACGTCCATCGATCTTTCCCGTCGCGAGAAATATGCCGGTCCTTTAGAGGAGGTGCAGAACGCATTGGTATTGCTTTTTGGCCCCCGGCCGGATGAGCCCCTGCCGGCTCTCACCCAGAACCGATACGGCGCCACCCGCTGGGATATGGCCCAACGCAATCTGCATACGATTGTATACGCCACCGAATGGGTCTCTCAGGAGGAGGGACAACCATTAATCAAAAAGGAGGTTCGGCGCGATCAAAGCGAATCCCAATTCAAAGGGACCACCCTGGAGAGCTGGTTCGGCGATCTGGAGGCGAACGTCGAGGCGATGCTGAAGCCGCGCTGGACGTTGTACTGGCAGTATTTTATTGACGACAGCACGCCGGGGCATTATTTCGGCGGCGTCGGTCCGGAGATTATCGGCACCTTGTTATTGACCCTGCTGGCCATGGCGTTTGCGGTGCCGCTGGGGGTCGTGTCGGCGGCCTATTTGGTCGAATGCGCCGGAGACAATGTCGTCGTGAAGATCATTCGCACCTCCGTGAATACGCTGGCCGGCGTACCCAGTATTGTATTCGGCTTGTTCGGCCTGGCGTTTTACATCCTGTACCTGTTTCCCAAAATCGGTCTGCCGTCGCAGAAGTGCATTCTCTCGGCGTCGTTGACCCTGGCGGTCTTGGTGCTTCCGGTCATTATTCGTGCCAGTGAAGAGGCGATCAAATCCGTACCGCAAACCTATAAGGAAGCATCCCTGGCGCTGGGAGCGGGTCGATTTCGGACCTTTGTCACGGTGACCCTGCCGGCGGCGCTGCCGGGGATACTGACGGGAATCATTTTGAGCGTGAGTCGGGCGGCGGGCGAAACGGCTCCCATCATGTTTACGGGGGCGGCGGCTCTGGGGCCCATCCCGGAATCGATTACGGAACCGACCCGGGCCCTGTCGTACGGCGGCTATGATCTGGCGGTCGGGGATCGTCTGGCGATGCTGGTGCCGCATAAACAGTACGGAATGGTTATGACGCTGATCACGCTGATTCTATTGTTGAATATTATCGCGATTTACATTCGTTCCCGCATGGCAAAAAAGCTGCGAGGATATTAGATGCGTCGGCGAACGAACGCGGGGAAGGATGTCATGACTCGGTTGCACATGGAACAGACGCAAATGGATACCTATGATGTGACGCCCATCACGGAACAGGAACGAAATGCGGAAGAAACGCCGATCGGTCCGGCCAAAACCAGTTGTACGGGAAACTGCGCGATCATCTCCGCCAGGGATTTCTCCCT
>JAFGFX010000006.1 GCA_016930855.1 Sedimentisphaerales bacterium | reverse complement strand
GTCCGGCATGCTGTAATAGCCGGTATGGTCGCCGAAGGGGCCTTCGGCGACCAGATCCCGCGGATCGGCGTAGCCCTCGATGACGATTTCCGCCTCGGCCGGCACCTCCAGGTCGATGGTCTTGGCGGCGACCAGCTCGACGGGCCGGCGCCGCAGGAAGCCGGCGAACACGATCTCGTCCATGCCCTCCGGCAGCGGCGCCGAGGCGGCGTAACTCAGGGCCGGATCGCCCCCGAGCACGATGGCGACCGGCATGGTTTGCCCGGCCCGGGCGTAGCCGCGGCAGTGCGCCGCGCCGTCGTGGTGGATCTGCCAGTGCAGGGCGCAGGAGTATCCGTCAAGCTGCTGGACACGATACATGCCGACGTTGCGCTTGCCGGTCTGGATGTCCTTGGTGTGGATGCCGGCGAAGGTGATATAGCGGCCGCCGTCCAGCGGCCAGCATTTCAGGATTGGTAGAAGATCCAGCGACGCCTCCGTACCTTCAGAAACGATTTCCTGGCAGGGGGCGTTCTTGACCCGCTTGGGCAGGAATGCGGCCATCTGGGCCAGTTCCGGCAGCTTCTTGACCTTTTCGACGAACGTGGTGGGCATTTCCGGTTTCAGCATCGCCCAAATCCGGTCGGCGATCTCCGAAAAATCCTCCACGCCCAGCGCCCGGCACATGCGGGCCCGGCTGCCCAGCGCGTTGATCAGCAGCGGCAGGGTAGAGCCCTTGACCTTCTCGAACAAGAGGGCCTTGCCGCCGCCGGGGCTCTTCATGACCCGGTCGGCGATCTCGGTGATCTCCAGCACCGGGTCCACCTCGGCCGCGATGCGAACCAACTCTCCGTCGCGGGCCAGTTCCTGTATAAATGCGCCCAGATTTCGATATGCCATGTGTGCTTCCTGCTGTCATGAGCGGGATCGTGCGATCGAACGCAGAAAAATCCTTGCTGGTATTTTACCCAGACCATAGTATAATATTGCCGAATGTCAATACAATTTGATTACCGGATTTCGCCAAACCGAGGGAACGAACGATGAAAAAGAACAAGCTGATCTCCCGCAGGACGTCCTTGAAGGGCATCGGAGCCGCCGGCGCCTTTTCGTTGTTTGGGACTCACGAACTTCCCGCGAAGGAAACCGTCCCAGACCCGGCCCTGTCGCCGGGAACGGCACGAAAGGCGATATATGAAAAGGTCTGGCAGACGCCTCTCATTGATACGCATGAGCACCTGATCGAGGAGGCGGATCGACTCCAGGGAACCGACCATCCGCGCGTCCAGAGCGACGACTGGAGCCTGCTGTTTTCGCATTATCTGGATTCCGATCTGCTCACCTCGGGCATGCCCGAGGCCGAATGGAACCGTTTTTTCTCGCCGGAGATCGATCCCGTCGACAAATGGAAGATCCTGGAACCCTGCTGGCCCGCCGTGAAGAACACCGGCTACGGCCAGGCGGTCCACCGGGCGATCCGGGAACTCTACGGCGTGGAGGACTTGTCGGCCAAGACGGTTCGCGCCGTTCAGGCCGGATACGAAAAGACCCGCAAGCCCGGATTCTACCGGCACATTCTTTGCGACACGGCGAAGATCGAATCCTGTCAGGTGAACTGCCTGGGTCGGCCGTTCCTGGAATCGAAAATGCCGACACTGCTCATGCAGGATCTCAGCATCCTCGGGATGTTTGCCGGGCCGAATATCGATCAGTACAGCGAACCCACGGGCCGCCAGGTCAAATGCCTGGACGACTGGCATAAAGTCATCGACTGGTGGTTTGCCAAATACGCCAAGTATGCCGTCGCCGTCAAGTCGCAGCAGGCCTACAGCCGGGACATCGATTACGAAACCGTTGACGCCCCAGCCGTCGAGAACCTATTTGCCAAACGGCTGGAGAACCAGGATCTCACGGGGCCGGAACAAAAGGCCCTGGAGGATCACCTGTTCTGGTACGCCGTGGAGAGGGCCACCGAGAACCACCTGCCCGTCAAACTCCATACCGGCTATTATGCCGGCTGCAACAGCATGCCGCTGGGGCGTTTGATCCACAATCCCGGTTCCGCCACGGACCTCTGCCGGCGGTCTCCGGATTCGCGCTTCGTCTTCATGCACATCTGTTATCCCTATTACGAGGAATTGATCTCGGTCGCCAAGCAGTATACCAACGCCTACGTCGACATGTGCTGGTCGTGGATCATCAATCCGATCGCCGCCAAGGATTTTTTGAAGAAATACCTGGTCACGGCGCCGGCGAACAAGGTCTTGACGTTCGGCGGCGACTACATTCCGGTCGAGCCGGTCCTGGGCCACGCCATCATCGCGCGGATGGGGATCGCCCAGGCCCTTTCGGAACTGGTCGAGGAGGGCTGGATCGCCCAGAAGGACGCCCTTGATCTAGTCGATACCGTGATGCATGAAAACGCCCGGCGGATCTTCAACCTGAAGGAAAAGACCACTAACCTGAAAAAGGCCCCGTGGGGATGACGGCCATTGGGGGCCGGATTAGCTGGTTCGTGGGCGTTTTTTCTTTCGTTGCACTGATTCGTTTCGATATTCCGATTTGAGAATTCCGTAATTGCAAAACGCGCGCCGCTGGTGGTGGCGAACCACCGCCTCCCGCATCACGCCTTCGAGTTGAAAGCCGCATTTTTCCAGCACCCGCCGGGAGGCGATGTTCTTGTCAAAGGTGTGGGCGTATATCCGGTGCAGGCCCTGCCGCCGGAATCCGAAATCCAACAGCAGGCGGGCCGCTTCGGTGGTCAGGCCCTGGTTCCAGTACGGTTTGCCGATCCAGAATCCGAGTTCGGCGCATCGGTGCTGGGTGTCCACGCGCTTGAGACCGACGCCGCCGATGACCTTTTGGGTCGACTGGAGCACGATGCCCAGGTGGAATTCTTTTTGCAGGCGGGACTGCCTCTGGGACCAGCGGATAAACCGGGCGGCGATTTGGCGAGTGTAGGGCTGCGGCAGCCCGATCAGCCAGCGGCCGATTTCCCTGTTGCCAAGGTGTCGGTGCAGGTCCTCGGCGTCGGCGGCCTTGAGCCGGCGGACCAGCACGCGCTTGCCGGCCAGGATGGGATTTGCGCTGTTCATGGGCATCTCATTTGGCCAGGAAGCCCAGGGTGTTTTCATTGGGACAGAACGCCCGCAGGTTCTCCAGGGGCGTACCCGGCGGCACCTCGCAGCCGGGCATCAGGATGAAGCGCTCGCCGGCCCGGGCGATGCAGTCCCTGGCGGCGGCGGTCACCTGTTGCGGCGTTCCCTGGAGCAGGACCGCCGCCGGATCGAAGTTGCCGCATAGGACGATGTCGTCGCCGACGTCCCGCCGGGCCTTCTCCAGCGGGACCATCCAGTCCACGTCGATGATGTCGGCGCCGCTTTGGGCCATCCCGGCGACGATCTTGGCGATATTGCCGCAGATGTGCAGCTTGACCCGGGCGCCGGCCCGATGGATGGCGGCGAACAGTTTCTGCTGGCCGGGCAGGACCAGCCGCTCGTACAGGGAGGGCCCGATCAGGCTGGCCGCCGCGTCGCCCACGCCGATCATGTCGGCGCCGGCCTCGACCTGGGCGACGGCGAAGCAGACGGCGTTTTCGACCAATACGTCCGCCGCCCGCTGGAAGATCTCCGGGCGATCCATCAGATCCAGCATGGCGTCTTGCATGCCCCGCAGGTCCACGTATTCCGCCGCGGGACCCTCCACCCAGCCCAGTACGCCGTGGGTGTCCCCGACGGCGGCGGCCAGCTTGGCCACGCTGTCGATCCGCTGCTTCATCCGCGCGGCGCCGTAGGGATCGAGCAGGGTGAGCCTATCGATGTCCGCGGGCGACTTGAGCAATACGTCCCGCGGCTTGCCGACGCCGTCCTCCGGGTAGTCGAACTCCATGCCGTAGCCGCTCGCCTCCCGCCAGGGATCGCTGATGGCCGAGACCTGGTCCACCTGGAAGTCGCGGGCCATCGCCAGTTGGGATTCCACCAGCACGTCGCCGTCGAGATAATACTCGCGGTAGTTGCGGCCGATGTAATTGGCGGCCCAGGCCATGAAGATGGGCGTGACCGGCACGCGGTCTACCGGCCGGCCGGCCAATACCGCGTCGATGCGTTCTTTTGGTGTCATGGTGCTGATTTCCCGGGGAGGTTGTCCGCAGCGTCTCAGGGGTATATCTTACCCATCAGCCGCGGGAAGGCTATCGTTTCGCGAATATGCTGGATGCCGGCCAGCCAGGCGACGGTCCTCTCCACGCCCAGGCCGAAGCCGCCGTGCGGCACCGACCCGTAGCGCCGCAGGTCCAGGTACCATTCATAGTCGCCCTGGTCGTAATCCATCTGCCGGATGCGTTCGACGAGCGCCTGGTAGTCGTCCTGGCGCATGGATCCGCCGATGATCTCGCCGTAGCCCTGGGGGGCCAGCAGGTCGAAGTTCAGCACGACCCGCGGATCCTGCGGGTCCGGCTTCATGTAAAACGCCTTGGCCTGTGTGGGATAGCGGTGGACGAAGGTCGGTTTCTCGTGCAGTTGCGAGATGATGGTCTCGTCCGAGCCGCCCAGGTCCTTGCCCCATTCGAATCCGGCCGCCAGCTCCCGGTGGTGGGGGATGTTGCCGATCTGCTCGGTCAGCTCGCCGATCTCCTCGCGGGCGGTCTGGATCTGCTGGGTGAGCTTGTCCTTTTGCCACTGTTTTTTGGCCGCGGGCAGTTGCTCGGACCATTGGGCGATTTCCTGTTCCCGAGCGGCCGCCTGGGCCTTCTTTTCCTCCAGTTGCCGGTCGAGGAAGTCTCTAACGGCCTCGCTGTGCAGCAGGTCAACGGCCTCGCTGTAGCTAAGCCGCACGAAGGGCGGCGCGATTTTCTCCAGCTCGGCCGGATCGCGGTCGAGGATGTCCAGTTCGGGTATACACTTGGCCAATACGGCCTGCACGATAGAGCAGATGAACTGCTCGGCGACCTCCAGCAGGCCGTCCAGATCGATGTAGGCGATCTCCGGCTCGACCATCCAGAACTCGGTCAGGTGCCGGCGGGTCTTGCTCTTTTCCGCCCGGAAGGTCGGGCCGAAGCAGTAGACCCTGCCCAGGCTCAACGCCGCCGCCTCCAGGTACAACTGGCCCGTCTGGGCCAGGGCGACCGGCTGGCCGAAGTAATCCACCTGGAAGAGGGTCTGTTCGCCCTCGCCGGCGGCCGGGGCGAAGATGGGGGTGTCCACCAGGGTGAAGCCGTTATCGTTGAAGAAATCGCGGATGGCCTCGATGACCGTGTGCCGCAGCCGCGCCAGGGCCCACTGCCTCCGCGACCGCAGGTGCAGGTGGCGGTGTTTCAGGAGAAAATCGGTGCCGTGCTCCTTGGGGGTGATGGGGTAGCCCTCGGTCGCGTGGACGATGCGGGCATCGCTGAGAGCCAGCTCGTAGCCGCCGACGCTGCGCTCCTCGGCGCGGACGGTTCCGCGAACCTGCAGGGAGGATTCCTGGCCGAGATGCTTGAGCTGGTCAAACCGCTCGGCGTTGGCGTCAGTCTTTTCCATCACCGCCTGACACATGCCGCTGCCGTCGCGGACGACCAGGAACTGCACCTTGCCGCCGGCGCGGGAATGGTAAAGCCAGCCGTTGATGGCGACTTCCTGGCCGACGTGGTCCTTCATCTGGCTGATGCGAATGGTCTGGTCGCTCATGTCTGTCCCTTGTCTAAACGAGACTCCGTCCGGCCTTGTCTGTCGGCCTTATCTTCCTTGCTGTTTGGTGTGCTACCCGGAAAGATCCCGCCGCCGTTGCCGCGGCCGGACGGGATCAAAACTCCCGCAGCAGGTCCAGCAGCTTCTTGTCCAGCTTCTGGCCCTGAAAGTCCGCGTACTCCACGTCCGCGCGCCGGGAGTTTACCACGCCGAAGGAGCCGCGAAGCTCCCAGAGGGCGTAGCCGATGTTGTGGCCGGTCAGGATCTCCAGGACGTCGCGGAACCAGGCAAGGAACACCGGGTGCGGCGTCCGGTTGAAGCAGCCGCATTCGCCGCAGTGCACGCCCACGCCCTGGCGGGCCAGAGCGGCCCAGGGCGCGTAATGGGCCTCCAGGCTTTGCCGGGTCTTTTGGTGGCTCGTACCCTGCGGATCGGGCCAGATCGGCTCCGGAAACGACATGTCGCGGTCCACCCAACTGGCGCGGTAGTGACTGATGGCGGACGGATAGTAGCCGCGGCAGCTCTGGCCGATCTTCAGGTCGGCCAGCTCCGGCATCGGCTCGGTTCCCCACGAGACGCCGTCGGCGACGATCAGCCGCTCCGGATCGATCGCCCGGATCGCCTGGACCGTGGCGCGGACCACCCGTTCATAATCCTGCCGCGTCATGCCGTCCTCGGAGGGATTTTTGGGCTCGTTGATCAGATCGAAACTCAGTTGCTGGGGGGAAATGCCCTTATACCGGCGGGCGAAGTGCTCCCAGTGATAGGCAAACGCCTTGAGGGCGGCGGCGTCCTTCCAGAGATCGAACGGTTCGGTTTCGCCGCGATTGACGCAGTAGCCGGGCCCGCGATGGAGATTCAGGCTGACGTGCAGGCCGTACGTGCGGCCCCAGGCGACGACCTGGTCGATCCGTTCGAACGGCTGTTCCTGGATTTTATAGACGTCGCCGGGATCCGTCCAGATGCGGTAGCTCATCGGCAGCCGGATGAAGTTGAATCCCCAGTCGCTCGCCCAGCGAAAATCGTCCTCGACCGGCCGGCTGTAGCGGTCGGCGGTGAACAGGTACAAAAGGTTGAATCCCCGCCAGCGGGGAAACACCGATTGGGCCGGTTTGGATTGGGGCGCCGCGGCTGGTTCAGCCAGTGCCTGGGCATCCTGCCCCGTTCCCAGGCCCGCCAGGGCGGCCGCCGCCGTCGTGTGCAAAAACTGTCGCCGTGATAGGTTGTCTGCCATCGTTTGTTTCCTTGCCGTACAGATCAGACCGGATCGATCCGGCTGACACTAACCAGGGCGTCGAGCAATATGAAGGAACATGACTCCACCGGCATCGTTGCCGGTCCTTGTTGCTCATTTTTTAGAAGTTATAGGTATAAAATAATGTCTGCTTTTACGCATAATCCGCCACCCGCCGCGGCCCATATTGTTCTTCTTGGCGACTTGGCGTGCAAAACTACATGTCAAGTTTTTCCAGCAGAAATGCCCGCAGTTTATCGCCGCCGACCCGCACCTGCTCCATGCTGTCGCGGTCGCGGACGGTGACGGTATCGTCCTCGAGGGTCTGGCCGTCCACCGTGACGCAAAACGGCGTGCCCGCCTCGTCCTGGCGGCGATAGCGGCGGCCGACGGCGCCCTTCTCGTCGTAGAAGCAGCTCCAGAAGCGCTTCAGGTCGTCGTAGATCGCCCGGCCTTTTTCCGGCATGCCCTGCTTCTTGACCAGGGGGAAGATGCCGACCTTGATCGGGGCCAGCGACGGGTGCAGCCGCAGGACGTTGCGCATCTCGCCGCGGACCTCCTCCTCGGCGTAGGAGTCCACCAGGAACGCCAGGGCCCCGCGGTCCACGCCGGCCGACGGCTCGATCACATAGGGGATGAATTTCTCCCGGGCCTGATCGTCGAAGTAGCTCAGCGGGCCCTTGTGCCATTCGGCTGCCTCCTCGACCAGCGGGGTTTTTTCCGTGTCGCGCCGGTTCTCGAACCATCGGGTGACCGAGCGGATCCCCCGCTGATGCTGCCGCAGGTCGTAATCGGTCCGGTTGGCGATGCCCTCCAGCTCCTGCCAGTCGCCCGAGCCGAAGGGGAAGAGATACTCGATATCGACGCAGGCCTTGGCATAGTGAGCCAGCTCGTCGGGGGCGTGTTCCCGGAACCGCAGGTTTTCCTTGCGGATCCCCAGGTCGAGATACCACTGCATCCGCTGCTCCTTCCAGCGTGACCACCATTCGTCGTCGGTGCCGGGCCGGCAGAAGAATTCGATCTCCATCTGCTCGAACTCGCGGGTGCGGAAGATGAACGCCTTGGTGGTCACCTCGTTGCGGAAGCTTTTGCCGATCTGGGCGATGCCGAAGGGGATTTTTAGACGGGTGCTGTCCAGGACGTTGCCAAAGTTGGCGAAGATCCCCTGGGCGGTCTCCGGCCGCAGGTACACCTTCATGGAGTCGTCGACATTGGCGCCCATCTGGGTCTCGAACATCAGGCGAAAGGCCATCGGCTCGGTGAACTGCCCCGTGGAGCCGCAGCCCGGACAGACCTTGTCCGACAGGTCGGCGCCGGCCTGGGCCTCGCCGTGGCTGTGGCGGGTCGTCTCGACGCCTTCGGCGCCCTGGAGATGGTCCACGCGGGTGCGGGTGTTGCACTTGCGGCACTCGACGACGAGGTCGGCGAACTTGTCGACGTGGCCGGAGGCCTTCCAGATCATCGGGTGCATCAGGATGCTGCAATCCAGCCCGACCATGTCGTCCCGCATCTGCACGACGGCCTTCCACCAGGCGTTTTTCACGTTGCGCTTGAGCTCCACCCCCAGCGGCCCGTAGTCGTAGCAACTGGCCAGGCCGCCGTAGATGTCGCTGCTGGGGAAGATGAACCCCCGCCGCTTGCAAAGGGAGACCAACTCGTCCATCGATCGAATCGTTTCTGCCATAGTGTATTTTTTCCCTAGAGGTTCCCCTAAGGGAACCGGCAATGCACCCAATCGCATATTGCGTAAAAGGCCACATTATACGCAATCGGGGCGTCCTCACAAGCCTGATATTTTGGCGAGACCGGATCGGCCCCCGTCGGCGCCGCACCCTAACGTGTTAGGGTAGATAGATTTATAGGGACACGCCTGCGGCAGAGCACGGATCAAGGCCGCCGGGGGCGATTCCGCTTGACAGGGCCGCCGGCCGGCTATATGACCTCGGGTACGGCCCTGAAGGAGTGTCCCGCGAAAAGGATTCTCTGATGCCCTCGAACGACGCCTATTTGGATCCCGACGGACAATATCCCGGCGACGAGTCCCTGCGGCTGCCGTCCCTGCCGGACCGGCTGGCGATCCTGGAGCGGATTTCCACGGAAGCCATCAACGACCCTCACGTCAGCCGCTACCGCCGCCGGGCCCAGTTCGTCTTCTTTTGCGGACAGGAGCCCGCCGACCTGGGCGGCTACGAGGGCCAGCTCGAGGTCGTCGGCCGCTGCCTGGAGTGGTTCGTCTTCGATTACGCCATTGCCGAGCTGGAGGCCACGCCCGCGGAGTATTGGTACCTCCAGCACGCCGAGACGCTCTCCGAATCCCAGCGCCGCGACGTGTCCGACTGCCTGCAGTTTGTCCTCGGCCTGTTCGAGGTGGCGCAGGTCAGGCCCGAGGAGGGCTTTCTGGCCGTCGATCTGCTGCGGCCGGCCAAGCGGTACGCCGTCCGGGAACGTCTGATCTCCACGGAGATGGAAGAGGGCCACCTCCTGCTCGGCAGGCTGTTCCCCCATCGCGGCGGGTTCGTGCTCTCCGGCATGGCCGCCCTGATGGATCGGCACGCCACCGATCAGATCCGGGATTTCATCGCCGCGGGCAAGATGAATCCGCAGTCCATTTTGGCCGAGATCGACGGCGTGGAACTGGAGAACCTCTTCGGCCGCTCCGTCCACGAGTCGACCGCCGGCCTGGAACGCGGCGTGCTGTTCGAGCGGCTCGGCCGGTTTCTCAACCTCATCGAGCCGGGCGAGTTCACGCCCGCCCGCGTCGAGGATATCCTGGCCCATCAGCCCGACGCCCTGAAACTGACCGCCCAGCTTTGCGACCACCTGCGCATCAGCTGCCGCCACGAGATCGATCTGCTGTTTGTCCTGATCGACGCCCTCCTGCGGGAGCGTTAGGCCGCCGGCGTTGTACCGCCAGGTTCGCCAAGCGCGGCGATGGCGCCGCGGCCGGCCGGAGGGAATAGCGGATTTTACCGGGGCATCATCGCCGGCGCGGCCGGCGAAGCGGACCTCTCGACTCGTTCGGACCGATGAATCCCGTCAGTCCCGGCCAAAATTCCCTTGACGGCGGCCGGGCCTCCTGCTAGAAAATTGCCCGAGCGGCTTGATTCTCCTGATGGGGTGCAGGATGGATCCCTCGAGGGCGGCCTCCCGGCGGAGGATGGATTTCCCGTTCGACGCGCGGATCGACGAGCTGCGTTGTAATGATTCGTGGACGCGGCAGCAGGCGGCGGGGCGTTATGGCCGACCGGCCGGCGGAGATGTCCGACGTGAGCAAGATCGAACAGCTCAGGCAGCAGATCGACGAAATCGACATCCAGCTCGTCGAGCTGCTGAACAAGCGGGCCCGCGTGGTCCAGCAGGTCGGCGCCTTGAAGCAGAACGAGACCGGCGCCCCGCCCATCTACGCCCCCGATCGCGAACGGATCATCCTGGACAAGGTCAAGGCCATTAATGAGGGGCCCCTGCCGGACCACTGCCTGCTGGCCATCTATCGGGAGATGATGAGCGGCTCGTTTTTCCTGGAGCGGCCCCTGCGGATCGCCTACCTCGGCCCGGAAGGCAGCTTCTCGCACGGGGCGGCGCTGCTCAAGTTCGGCCGGAGCGTCAAATACGAACCGCAGGCGGATATCCGGGGCGTCTTCGATGAGATCGTCCGGGAGCACTGCGATCTCGGCGTGGTCCCGGTGGAGAATTCCACCGTCGGCGGCGTCATCGAGACCCTGGACTCGCTGATCGATTCCAACGTGGTCATTTGCAGCGAGGTGCTGGTCGCCATCCATCACAATCTGCTGGCCAACTGCACGGTCGAGCAGATTCATACGGTCTGCTCCAAGCCGGAGGTGTTTGCCCAGTGTCGCCGCTGGCTCTCATCCACCCTGCCGCAGGTGAATATCCTGCCGATGCCCTCGACGGCCCAGGCGGCCCGCCAGGCCGCCCAGAAAGACGGGTGGGCGGCCATCGGCTCGGCGCTGGCCGCGGAACTCTACGGCCTCCAGATCGTCTGCGAACACATCGAGGACAACACGAACAATTTCACCCGCTTTTTCGTCATCGGCCGCCAGAGTGCCCGTCAGACCGGCCAGGACAAGACCAGCATCGTCTTTAGCACCGCCGACAAGGCCGGCGCCCTGGTCGATTGCCTGATGGCCTTTCGCAGGCACGGGGTGAATCTGACCAACATCGAGTCGCATCCCAGCTCCCAGCGGGAAAACGTCTATTATTTCTTCGTGGACTGCGAGGGCCACCAGGCCGAGGAGAAGGTCCGCCAGGCGATCCGGGAGGCCGGCAATCACTGCCTGCGGATCATCACCCTGGGCAGCTACCCCCGCGCCCGCGAAATCCTCTAGCGCCACAATGTACACCCTGGGCGACTGAGGCGAGACACTTTTTATTATTGTGGTAGCACCTCCAGCCCATCTTCCCGCTGATGCCGGCGGCCTGGAAACAGGGAACACGACAGGATCGCCCGTGCCCCATTCTGCCAGCGATTCCGGGCGGGATTTGCTGTTTTGGCAGTTGCATTTCGGCCCGACCGGTGGTATAGTACTAGGTTTGATAGCGGCATCCTGTGCGGGGTGTCTATGCGTAAATGTTTTAAAGAAAAGTATTTATATCATAATCGGTCGGTTGGGAGCAAGCTGGATGCGTAAGGTTTTTGTCGCGGGCAATTGGAAAATGAACCTGGATTCGGCCGGATCGCGGGCCTTGGCCAACGGATTGTGCCAAAAACTCGCGGATCGCGACCTGTCGGGCACCATCGACATGGCCGTCTGTCCGCCGTTCGTCTATCTGCCGATCGTCGCCGAGGCCCTGCAATCCGGGCCGATCGCCCTGGGGGCCCAGGACGTCTATTTCGAGCCCGACGGGGCGTTCACCGGCGAAATCAGCGTCAATATGCTGCGGGATGTTGGCTGCCGCTACGTGATCGTGGGCCACTCGGAACGCCGCCATGTCCTGGGGGAAACCGACGAGCAGATCAACCGGAAGTTGCGGGCGGTCCTGGCCGGGGGCCTCAAGCCCATATTGTGCATCGGCGAGCTGCTCGGCGAGCGGGAAGACGGCCGGACCGAGGCCGTCATCGAGCGGCACCTGCGTAAAGGCCTCGCAGACGTCGCCCCGGCCGAGATGGAGCGGGTGACGGTCGCCTATGAGCCGGTCTGGGCGATCGGGACGGGCCGGACGGCCAGCCCCGAGCAGGCCCAGGAGGCCCATCGTTTCGCCCGCGGGATTCTGCAGGAGATGTTCGGCCCGGCGACGGCCCAGCGGATTCGCATCCAATACGGCGGCAGCGTGAAACCGGCCAACGCGGCGGAGTTGATCCGTCAGCCGGACGTGGACGGCGCCCTGGTGGGCGGCGCCAGTTTGAAAGTCAATGATTTTTGGGGCATTCTGGATGCCGCCGCGCAGGCCGGTTGACTGCCGGCTTGGCCGCCGGGCGGTTCAACCTCGTGGAGGCCGCTGCCGCGGCCGAGCCCGGAGTGGTGGCCGCGCTGCGGGGGTATGGGTAAAATAAAACAACGACGGGAACGATTCGGTTATCGCCGCACAACGCGGGGCCCGTGCGGGGCCCGGCAGGAGTAGGCCATGGATTTGTTGATGCTGGGTGATATTCGCTGGTGGGCGCAGGTGCTTGCGGTCCTGTTTGTCCTGGTCTGCGTCATCTTGATCGTCATCATTTTGCTGCAGAAGGGCCGGGGCGGCGGCCTGTCGGCGGCCTTCGGCGGCGCCGGCGGCCACAGCGCCTTCGGCAGCAAGACCGGAGACGTGTTCACCTGGGCCACCATCGTCATCGTGGCGGTGTTTCTCCTGCTGGCCATGGTGCTGACCAGCACCTACAAACCCTACGAGCCCGAGGATGAGGCGGCCAAGATGATGCGCCAGCAGAGCGGGCAGTCCGCTCCGGTTCCGGCCGAGTCCCCGGCCAATCCCGCGGGCGGCGGCGAGTCCTGAAGCGCCTTGAAGGTCCTTTTACCAATAGGTTGTATGCACGCCAATGACACTGTCGGCCGCCGGACGAAACCACCATGGGTGTCAACCGGCGCAGCAGTATTGTTCAACGCCCTGATTACGAGGTGACAGTCCCATGCTCTACAGCATGACCGGCTATGGCGACGCCCAGTACGAGGACGACTCCTTCAGTCTCCTGGTGGAGATCCGCTCGCTGAACAACCGCTTTTTGAAGGTGTCCGTCAAGCTGCCGGACCTGGCCGTCTTTGCCGAGCCGGAGATCACCCGCATCATCCGGCAGGAACTCAACCGGGGCTCGGTCAATTATGTGTTGCACCTGAAGCAGATGAGCGAAACGGCCGCCATGGAGGTCAACCGGCCGGCGCTGGAGGCGTACCTGTCCAGCCTGGAACCGTCCTTTACCCTCCGCAAAGGCAGCGGCTGGATCCGGGTCGACCTGGCCGGTCTGGTGCAATTGCCGGGAGTCTGCCAGCCGCGGCAGATCAGCGACCAGCAGCACGCCTGGCTGCTCGAGAGGATCGAGCAACTGACCGGCGAGGCCCTGCAGCGCCTGCGGGCCATGCGGGCCGAGGAGGGCGAGTCCCTGGCCGAGGATCTGTTCCAGCAGTGCCGCCTGATCCGCCAACATCTCCAGGCCCTGGGCGGCCTGACCGACCGGGTCCTGGCGCAGTACCACCAGCGCCTCCAGGACCGGGTCAACCTGATGCTCTCCCAGGCCAACCTGCAGCTCGATGAAGAGATGCTGCGCAAGGAACTGGCGCTGTTCGCCGAACGGTCGGACATCAACGAGGAGATCTCGCGGCTGGGCAGCCATCTGGATCAGTTTGAACGGATCTGCCGCAGCGAGCAGGAACAGCAGGTGGGCCGGCGGCTGGATTTTCTCAGCCAGGAGATGCTGCGGGAGGCCAACACCATCGCCAGCAAGGCCGGCGACGCGACCATCAGCCAGCACGTGGTGGAGATCAAGGTGGCCATCGACCGGCTCAAGGAGCAGATACAGAACGTGGAGTAGCCGGCGATACGGGAGTGCCATGGGCGGACGATTCCTAGTGGTAAGCGGTCCGAGCGGATCGGGCAAAAGCACCTTGTGCCGCCGGGCCGCGGCCCGCACCGGGGCCCATCTGAGCGTCTCGGCCACGACCCGGCCGAAAAGCCCCGGCGAGGTGGAAGGCCGCGACTATTATTTTATGAGCGAGCCGGAGTTTTTGGCCCAGGAGCAGGCCGGCGAGTTTCTCGAGTCCGCCCGGGTGTTCGATCATTACTACGGCACGCCCCGCCGGCGCGTGCAGGAACAACTGGATCGGGGCCGCACCGTGATTCTGGAGATCGACGTCCAGGGCGCCTTGCAGGTATTTGGGGCGTTTCCCCAGGCCGAGGGGATCCTGATCCTGCCGCCCGACCGGGCCGAGCTCATCCGGCGGCTGCGAACCCGCAGGCGGGACAGTGAACAAACCATCGAAAAGCGGCTGGCCAAGGCCGAGTGGGAGATCGAACAGGCCAAAAATAGCGGACGGTACGGACATACCATTTGCAATGACAATCTCGAAGAGGCGACCGCGGCGCTGGTGGCCCTGATCGAAAGCCAGACACCGCGCGACGGCGCCCCCGGGACGCAAGGAGAATCCAATCGATGATCGAAGCCTTTAAAAGCGATGCCATCGTCAAGAAGGTCGGAGGGAAATTCCGTTTGACCGCCCTGATTCAGCGCCGGCTCAAGGAGTTGATCGAGGGCGCCCGTCCTCTGGTGCATGCCCAGGGCAAAACCCTGATCGAGATCGCCGTGCAGGAGATCATGGAGGACAAGATCTCCGTCGATTACGAACGCACCCAGAATCTCGAGCCGCCGGATACCGCCACCCTGCAGACGGAAATCCGCCAGGGCGTCGAGGACGGCAACGTGACGTGATCGATCCGGTCAGTCGCCGAGAAGGAAGGCGCACGGGGACTGCCGTGTGCTTTTGGGCGAACCGGCGCCGGGCGAACGGGCGGCGGGCGTGATAGGGGCCGCTCTATTGCCGGTGGTTTTTCGCTGTCGTGGGCTGAAGGGGAAGTAACCAGTGGTTCTGCACTGTCAAGGGCTAGAGGGGTAGTTAAGGGTGTCCCGGCAACTGGAATCCTATGAGATCCTTTTGGGCGTCAGCGGCGGGATCGCGGCGTACAAGTCCGCGTTCCTCTGCTCGCAGCTCGTCCGGCAGGGCGCCGGCGTCACCTGCGCCATGACCCCGGCGGCCCAGCGGTTCGTCGGGCCCTTGACCTTCGGCACCCTGACGGGGCGGAAGGTGTACACCGATCTGTTTGACCTGCCGGCTGACCACGACGCCCGGCATATCGCCCTGACCGAGCGCGCCGATCTGATCGTCGTGGCCCCGGCGACGGCCAACGTGCTGGCCAAGATGGCCGCCGGCATCTGCGACAACCTGTTGTGCACCCTGTTGTGCAGCGCCCAGAGCCCCATCCTGCTGGCCCCGGCGATGAACGTTCACATGTGGGAGCATCCGGCCACCCGGCGCAACGTCCAGCAGTTGCAGCAGTGGAGCTGCCAGTTCGTCGGCCCGGCGGCCGGGCGGCTGGCCTGCGGCGACGAAGGAGTCGGCCGCATGGCCGAGCCCGAGGAGATTGTCGCGCGGATTGTCGCGCTGGTCGCGGCCCAGCCGCCGAAGTCCTCAAAAAATACGCCCTGAGGGCATCCAGCCGATATGGAGTCAGATAGCCCGTCCCGGGCGTTTGAATCTCTCCTTCCTTCCTTCCTTCCTTCCTT
>JAFGFX010000384.1 GCA_016930855.1 Sedimentisphaerales bacterium | reverse complement strand
CCGCTGGAGCGCCTCCAGTTTCTCGCGGGCGTACCGGCCCATCTGCCGGGCGTTGGCCAGCAGGTCCTCGGCCTCGATCGCCTCGACGGCGGCCACCACCGCGGCGCAGGCCAGCGGATTGCCGCCGAAGGTGGAGGCGTGGGTCCCCGGCGTCAGGGACGCGGCGACCTCCTCGACGGCCATGACCGCCCCGACCGCCACCCCGCCGCCCAGGGCCTTGGCCATGGTCATGATGTCCGGGGCCACGCCGGCATGCTGGTAGCCGAACCACTTGCCGGTCCGGCCCATGCCGCACTGGACCTCGTCCCAGATGGCCAGCGCCCCGTGCTGATCGCACAACGCGCGGATGGCCTGGAGATACTCGCCGCTGGCCATCTGGATGCCGCCCTCGCCCTGGATGGGCTCGACGATCACCGCCGCCACCTCCGGATCAAAGATCCGCTCCAGGGCCTCGACGTCGTTGAACGGCACATAGAGGAATCCCGGCAGCAGCGGCAGGAATCCCTGGTGATATTTCGGCTGGGCCGTGGCCGTCACCGCGCCCAGGGTCCTCCCGTGGAAGCTGCCGGAGGTCGAGATGATCTTGTACTTCTCCTTGGCGGTATGGCGGCGGGCCAGCTTGAGGGCGGCCTCGACCGCCTCGGCGCCGCTGTTGCAGAAAAAGCACCTGCCCCCGAAGGCCCGCTCGCTGAGCAGCTGGGCGGCCCGGCCCTGCGGCTCGTTGTAGAAGGTGTTGTCCATGTGGATCAGTTCGCCCGCCTGGCGGCGAATGGCCTCTACCACCCGCGGGTGGCAGTGGCCTAGCGCGCTGGTGGCCCAGCCGGGAAACATGTCGAGATATTCCCTGCCGTCGGCGTCCCAGATCCGGCTGCCCTGACCGCGCACGATGACGTGGGGCATCCGCCGGTAGTTGCCGATCACGTACTTTTCAAACAGTTCGATGGTCTCTTGCGTCTTCATGAGGTCCCTTTGGCTTGCCGATCATCAATCATTCACGATCAACGTCCCGATGCCCCGCTGGGTGTAAATCTCCAGCAGCAGCGAATGGGGGAATCCGCCGTTGATGATGTGCGTGCGCCCCACGCCGGCGGCCAGGGCCGCCAGGCACGCCCGCACCTTGGGCAGCATGCCGCTGTGAATGGTGCCGTCCTCCATCAACTGCTGGGCCCGGGCGGCGTTCAGCCGGGACAACTGACTTTCCGGGTTGCCCGGCTCGGAAAAGATCCCGTGCGTGTCGCTCATCATCACCAGCTTCTCCGCCTGCAGGGCCGCCGCCACCGTTCCGGCGGCGGTGTCCGCGTTGACGTTGAGCTTCTGACCGGCCCGGTCGATGGCGATCGGGGCGATCACCGGGATCGTCCCGGCCCGGCACAACACCTCCAGAAGGTGGGCGTTGACGCTGGTGATCTCGCCGACCAGGCCGACATCCAACTGGCGCTGCTGGGGGCCGGGCAGCCGCGTCTGCTTTCCGAACAGCACGCAGCTGCTCAGGGAGTGCAGCCCCATGGCGTGGACGCCGAGCTGCTGGATGGTCTCGACGATCCGCTTGTTGATCTCGTTGACCAGCACGTGCTCCACGATCGACAGCGTCCGGCTGTCGGTATAGCGGATCCCCTGGACGAATTGCGGCTCGATGCCCGCCTTCTGCATGGCCTCATTAATGCTCTTGCCCCCGCCGTGGATCAACACCGGCTGCATCCCCACGGTGGCCATGAACACCACGTCCGTGAGCAATTCCCGCTGGGATTGATCGTGTTCCATCAGGGAGCCGCCCAGCTTGACGACCACGATCCGGCCGCGGAAGCGGCGGATGTAGCTGAGGGCCTCGATCAGGGCGTTCGCCTTGCCAATGGCTTCTTCCAATTTCAATCTCCTGCAAACGGAAAACCCCACATTGTAGGGGACAAGCCCGGCGGGTCAAGAGAATTATTGAAATGGCCGGCCGGCCCCAACCGACCCTGTCCAACCGCGAATCGCCCCCGGCGGGTTGCGATTAGGGGCTCTTCAGTGCCCGCAACAGGTCCAGCGCCGCGCCGTCCACGCTCGATTGGGTGTTGCTCAAAAGCACCACGGCGAGCCGCTGCTGCCGGAGAAATCCCATAAAGGTGCGGTAGCCCCCCGTCCCGCCGTTGTGCCAGTAGATCGGCTCGGCGAAATCCGGGAAATGGAAGATATGCCAGCCGAGGCCGATGCTCATGGTGTCGCTGATCTTGAACCGCTCCTGCCGGGCCAGGTCGCCGGCGGCCTGCAGGTCCGTCTGGATCGGCCCCAGGTTCGCCGCCAGGAATTTCAGCAGGTCGTTCACCGTGGAGCGGATCCCTCCGGCGCCGGCCAGGGTGGGGATGTCCCAGTTGCTGTCCGGCAGGAAGATCCGCAGCTTCCAGTATCCGTGCGTCGTGTAGGGCGGCGCCAGCCGCCGGCGCATCGCGGGCGTCAGCGCGATGCGGGTGCTGTCCATCCCCAGCGGCGCGCAGATCCGCTCGATGAGCAACTGCTCGTAGGTCATGCCGCTCTTTCGCGCCAGGGCCGCACCCAGCAGCCCCGCGCCCAGGTTGGAGTATTCGTAGGTCTCTCCGGGCCGGCGCCGCAGGGTATGACCGGACAGGAAACGATAGAGGTCGTCCTCGCCGTAATCCGCATAGGGGTTGTAGGGATCCCGGGGGGCGAAATTCGTCGGCATCCGCGGCAGGCCGGAAACATGCGAGGATAGATCCTGCAGGGTGATCTTGCGGGTTTCATAGGCCGGCACCCGCACCGAGTCCGGCAGGAGCGTCTCGGCGGGATCGTCCAGGGCGAGCCGGCCCGTCTGCACGAACCAGGCCAGCAGGGTCCCGGTGAAGACCTTGGAGATCGAGCCGATCTCATAGACCGTATCGGCGTCGGGCCGGCGGTTTACACCATAGACCACCTGGCCGTATCCCGAGACGAGCGTCTGATCCTGCCGGATCAGGCCCACGGCCACGCCCAGGTTGGTATGGCCGTCCACCAGCGGCTGGACAATGGCGTCCACCTTGGCTTGCAGGTCATTGGCATCGACGGCTGGCGCCCCTTCAGCCGCGCTTGTCTCGCTGCCCGCGGCAGGGATGGTATCACCGCCGGCGGCTCTGATGGTCTGAATCCCGGCGGGCATGAGTGATGCCAGGACCAGGGCCGACCAAATTAGGGATCGGATTTGGCAAACCATTAGATTTAGGACCGGGCCGGCGGTATTATTATGGCAACCATTTATTGCCGAGGGCGGCAAACCGCCCCTAGTTTTCCGGGGATTTTGTCTCGTCTTCGCCTTCATCGACAGGGCTATCCTTTCGCGGTGGGGTGGTTGGATCCCGCCGGGATGTTTGCTCGCGATCCTGATCGGCGTCAGGGGATTCGGCCGGGCCAGCGGGCTTTGATTCCGTCCGTCCCGGGGCCGTTTCCGGCGGTGACGGCGGCGTCTGTCGCATCCGGGACGGCCTCTCATAGGCGTCAAGCCCGACGGTGGGTCTCAGTTCCGATTGGATGGCGGCGACGCACCGGCGGATGATGTTCTCGGCGGCGAGCAGATACAATTGCTCGCCCTTCATCCGGGCCCGCGGCACGCCCACCACCCGTTCGGCCGCCAGCAGCTCGCCCTTGCCCATATCGATGACCAGCACCAGCACCGCCAGGTTGCCGCCGCCCGCCCGGCGGTCCACGACCTCTGGTGAATCATCCTCGGCCGTCGCGGTCGGTTCGCCGGCCGGAACCGGCAAGGTCTTCCAGGCCGCCGCCGGTTCGTCCGGGTCGAGGGCCGGCACGACAAACGTGCCGATACTCCGCTTGCCCTCCTGGTTGCGGGCCTCCACCCGCACCCGCTGCTGCGCGGCGGCCAGCAGTTCCACCTGAAAGCTGCCGTCCGGCGCTGCCGTCGCCGGGACCTTGGCCGTGGTGCTCAGGTTGATCGCCGTCAGCGACACCACGGAGCTGGTACTCTCGATGGCCCCGGCGGCGCCTTCGATCCGGACGACCCCCTCGGCGCTCGGCGCCGAAACGGTGATCTTATCCTTGTGCACCTTGATCAGGGCCTGCCCCGCCGCCGGCTGAGCCATCCCCCACGTCAGAATCCCTGCCGCCAGCCAACCGACCATCCACCGCACGCTATTGATGTGTCTCATAATCCATCCCCTCCAGTTGACCGAGGACCTTTTGCCAATGCCCCGACGTCGGGATCAGACGGATGAGCCGGCCGCTCTCGCCACGACCGTACTCCAGTTCGATCCGCAGGGGCTCATACTCCTCAACTATCGACCAAACGCGATCGGCCCACTCCACCGCCACCACACCGCCGGCGGCGCAGAACTCGTCGAAACCCAGGGCCTCCAACTGCCGGGCGTCGTCCAGCCGATAGGCGTCCACATGATACAACGGAAGCCTGCCGGGATATTCCTGGATCAGCGTGAATGTCGGGCTGGTCACCCGATCCGCCGGAGGCGCCGCCGCCGGGTTTGGTCCCGCCGGACCCCCCGGGCCTGGCCCTTCGGCCGCCAGGGCCCGGGCGATGCCCTTGATCAGGTGGGTCTTGCCCGTGCCCAGTTGACCCACCAGGGCGATGACCTCGTTTCCATTGAGACACCCGCCGAGGGCCTGGCCCAGTGCCATTGTCTGGGGTACGCCGTCGCTGCGATATTCGAGGTAGGTTTTATCCTGATACATCATTTAGTCGGCCTGCGACATGTTGCCCGTGTGGGTTGATCCACGAGCCCGGTATCGTTGCCCCGTTGCCTCAGGTAAAATGTTCCCAGCCCTTCACGGCCAGCGGCGTCAGATTCCGCTGTTCATCCCGCAGGAACATCGTTACGGAATCTTTTACCGGCACGATCCGCCCGATCGCGGTGAGCTTGTCCTGCCAAGGGCCGGCCCGGGCCGCCGAGGCGTCGGCCTGGCTGCGTTCGGCGATCCAACGGGGCCATTCACGTTGCAGGGTTTCGGCGTCCGCCGGACTGACGCATAAGAGCAACTCGAAATCCTCGCCATCGGCCAGGGCCGCCTCCAACGGATCGCCCCTGCGGCGGGCGGCCGGGCTCAGGGGTATCGCCGAGCGGTCCACCACCGCCCCCACGCCGCTCTCGCTGCAGATATGATGCAGGTCCCGGCTCAATCCGTCGCTGATATCGATCAGGGCGTGCAGCTCGATCCTCTCGGCCAGCAGGCGGGCCTCCCGAACCCGCGGGGCGAATTCCAGGTGCCTGCCCGCCAGGGAGCCGCCCAGGGTCCCGGTGACAAAAATTATATCCTCCTCCTGGGCACCACTGCGCCTCACCGGAGTGATTCCCGCGGCCTTTGCCAGCATGCTGACGTTGATGGCCAGGGGTTTATCCCAACTGGTGGTATCGCCGCCGACAATGGGGCAGTCAAATTTTTGGGCTGCCTGCTGCAAACCTTTATGTAACTGTTGGGCATCGGTCATACCCAGGCGGTTCGGCAGCGCCACTGACACCACCGCACACCAGGGCAGCGCTGCCATGGCGGCACAGTCGCTCAGGCTGCACGCCATCGCCTTGTAGCCGACCTGTTCGAGTGTGGCGCGGGAATAGGGCACTCCCCCATTCGCGGGGGCCGGGCAATCCCCCAAGACGAAGTGCACGCCCTCCAGCAGCATGTCGCAGGTGAGCAGGATCGTCTCCCCGCCGATTTCCAGGACGGCCATATCGTCCCCGATGCCGACGCACACTCCCTTTATATCCGACATACTCTGTTGCCGAATCCAATGGATTAAACTAAATTCTGATTTATCTTGTTCCATTGTAGTTTTACATACGAGTGCCATGCCCACATCTTCGTGGGCATGTTGATCATTGACCTCCGCATGCCCACGTCCGAAAACGTCTGTGGATATGGAATCCGACACTGGAATCATATATTTCGTAACACATGCTCACGCAAGCGTGAGCATGGCACCCTACAAACAGCGCACCCAGCTTTAAGTCAAATATCATGATATCTTATTCGCCTTGGTTCTTGCCTTTGTTTTACTGGGTAATAATATGTATCACATACTTCACATTTATAAGAAGTACCTTCTGAGTCTTTAGT
>JAFGFX010000383.1 GCA_016930855.1 Sedimentisphaerales bacterium | reverse complement strand
CCGTGGCGCCGCAGGGAGACGATGATCTCCCGCAGCAGGCCGTCCAGGGTCGCCTGCGAGACGTGAATCGTCAGGGGGAAATCCATCAGGTTGCAGTCCACCCCGTAGGGGATCGCCGGCAGGCAGATCACCGATGGGGTCTTGGCCCACGCCAGCCGGCAGCACCGGCGGGCCACCCAGCTCGTATGGCGGAAATCCTGTCCGTAGGGCAGGTGCCGGTTGTGCGGCTCGATCGCCCCGGTGGGTATGACCGCCACCTCGTAGCGGCGCTGCCGCACCCGGAACAAGTTCGTCGCGGTCAGGTCCCATTCCTCGATCCCGTCGGCCGTCGTTGGTTTGGACGTTGGTTCCATGACAGATCCATTCGTTTTGTTGTACCGCCGCTTACACCTGGGGCTGATCGACCCGGGTGATCTTCGCCCCGACGCGCTGCAGCTTTTCCTCGATGTGTTCGTAGCCCCGGTCGATATGGTACACCCGCAGGACGGTGGTCTCCCCCTTGGCGACCATCCCCGCCAGCACCAGGGCCGCCGAGGCCCGCAGGTCCGACGCCATCACCGGCGCCCCGATCAGCTCTCTTACCCCCTGGACCAGCACGGTCGGGCCTTCCTTACGCAGTTGGGCCCCCATGCGGCCCAGCTCCGCCGTGTGCATGAACCGGTCCGGGAAGATCTTTTCCGTGATCATGCTGTTGCCGTCCGCCAGGCACAGCAGCGTCATGCACTGGGCCTGCAGGTCCGTCGGAAATCCTGGATAGGGCTGGGTGGTGATGTCCACCGGATTCAACCGGCGGGCCGAGCTGACCCGGATCGTTCCGTCCTGGCGGTCCACGTCCACGCCGATCTTGTGCAGGCAGTCGAGCAGGGCCATCAGATGCTCGGTGCGGCAGTTTTTCAGTATCAGCTCGCCGTTGGTGATGGCCCCGGCGATCAGGAAGGTGCCGGCCTCGATCCGGTCGGGGATCACGGTGTAATCGGCCGCTCCCAGCGACTCGACGCCTTTAATGGTGATGCGCGGGGTGCCGTGGCCGCTGATCTTGGCGCCCATGGCGTTCAGGAAATTGCCCAGGTCGACGATCTCCGGCTCGCAGGCGGCGTACTCGATGATGGTCTTGCCCTTGGCCAGGACCGCCGCCGACATCACGTTGGCGGTGCCCAGGACGGTGCTGCCGAAGGGTCCACCGAGGAAGATTTCCGTGCCTTCCAGGCAGCTGCCGTCGGCCAGGATGTTTCCCCCTTCCAGGTCCAGCTTGGCCCCCAGGGCGGCCAGGCCCCGCAGGTGGAGATTGATCGGCCGGTCGCCGATGGCGCAGCCGCCCGGCATGCTCACCTCCGCCCGGTGCCGCCGGGCCAGCATGGGCCCCAGCACGCAGATGCTCGCCCGCATCCGCCGCACCGTCTCGTAGTCCGCCAGGCAGTGCGACTCGTCCTGGACCTGGATGTGCAGGGTTTTTTGCTTGTCCCGCCAGACCTTCGCGCCCAGATTCTCCAGCAGGCTGCTCAGATGCCGCACGTCCGCCAGGTCCGGCACGTTGCGGATCAGACACTCCTGCTGCGTCAGCAGGCAGGCCGCCATGATCGGCAGGGCCGCGTTCTTCGCCCCGCTGATGGTCACCTCGCCCCGCAGCCGGGTTCCTCCTTGAATCACGAATGCATCCATGGTTACGCCTTTCGCGCCTTGACCACCCGTTGGTGGCCTAGATTGTCCTTGATGGTCTGGATGGCCTTCAGGGTGCCGGCCTGCTGGAACAGGGCCGTCACCCGGTCCGCCTGGTCGTAGGCCGTTTCCACCAGCAGGCAGCCATCGTCGGCCAAGAAGTCCCCGGCGCCGGCCGCGATGCGGCGCTGGATCTCCAGGCCGTCTTCGCCGGCCAGCAGGGCCTCGTCCGGTTCCCGCCGGACGTTGGCGGGTAGTTGCTCGTAGTCGCCGCGGGCGATGTAGGGCGGATTGGCCACGATCAGGTCGAAGACCGCCTTCGGCGCCTGGCCCAGGGCGTCGAACAGGTCGCTCTGGCAGACGCTGATCCGCGCCTGCAGGTCATGCTTTTCAATATTGCGCCGGGCGATCTCCAGGGCCGCCTTGGATCGGTCCGACGCGACCAGCTCGACTTCCACGACCTGGGAGGCGATCGCGACGGCGACACAGCCGCTTCCGGTGCACAGATCCAGCACGTCGACGGTCGGCCGGCGGGTTTCATGCCGGCAAAAATCAATGGCGGCCGCCACCAGAATCTCGGTCTCCGGCCGGGGGATCAGCACCGCGGGGGTCACCTCGAATTCCAGGCTGAAAAAATGCGCCCTGCCGGTCAGGTAGGCCACCGGCTCCTGGGCGGCCGCCCGTTTGACCAGTTCCCGGAACCTCGAGAGTGCATCCGGCGGCGGGCAGGAATCGAACCGGACGTACAGGTCGATCCGCGGGCAGCCGAGTACGTGGGCCAGCAGGATCTCCGCCGCCAGACGAGGCTGCTCCAGGTGGGCCTCGCTGAAATAGCGGCTCGTCCAGTCCAGCAGCTTCTTGAGAGTCCATTCACTCATCTGGCGTTATGATGGGGATGCCTTAAAATCCGGTTCGCACTTCTTTGTTACTCGACCCTTTTGCCGCATCATATAATGATTGTAACAGGCCGTTCGGGACTTTCAGCCTTATGGATCATGTTGTGCCTTTGCCATCCACCTCGAAGACTCGGTGGCTGCCACCCTTCGACCCGGTTGGTCGGCGGGCCAAGCCGCAAAACCATCATACCCGTTCGACGGGGACAAGGCGACCTGTTTTTCGTTTTCTTCGGGTGTTTTTAACGCCGGCTTCGGCAGGGGGCGTTCGGCACCATGCGCCTAGGCCTTCTCGAAGCGGAAGGCGTGCCGGCCGGCGTCGATCCGGATGCGGTCGCCCTCGCCGAATTCGCCGGCGAGGATTCGTTTGGCCAGCGGATTTTCCAGTTGTTGCTGGATCGTTCGCTTCAACGGCCTCGCGCCGAACGTCGTATCGTACCCTTCTTCCATCAGCAGGTCCTTGGCCGCGTCGGTCACCTCCAGGTGTAGTTCACGATCTTTCAAGCGCGTATGCAGGTGCCGTAACTGAATCTCGATAATCGCACGCAATTGCTCTTTACCCAGCGGATGGAAGACGATCGTTTCATCCACCCGATTCAAAAACTCCGGCCGGAAGATCTGTTTCAGCGCCTCCTTGACGTGGGCCTCGATCTCCCAGTCGGGCCCTTTTTCCTGGGCGAGCTGCTGGATCTGCTGCGAGGCGATGTTGCTGGTCATGATCACCACGGTGTTCTTGAAATCGACCGTGCGGCCGTGCCCGTCGGTCAACCGGCCGTCGTCGAGCACCTGCAGCAGCACGTTGAACACGTCGCGATGGGCCTTTTCGATCTCGTCCAGCAGGAGCACGCAATAAGGCCGCCGCCGCACCGCCTCGGTCAGCCGGCCGCCCTCCTCGTAGCCGACGTAGCCGGGCGGGGCGCCGATCATCCGGGCGACGCTGTGCGGCTCCATGAATTCCGACATGTCCAGGCGGACCATGGCGTTTTCATCGTTGAACATGAACTCGGCCAGGGCCTTGGACAGTTCCGTCTTGCCCACCCCGGTCGGTCCCAGGAACAGGAACGACCCGATGGGCCGGTTCGGATCGCCCAGGCCGGCCCGGGCCCGGCGGATGGCGTCGCTGACGGCGGCCACCGCCTCGTCCTGGCCGACCACCCGCTTTTTGAGCACCTCTTCCATCTGCAGCAGCTTCTCCTTCTCGCCGGCCAGCAGCCGCGCGACCGGGATCCCCGTCCAGCGCGAGACCACCTCGGCGATGGCGTCGGGGGTCACTTCCTCGTGGACCAGGCGGTCGCCGTTGCGCTGTTCGGCTTCCCGATGTTTCTGCTGGCATTGGCGTTCCAGGTTGGCCAGCTTCTCGTAGCGGATCCGCGCCGCCGTCTCCAGATCGCCCTGCCGCTGGGCGTCCTCGAACTCGTTCTGGGCCTGGTCGATCTGCTCCTGGAGGGATTTGAGCTCCCGCAGAAGGCCGGTTTCCGATTCCCACTTCGCCGTCAGGAACCGGTCCTGCTCCGAGAGGTTGGCCAGCTGCTCTTGGAGTTTCTCCAGGCGGCCGCGGGAGGCCTCGTCGGTTTCCTTCTTGAGCGCCTCCCGCTCGATCTGGAGCTGCATGGATTTGCGGCGGATCTCGTCGAGCTCGCTGGGCAGGGAGTCGTTTTCGATCCGCAGGCGCGACGCCGCCTCGTCGATCAGGTCGATGGCCTTGTCCGGCAGGAACCGGTCGGCGATGTAGCGGTCCGACAGCGTCGCCGCCGCCACCAGGGCCGCGTCGGTGATCCGCACGCCGTGATGGGTGTCGTAGCGCGGTTTCAGGCCCCGCAGGATGGCGATTGTGTCCTCGACCGACGGTTCGGTCACCAAAATCGGCTGGAAGCGCCGCTCCAGGGCCGCGTCCTTTTCGATGTACTTGCGGTATTCGTCCAGCGTGGTCGCGCCGATGCAGCGCAGCTGCCCCCGGGCCAGCGCCGGCTTCAAGAGGTTGCCGGCGTCGACCGCCCCCTCGGCCTTGCCGGTGCCCACCACCAGGTGCAGCTCGTCGATGAACAGGATGACCCGCCCCTCGGATTCGGTCACCTCCTTGAGGACGGCCTTGAGCCGGTCCTCGAATTCGCCGCGGAATTTGGCCCCGGCAATGAGAGTGCCCATATCCAGGGCCACGACGCGCTTGTCCTTCAGGCCGGTCGGCACGTCGCCGTTGACGATCCGTTGGGCGAGGCCCTCCACGATGGCGGTCTTGCCCACGCCGGGCTCGCCGATGAGCACCGGATTGTTCTTGGTCCGGCGGCTGAGCACCTGCATGCAGCGGCGGATCTCGTCGTCCCGGCCGACCACCGGGTCCAGCCGGCCCTTGCGGGCCAGCTCCACCAGGTCGATGCCGAAGCGCTCGAGGGCCTGGTATTTGTCCTCCGGATTCTGATCGACGATCCGCTGGCCGCCGCGGATTTCCTTGAGGGCGCTAAGCAGATCCTGCCGCTTGACGGCGTTGACGGTGAGGATCTCCTTGGCGGTGCTCTCGGTCTCCAGCAGGGCCAGCAGCACGTGCTCGGTGCTGACGTACTGATCCTTGAGGTCCTCGGCCTCCTTCTGGGCCCGGAGCAGGACCCGCTGGAGGGTGGCGTCCCCGCCGGGCGACTGGCTGGAGCCGCCGGAGACCTTGGGCAGGCGTTTGAGCTCGCTGTCGGTCATCGACCGGATCCGCTCGGCGTGCACGCCCGCCTTTTCCAGCAGGATCCGCACCAGGTTGTTCTCCGACCGGTCCAGCAGGCCGGCCAGCAGGTGCAAGGGGCCGATCGCGGCGTGCCCGGCCCCGGCGGCGCGCTCCTGGGCGGCGGCGATGGCTTCCTGGGTCTTCACGGTAAATTTATCGAATCGCATGGCTTGCTCCCGGTTTGCTCCCGCAGGCGACCTAACAATATTTAAAACTATGGCATTCCTGCCTATGATTCTTCGAGCAAAGAGTATGCCAAATAAACGGTCAATATTCTTAAAGTATTAATGAATATAGACTTATGTAATATAATGCCATTTCCTGACCGCTCGGCGTTGGGAAAACCATGACATTTTGTCATGCATATGGAGGATGGGAAATCCCGTCAAGGCGACTGTCAGGTTGGCAATCGGACCGGAGGGAATTGTCAGTGTGGCAGGATTTATCGGCCGGTCGGCGGGGGCGGTTCCGGACGGAAAAAGTCGTAACTGTTTGTTATCAAGTCAGTAAGGAATAATTCTCTATTTGGCTGTCGTTTTGGCATCCTCTTTGCACCAAGAGGGACAAGCCCAATTGTTATCAGGGCAGGTGTCCGTATTTGCCCCTGACGGGCCAGCGAGCACATGCAAGCGAAAAGACAACCTTACGGTATAAGGAGACAGCATTATGGCAGCGAAGGATCTGACGTTTGAGAGTGAGGCTCGGCAGGCACTGCTGGCGGGGGCATCCAAACTGGCGGCCGCCGTGAAGAGCACTCTCGGGCCGCGCGGCAGGAACGTCGTGTTGGATAAGAGCTGGGGCGGACCCACCGTGACCAAGGACGGCGTGACCGTGGCCGAGGAAATCGAGTTGAAGGACAAGGTGGAGAACCTGGGGGCCAAGCTGATCAAGGAGGCCGCCAGCAAGACCAGCAGCGTCGCCGGCGACGGCACCACGACCGCCACGGTCCTGGCGGAGGCCATTTTCAAGGAGGCCTTCCGCAACATCGCCGCCGGGGCCGACCCCATGGCGCTCAATCGCGGGATCAAGGCGGCGGTGGACGCCGTGGCCAAGGCCCTGAACGCCATCAGCAAACCGGTCAACATCGCCAACAAGGGCGACATCATCAACATCGCGGCGATCAGCGCCAACAACGATCTGACGATCGGCCGGACCATGGCCGACGCCTTCGAGAAGGTCGGCAAGGACGGCGTGATCACCGTCGAGGAAAGCAAGACCATCGAGACCTTTGTGGACGTGGTGGAAGGCATGCAGTTCGATCGGGGCTATCTCTCGCCGAATTTCGTGACCGATCCCGACGCGATGACCTGCGCCCTGGAAAATCCCCTCATCCTGATCCACGAGGAAAAGATCTCCTCGGCGCCGAAACTGATTCCCCTGCTGGAAAAGATCGCCGAGGCCAAGCGGCCGCTGCTGATCATCGCCGAGGACATCGAGAGCGAGGCCCTGGCGACGCTGGTGGTCAACAAGCTGCGCGGCATCCTGCAGGTCGCGGCGGTCAAGGCGCCCGGCTACGGCGAGCGGCGCAAGGCCATGCTCGAGGATATCGCCATCCTGACCGGCGCCAAGCCGGTGTTCAAGGACCTGGGGGTCAATCTGGAAAGCGTCCCCCTGGCCGACCTGGGCACGGCCCACAAGGTCACCATCGACAACGACAACACCGTCCTGGTGCAGGGCGCCGGCGACAAGAAGGCCATCCAGGGCCGCATCGAGCAGATCCGGCGGGAGATCGAGGCCACGACCAGCGACTACGACCGCGAGAAGCTCCAGGAACGGCTGGCCAAGCTGGCCGGCGGCGTGGCGCAGATCAACGTGGGGGCCGCCAGCGAGGTCGAGATGAAGGAGATCAAGGCCCGCGTGGAGGACGCCCTGCACGCGACCCGGGCGGCGATCGAGGAGGGGATCGTTCCGGGCGGCGGGGTGGCGCTGCTGCGCTGCCGGGGCGCGATCGACGCCCTGCGGCTCAAGGGCGACGAAAAGACCGGCGCCGCGATCGTCCGCGGCGCCCTGAAGATGCCGGCCTGGCAGATCGCGGTCAACGCCGGCATGGAGGGCAACGTCGTGGTCCACAAGATCGAAAAGGGCAAGGACGGCTTCGGATTCAACGCCGACAGCCTGAAGTACGAGGACCTGATCGCCGCCGGCGTCATCGACCCGACCAAGGTGGTGCGCAGCGCCCTGTTCAACGCCTCCAGCGT
>JAFGFX010000382.1 GCA_016930855.1 Sedimentisphaerales bacterium | reverse complement strand
ATATGCTCACATTGCCGGAAAGCCCCCCCAGGGACGCCTTGGACAGGTCCCCCTGGATGTCCAGACTCCCGCTGACCGAGCCGCCGATATCCAGGCCGGTCACGGCGGGCTTGCCGGCCTGAACGCCCTGGCCGGTCACCTGCATGTCGGCGCCCAGGTCGCCGGCGAAGCTGACCTTTTTGGCCCAGGGCAGCTGGAAACTGCCGGACTGCCAATCCAGGGCGCTGAACTTCTTGGCCGGCGAGCCGAGCAGGATGTCCGAATCGGGCCCGATCTGGTTGAGGCTGACCGCCACGCCCTTGGTCATGGTCTCGCCGGGCAGGTTCAGGTCCGCCCCGCCGGCCAGATCATGCAACGCCAATGACGCCACGCAGCCGTTGGTCAGATTCAGGCCGGCCCCGTCGAGGTCCACCTGGCCGGCGGAGATCTTTTTCAGATCGCCGGTGCCGGTGATCGAACCGACGGTGGTCAGATTGTCGTCTCCGCCCGAGGCCTTCACGGTGAGCTGGCTCGCGGCGCTGTTGCCGTCCAGGACGATCGATTCGATGACGGCGGCGCCCGTGACAACCACCTTTGACCCGTCGGCAACGATCAGGTCCTCGCCGACCAGGTGCAGCTCGGCCGTGCCGCCCTTGTACTTGACCGAGACCTGGGTGCCGTTTTCATCCACGAACGACAGGGACTTGGCGGCGTTGTCGCCCAGCGTGACATACACGTCCGTCACGTCGGCCAGGGGATCGTCGGCCTGGTCCGGGCCCAGATCCCCGATGATCACCGGGGGAATGTGCACCGTGCTGAGCAGTTGACGCGGTTCGAGGGCCTCCAGCCGCAACGATCCCAGCCGGGAATCGTCGGCGATGGAGCAGTTGGTCCTACCTTTAAGGTGTAACTTTCTGGATCTCACGTTTTTTACCTCCCGTATGGCGGATAACGCATGGTTTTTTATGATCCGTTCTCGCTGCCGGATAGCGGATCGGCCTGCGGCTGCGCCGGCTGGCAATGGCCGTTTGGGGCATTAAAACGCCCTGGTTTGGCCGGTTCGGCCAGTTTGGCCGCTTCGGCTGGACGGCCGTAAAGGTATCATCGGCTATTTGACAGGCTGGAATGAGTCTGGAGGCGTCCGCCGCTGCAAGTAGCAAGCAACCCGGGGGCATAAAACCTATGTAGTGATTATGCCGTTTGTAACGAATCCAGGGATTTGATCCAATAGATAATATAAACGAAGCCCCAGGGGCGCTCAATGCCCCTGGTATATTGTAAATTCTTGTGACGCAACACAATACGGACATCGACACCAGCCGAAAACGCCTGCGCCTGCCGAGTTGGCCGCTTTCGGCACCGGCGGGGCGCTCCTTGCCGGACGGCTGGGACCCAATCCGGCGGGGATCGCATCGATTCGCGGCGCGGGGATTTGACTATCGACCGCTCGGGAAATATACTCTCGTATGAATTCCCTAAGTTTCATCATGTATGATCATCCGGTCACCATTCGATATCGACGCCCATCCCGGCGTAAGCACTGTTTCTTTGTCGTTACCGAGTCCCTCTGAACCGGTCCTTGCGAAAGGAGGCCATGTCATGAATGCGGTTCGCTCAAAACGATGGATCCCGGCCGCCCTGGGAGTGATTCTCTGTCTGATGGCCACGGGCCAGCTGCTGATCGCCCAAGCCGTTCCGGAACGCGGCGCGACCAGCTACGCACCCGTGGACATTGAAGCGAAGTTCGCCGAGACCATGAACCGCATGAAGGCCCAAAAGGCCCAGATCGCCCAGCGGCATCGGCAGCTGCTGGAGGAACGCTATGATCTAAGCCCGCGCCCGGCGGCCGGCGTGACCATGTCGCGGGGCAAGGCCGTCCAGGCCGGCGTGCGGATCAAGCTGCCGGCCGGTATGACCTGGCAGAAACTCGCGGCGATGAGCCCGCAGGAAATCCGCCAGAACGATCTGTTTCCCAAGGGATTTTTACCCCTGCCGCATCCGAACCACGCCGAGGGCGGCATGCTGTTCCCCCCATTCGTCATCGACGAGGTGATGCGCCAGGAGAACCGCGACCTGACCCGCTTCGATCTCGACTACGACCTGCCGGACCACTTCCTGCCGGAATTTCCCGCCGGGATCTATCTGACCACCCGGCCGGACCTGGGCGACGTCTCGCAGGGCAAGCTGGTCACGATCGACAACTACTATGAACTCTTCAACGGCATCCTGAATCCCAAGCAACTGGAGGGCCTGCGCCTGCTGGTGACGCCCTTCCCCCAGCAGCAGTTCAACCAGACCGAGGACCGCCGTTCGGAACGACCCAGCCGGGGCGTGACCTGCTTCGACTGCCACTCGAACGGCCATACGGACGCCGCCACCCACCTGGTCGGCGACATCCGGCCCCAGCCGTACCGGCACCGGCTTGATACGCCGCCGCTGCGCGGGGTCAACATCCAGCGGCTCTTCGGCTCCCAACGCGCCCTCAAGAGCGTGGAGGACTTCACGGAGTTCGAGCAGCGGGCCGCCTACTTCGACGGCGATCACGTCATCGCCAGCAAGAAGGGCATCAACGTGCTGGACCGCGGCAGCCAGGTCCACTTCATGGCGGAATTCCAGGCCCTGCTGGACTTCCCGCCGGCGCCCAAGCTGAACGTCTTCGGCAAGCTCGATCCGGAGAAGGCCTCGCCCGCCGAGCTGCGCGGCCAGGAACTCTTCTTCGGCAAGGGCACCTGCGGCGTCTGCCACCCCGCGCCCTATTACACCGACAACCT
>JAFGFX010000381.1 GCA_016930855.1 Sedimentisphaerales bacterium | reverse complement strand
CGTTCGGTGCGCTTCCGCTCGTCCTCGACGAAGACGGCCAGGGAGATTCTGCTGTTCCCGATGTCGGCGGCTATCAGATCCATAGGGGGATATCGTAGCGGAAATCGGCCGCAAGCGGAATGTAAATCCCCACGGCGCCAATTACGTTTCGTTTCGAGCCCGCTGGACCTGCTGCCAGAGGAGTTCGGTCAGGGCGGAAAGTTGGTGGCCGGTAACGGCCGAGACGGCCAGGACCTCTCTGTCGAGGGCCCCCCGGAAGGCCTTCAGTTTCTCGCCGCCGGGATCGAGGTCCATCTTGGACGCCACGATGATTTCCGGCTTGTCGGCCAGGGGCTGGCTGTACTGGGCCAGCTCCCGGCGGATGGTGTGGTAGTTCGCCGCCGGCTCGCCCACGAAGCTGGCGATATCGACCAGATGCACGATGATGCGGGTCCGCTCGATGTGGCGCAGGAAGTCATGTCCCAATCCCTGCCCCTGGTGGGAGCCCTCGATCAGGCCGGGAATGTCGGCCACGACGAAGCGGCGCAGGTCGCTTAGCTCCACGATGCCCAGGTTCGGCTGCAGGGTGGTGAACGGGTAGGCGGCCACCTTGGGCCGGGCGGCGGAGATTCGGGATAAGAGCGTGCTCTTGCCGGCGTTCGGCAGGCCGACCAGGCCGACGTCGGCGATCAGCTTGAGTTCCAGGCGCAGGTGCCGCTGTTGGCCGGGCTTGCCCGGTTCCGCCTGGCGGGGGGTCTGGTTGGTGGGGCTGGCGAAATGGGCGTTGCCGTAGCCGCCGCGGCCGCCGCGGGCGATGCAGACGGGCTCGTCCGGCCGGCAGAGATCCTTGATCACGATTTCCTTGTCCAGGTCGTAAATGATCGTTCCGGTCGGGACGTTGACGACCAGGTCGTCGCCGCTCTTGCCGGTCATGTCCTTGCCGGAGCCGTCCCGGCCGCGTTCGGCCGTCCAGTGGTGCCGGCCGGCGAAGTCGAGCAGGGTGTCGATGCCGTTCTTGGCCACGAAGAACACGCTGCCGCCCCGGCCGCCGTCGCCGCCGTTGGGGCCGCCCTTGGGGATGTATTTTTCCCGCCGGAAGCTGACGCAGCCATGCCCGCCGTCACCGGCCTTGACGAAGATTTCCGCCTGGTCGATAAACATAACGGAATTCTACCCCTTGCATCGCCGTCGTGGTCGAAGTTGTCGGCTGTGACGAGGATATCCGCCCGAGCGGCAAAGGTGCTGGAGTATAAATCCCTCCGGTCGCCGAGCTGCCTGGCGGGCGATAAAAAAAGGAGCGGCCGGTCGAGCCGCTCCGGGTGCTCCGATAGGCACAGAATCCCTGTGCCATCCGGCATCCTCGGGCCGTTATACGATGCAGACCTTGCGACCCTGGAAAACGACCGTGCCTTCCGACAGGGCGAACAGCGTGTTGTCGCGCCCGATCCCGACGTTCTTGCCGGGCTTGAAGGGCGTACCGCACTGCCGAACGATGATGGCCCCCGCCGAGACCTTCTGGCCGCCGTAGGCCTTGATGCCCCGGTTTTGCGGATTACTGTCGCGCCCGTTGCGCGACGAGCCTTGTCCCTTTTTATGTGCCACGTTTTGAATCTCCTGTTCTCTTGGCTGGTATCCATCGGATCGACGAGGCACCCCTCCGCCTCGGGCATCCGTTTTTCCCTGTAGTCATTGGATTGTCTTTTTTTGTATCTATCGGTCCGGTATGCCGGGGGGGCTGCCTTAGGGCCCGGTCGCTAGCGCATGAGCCATTGCCGGTCCCGATACAGCATCACCCGCTCGGCGGGGGTGTAGATGTCACCGGGGATCTGGTAGCTCAGCATGAGCGTCTTTTTCAGCAGGATCTCCTGGGGCCGGCCGGTCGCCGGCACGGTCAGGACCGGGGAGTCGATTATCTGAGTTTCGTTGCTCAGGCCCGCCAGGAAGATCTTGACAAAGCGGGCATTGGGGTCGAACTCCGGAAAGATGACCACCGAGTCCCGGGCGTTGTCCTCGCCCTGCAGGATCCGGCCGGTGGCCAGCGCCAAGGGCTCCAGCAGGGGGATGGTATCCTGGTAGCGCTGCCGGATGGCCTCGAACACCGGCCGCTGGAGGCTGGTCCCGGCCTGGTACAGCTTAAAGGTGTCAGTGTACAGCTCGAATTTCGGGTAGAAATCCACGTCGCGGCCGGTGTGGTTGGTCACGGTGAACAGCAGGTACCAGAAGGCCTTGGGCTGGTCATCGCCAGGCAGAACCAGCTCGATCCGCTGCGGCTCGCCGTGCAGAAGGATATCCAACTGCCAGGTGCCCGCGGCAGGGACCAGGGCCGGCTTGGGCGCGGCAACGGCGGGCAGGGCCCACGAGCCCATCCCGCCCAGCAGCAGACCCGCCAGCCAACCGTATCCGATTGCACGACCGTGTTTTGGCATTTTCATAGGCTTCCCTTGTCAGTCGCCATGGCGTAATATGGCCAGTCTAGCCGAACGGCTCCATTTGTCAAGTGGGGAAAATTGCCGGTTGGCGGTCTATTTTTGACCGGTGACACGGGCGGCCCGGCGGCCCGGCGAGCCCCGGCCGGTGCCGATCGGCATCGGCGGCACCGGCCCTTTGCCACTGCAAACAAGGCCGAGAGGTGGTTTTCATGGCAGTCCCAACGAAAGAGCCGGGAGAGCCGAGTGAGTCGAAAAGGCCGAAACGATGGCAGGTGCCCGGTTACGGCCGCCTGAGCGTCTCGGAGGCGATCCGGCTGCAGAAACGGCTCGCCCGTCGGGTTCGACAGGAGGCGTTTACCGGTCCGATCCGGGTGATTGCCGGGGCGGACGCCGCCTTCAGTCCGGACGGCCGCTGGTGCCTGGCCGCCGTGGTCGCCATGAGCTGGCCGCAGATGGTGCCGCTGACACAGGCCCAGGCCGCCTGCCGCCTGGATTTTCCCTATATACCGGGCCTGCTGTCGTTTCGGGAGGCGCCGGCGGTAATCGCCGCGGCCGGCAGACTGCCGCTGCGGCCGGATGTCTTGCTGATCGATGGACAAGGATGGGCCCATCCCCGCCGGTTCGGCCTGGCCTGCCATGTCGGCGTGGAACTGGGCTGGCCCGCCATCGGCTGCGCCAAGAGCCGCCTGATCGGAACGCACCGGCCGGTGGGGCAGCGCCGCGGCTGTTGCTGCCGGCTGCTGGATGGGGGCCAGCTTATCGGCAAGGTCCTCCGCACCCGCGACGGCGTCAAATGTCTGTATGTCTCGGTGGGGCACCGAATAGAGCTGGACCAGGCCGTGCGGATCGTCCTGCGGGCCGCTAGCGGCTGCCGCCTGCCGGAACCGGCCCGGCGGGCCCATCAGGCGGTGACGAAATTACGTCACAAAGTGCCTATGGACAGCGATCTGGTCCCGTGGTAAAATCCCGCCTTCTTGACGTGCTATGCGTAACTTTTAACTTCTAACATAATGAGCGATCAACGCATTCAGCCGTCCGGGTAGGGCTGTTTGCCTTTATTATGTTAGACGCCCTTATTGATTTTGGGAATCAAGAAAGGATTATATAACTCGTCTCATGAACGACGAATCAGCGCAGAAACCTCATTCGGATCCCCATTCGGAATCTTCCCGTATCGAGCCGACCGGCAAAACACCGCCCGCGGAGGGGGACCGGCCGGAAGGTAAAGTGAGCCCGGCCGAGCCCGCGGCGCCGCCATCAGGTCCGGCGGCCAGTCCGGCGGCCGATGGGGCGGTCCCGCCGCCGGCTGATCAGACGCTGTCGGCCGGTTCCGACGCCGTCCGGACCGGCCCAACGGCGAAGACCCCCGGTAAAACGCCGCCGTCCGACGAGACGGTCTTGCTGTCCGATATGCTGGATGATTCCACGCTAGAAAAAGAGATCGCCGCCGCCCTGGGCGATACCTCCCTGATGGAGCTCTATGATGCGTCCGAGGTCAAGGCGCCCCGCGACCGCCTCCAGCCGCCGGCCGAATCGCCGGCCCCCGGCGTCGTGCGCGGCAGGATCGTCGGGATCAACGGCGACGACATCTTCATCGATCTGGGCGGCAAATCCCAGGGCCTCCTGCAGCGCGGGGAGCTGGAAGACGGCGATACGCCGGAGATCGGCGGCCTGCTGGACGTGGCGATCGTCGGCTATGACCGGGCCGACGGCCTGATTCTCCTGTCGAAAAAGACCGCCGAGCAGCAGCTTCTCATCCGGGACCTGAAAAAGGGCGCCCTGGTCGAGGCCCGGGTCGTCGCCAGCAACAAGGGCGGCCTGGAGATGGACATCAAGGGCCTCAAGGCCTTCATGCCCGCCTCCCAGATCAGCATGGACCGGATCGAGGAACTTGACTCCCTGATCGGCCAGCAGTTCACCTGTGCCGTGATCGACGTCGAACGGGGCGACCGGAACATCGTCCTGAGCCGCCGCCGCGTCCTGGAGAAGGAACGGCACGAGAAGCAGGAGTTGCTCTGGGCCGATCTGGCCAAGGGCCAGACCCGCACGGGGACGGTTTCCCGGCTGGCGGATTTCGGGGCCTTTATCGACCTCGGCGGCGCCGACGGCCTGCTGCACGTCAGCGAGATGAGCTGGGCCCGCGTCAACCATCCCAAGGAGATCCTCCAGGTGGGCCAGCAGATCGACGTGGTCGTCCTGGAGGTCGACAAGGACAAGCAGCGGATCTCGCTGAGCCTGAAGATGGCCGGCGGCGATCCCTGGAAGGATGCCGGCCAGAAATACGCCCCCGGCACCCGTCATCAGGCCCAGGTCACCCATCTGCAGGACTTCGGCGCCTTCGCCGAGCTGGAACCGGGCCTGGAGGGTCTGATTCCCATCAGCGAGATGACCTGGGCCGGGCGGATCCGGCACCCCAAGGACATGGTCCGGCCGGGCACCAAGGTCGAGGTCGAGGTGCTCAATCTGGATATCGACAAGCGCCGCATCTCCCTGAGCATGAAGAAACTCCAGGGCAATCCCTGGCTCAACATCCATCAGAAATACGTTCGCAACGAGACGTATACGGGTACGGTCGCCCGCCTGACCGATTTCGGGGCGTTTGTCACCCTAGAAGAGGGCGTGGACGGCCTGGTGCATATCTCGGAATTGGCCGACAAGCACGTCCAGAAGGCCGCCGACGTGGTCAAGGTCGGCGAGGAGGTCACGGTGCGGGTCCTGCGGGTGGATCCGGACCAGCAGCGGATTGCCCTGTCGATGAAGGGGTTCTCCGGCGAACCGGCCCCGGAGGCCGGCGCTCCGGATGCGGCGGCCCCGCCGACATCGGTCAAGAAAAAGGACCGGCCCCGCCGCGGCGGCCTCAGTTGGGGCCAGGACGATAAAGATTCCGGCGGCGGCCTCGGCCTGAAACTATAGGGGGCGGATTCCCTGCCAGCCGGCCAGATCGGTCCGAAACCATCTACTTAGATTCACCGCCAGGCGGCCGGATCGGTCCGAGGATTATGGCCTTGCTCCCTGGCCGGCGGCCGGCGGTCCGCTCGACCGGGAGGGTGCGGTTCGCACCCCATGTCGTTCGCATTGAATTTCATGGCACATCGATTCCGGGGGAAAGATACGCCTCGATAATCGTAACCTTATTCCTGGCAATAAGATATAATCTTTTTTTGCCCCATTGAAATTCCTCCCTTCTATTCGAGGCAAACCGGCCGATCGCTGGAGAAATCCCGCCGCCAAGTCGATGAATATTAGGGATTATGCAGACCCCAAGAACGTGGGAGTATTACCCTATGAAAAGCAAATCGAGACAATCGGCCCCGCCGTCGCCGCCGGCCGAAAAAATCGGGAGACTTTGCCTGGAGGCCCTGGAAAACCGCCTGCTGTTGTCCGCCGTGTTCGAGGGCGTCGATCCGGATGGAGACACCTACGAGATCAAGCTGACCGGCCCCGGCAGCGTCACCGACGCCAGCCTGGACAACCTCACGGTGGCCGGTACGAGCATGGCCAGCAAGCTGTCCGTTCGACTGACCGATCAGGCCGGAGACGGTCAAGTTAACGTCGGCCTGGTCGATACCGGCTCGGCGGCCCTGGGCCAGCTGGAGGTGCCCGGGGACCTGGGCGGCCTGCTGGTCGGCCGGATCAGCCAGCTTACCGCCGGGAGCCTGGGCTTCGAGGCCGGCAACACCAATCTGTTCGAGATCCTGGGCGAGGCCGGACGGATCCGGATCCCCGGCGGCATCCGGGACGCTACCGTGACCATCGCCGGCAACCTCGGACAACTGCAAGTTGGCACCAAAGACGACACGGCGACCCACATCAGCAACAGTTCCTTCAACATCCTCGGCGACGTGCAGAAAATCCAGTTGCAGCAATCCTTCACCGCCGGCTCGTTTTTCAACGCCGAGGGCGACGTGCAGCTGCTCGATATCGATCAATCCGTCATGAACGGCGTCTTCCAGGTCGGCGGTGATCTGGTCAGTTGCAAGGTGGACGGCGGCATCCGCAGCGACAGTCTGATCGAGGTCCAGGGCAGCCTGACCAAATGGACCGTCAAGAAGACCGTCAGCGACACCGAGATCACCATCGGCCAGCGTTTGGGCTCGGGGCTCATCGGCGGCGACCTGCGGGCGGTGATCCTGACCGCCAGCGCCATCGATCGGTTGCGGGTCGGGGACGACCTGGACGACACCCGCATCAGCGTCACGGACGATTTGGTTCAGCTCCAGGCGGACGACTCGCAGAACCTGATCCTGCGGGTCAGCGGCGCCCTGGGGGACCTGCGGATCAAAAAGGACATGGACAACGCTCTAATTTCGGCCTTGAACGGGATCGGCACCATCCAGATCAGGCAGGACCTCAACCGCAGCACCATCGTCGGCGGCATCGATATCGGTCCGGATCTGCTGCTGGACGTGGCGGCCGGCGGGGACGACGCCGAATGGGGCAATGTCGTGATCGACAGGATCCTGGTTCGCGGCGACATGCTCGACACCAGCATCGCCTGCGGCGTCAGCCCGGTCGGGGCCTATTACGGCGACGGCAACGACGCGCCCACCGCCAACGACGTCGGCACGGCCCGCATCCATCAAGTGGTGGTCAACGGCCAGATCAGCAGCACCAACCTGCCCGGGGAGACCTTCGCCATCAGTGCCGCCGACGGCATCGATCTGATCCGCAGCGGTCGCCGTACCTTCACCGGCGCCGCCGGTGTGGCCGTCCAGCAGTTTTAGGGCGTAATTCGTCCGGGACGGTGGACCGCTCTGGATATGCCGGCCGAGCCCGCAGTCGAACCAGCCGCAAGGGAGGCCCGCCGCCGAAAAAATTCCTTATTTGTTTGATTGTCCCGGGAGGAAATACCCCGTAAGATTCTATGGTGCCTCGCCGGATGGGCGGCTGTCTAACCGCTCCGGATGGGTGCGAAACATACGGAGATGCCATGCAAAAAACAGGGATATATCGTTGCCGCTGCGGGAGATGGATACTGCCGGCCCTGATCCTGACGGCGGCGGTTTTGGGTGGATTGCCGGCGGATGCCCAGACGGCCGGCACGATCGGCACTGCCGCGCCCGACGCGGTTGGATCCCCACCGGACGGCCCCGTGAACTACCGCGCCCTCAAGGGGGCGGCCCAGGCGATCGCCAAGGGGCATTTTGCCACCGCCCGGGAGTATCTGTCCCGGCTGAACCAACCGGGACAGGCCAGCCATCTGGCCGTCCGGCTCCAGCAATTGATCGAGGACCAGGGCCGGTTGCAGGAGCAACTGCAAACGGCCCGGCGGGACGCCTTTGACGACTACGTCAACGAGATGACCCAGCAGATCCAACTGGCCCGCTGGCGCGAGCAGCTGCTCAATACCAGCCTGGCCGATCCCTTTACCCATGAGCAAAAGAAACAGGCCGAGGACCAGTGGCGCCGCCAGATCGACGAGCACTGGCTGGACGCCCTGGTGGAGCTGCGTTTCATCGAGGACCTCCGCGAGCGGGGCCAATTGGATACCCCCGTCGACGAGACCCTGCGCCGCCAGATCATCCAGCACGCCCAGAAGATCGGCCGGACCCTGGCCGACAAGGAACAGTGGATGGAGGCCTATGCCAAGGTCTACCAGTTCCTGCTCGGTTTGGATCCCGCCAACGAACAGTACGACCAGGAGAGCCAGCAACTGCTGCGCCAGGCGGTGATCGCCGGCATCTACGTGCCGGATCCCAACCAGGACGCCATCCCCTGGGAGCAGCGCCGCAAGGGCGTGTCCTTTACCATCCTGTCGGATGCCCTCAAGCGGCTCATCGAGCGGTACGTGGATGAGCCGGACTATCACGCCATGGCGGATGATGCCCTGCGGAATTGCCTGCTGCTGGCCGAGACCCCGGTCCTGAACAAGACCTTCCCGCAGTTGCTCGACGATGCCGTTCGGCGGCGGTTCGTCCGGGAGCTCCGCGCCCTGCAGCGCAAGAGCGAGGCGGAGCCCAAGGAGCTGATGGGCTATTCCTACCTGCTGGGCCTGCTGCGCTCGGTCCAGCGGATCAACCAGGAGAGCCTCAATCTGCCCGAGGAGGTCCTGATCGCCGAGTTCGCCGAGGGCACGTTTTCCGCCCTCGACGGCTACAGCTATGTCGTCTGGCCGGGGGATGTCTCGACCTTTCGCAAGGACATGACGGGGGAGTTTTTCGGGATCGGCATCGAGATCGGCAAGGTCGACGGCGTCCTGACGGTCAATTCCCTGCTGGAAGGCGGCTCGGCCGAGCAGGCCGGGCTGGACGCCGGCGACAAGATCCTGGCCGTCGACGGCAAAAGCACCGCCAACATCACCCTGGAGATGGCCGTGCAGCGGATCACCGGAGCGGAGGGGACCGACGTGGTCCTGACGATCGGCCGCGACTCCTTCCGCAAGCCCCGCGATTTCACCGTCACCCGCGGCAAGATCGTCGTGCATACCGTCAAGGGTCTCTATCGCGACCCGGATGGCCAGTGGCAGTATTTCGTCGACGAGGACCGGAAGATCGCCTACATCCGGCTGACCAATTTTTACGGCGAGACCACCGCCAGCCTGAAAAAGACCCTCGGCCAGCTCCAGGGCCAGGGCCTGCAGGCCCTGATCCTGGATCTGCGGAACAACACCGGCGGGTTCCTCAGTACGGCGATCGAGGTGACCGATACCTTCATTTCCTCCGGCGTGATCGTCAGCACCCGCGCCCGCACCGCCGAGCAGGCCAGCTACGACTGGGCCCGCAGCGAAAACACCTTCGATGCCGAACTGCCCATCGCGGTGCTGGTCAACAGCAATTCCGCCAGCGCCTCCGAGATCGTTGCCGGCGCCCTGCAGGACCATCACCGGGCCCTGGTGGTCGGCACCCGCACCTTCGGCAAGGGCAACGTCCAGACCATCATGCCGCTGAACGAATCGGCCCAGTTGAAAATGACGATCGCCTACTACTACCTGCCCAGCGACCGGCGGGTGCACCGCGACCTGCACGACAAGTCCAGCACGGACTACGGCGTGAACCCGGACGTGAGCGTGGAGTTGACCAGTGAACAGATCGAGAACCTGCGGACGGTCCGCCGGCAGGCCGGCATCCTGCATCGCAATGGCGAGGCGGCCGGCGAGGATCGATCCTGGAAATTGTTCACGCCCCGGGAGATCGTCGAGAGCGATCCGCAACTGGCCATGGCCCTGATCTGCCTTCAGGGCAAGATGGTCGAGGGGACGCTGGGCGATTTGGATTTCGGCGAACTGGTCGGGACGATCCCGGATGCCCAGGCCGTGCCCAATTAGATTCCCTTCATAATAATTGCATCGGATCTACGTCCACGATCGTGTGGACCGATTGGATGAGCAGGTCCCGCTGGCGCAGTTCGCCCAGCAGTCTCTGGATGGCCTCGGCGGTGGCCGCCTGGATCAGGATCTCCTGGCGATGGTAGCCTTCCAGTCGCGCCAGCGCCGCCGGCAGGGGGCCGCGGATCCGCACGGCCGGTCCGGCCGGCCGGATCTCGCCGAGCAGGCCGTCGATCGCCTGGCGCAGCCGCCGGGCCGCCAATTCGGCGTTTTCGAGCTTGCGATCCCGCAGCACGATCCGGGCCAGCCGCCCGTAGGGCGGCATCTGGTGCGCTTGGCGGTGCTGGAGCTCCTGGGCGGCGAAGGCATCGTAGTCGTGGCGGCAGGCCAGCCGGACGGCCGGATCGTCCGGCAGGAAGGTCTGGACGACCGCCTGGCCCGGGCAGCCGGCCCGGCCGCAGCGCCCGGCGACCTGGGCGATCAATTGAAACGTCCGTTCGCCGCTGCGGAAATCAGGGATGGACAGGGCCGTGTCGGCGTTCAGGACGCCCACCACCGAGACGTTGGGGAAATCCAGGCCCTTGCCGATCATCTGAGTGCCCAGCAGGATGTCGATCTTGCCGGCGCCGAAATCGGCCAGCACCTGCCGGTAGCGGTCGGGTCTCATCGAGTCGCTGTCCACCCGG
>JAFGFX010000380.1 GCA_016930855.1 Sedimentisphaerales bacterium | reverse complement strand
TTCGTCAAGCATCACAAGCCCTGGCAGCAGGCCATCAACCAGATGCTCAAGGCCGGCGTCCGCGTCGAGCAGCAGGCGTTCGCCAAGCACGGCCTGGACTACGTCATCAAGACGTATCTGCCGGAAAAACTGCGCAAACGCGGCGATTTTTTGCCCTGATCCGGCCGCGATCTCCGAGGGAAGGAACAAGTTTGCCCCGGGACCGACGCCCCAAACCAGCGGCGCAGGCAGCCTCCACCGAGCCGAACCGGCCCGGCGGACGCGGTGCGCCGCCGGCCAGCGCCCCGCCGGCGACCCACCGCGGCTGGCGGCGCTGGATGTGGGTCGGCTGCGTCCTGTTGGTGCTGGCGGCGGCCCTGCACAGCGCCGACTGCTCCATCGGCGGGGGGGATACCTGGGTGGCGATGGCCTGCGGCCGCTACACCCTGGGGCCCTGGGCCAAGGAGCATCCCCATCGGACCTGGCAGATGAAGGCGCTCGACGCCTTGGGCGTGCACGTCACCTGGCACGATCCCTTCGGCGCCTACACCCGTCCCTATGATCCGGCGGATCGCGGGGCCATCGGCTGGGTGAACCAGAACTGGCTGACGCATGTCCTGTTCTACAAGATGAAGACCGCCTTCGGGGGCGACGAGTACGGGCCCCAGAAGGGCGAGTTCCTCATCGTGGTGTACAAGTTCCTGCAGGCGATTCTCACCGCCGTCTTCGCCTACTGGGCGGCGCGGGTCCTGGGCGCCCATCCGCTGCTGGCGGCCGGCGCGGTGGCCTTCGGCATGCTGCTGAGCCGCTCCTTCATCGATCTGCGGCCGAACGTCAGCTCCATCCTCTTCGCCGCGATCATGATCCTGCTGCTGGCCTACTGGCGCCAGGGGCGCCCCCGGGCGCTGCTGGGGATGTTCCCGTTGATGGTCATCTGGTCCAACGTGCACGGCGGGTTCATCTACGCCATCATGATCTTCATGATCGCGATGGGGGCCCATCTGGTCCAAAAGCTGTTTTGGCTGAGCTGGCCGGATCGGTTCGTCGCCGTCTCCAAGCGGGCCCTGTGGTATCTGTTCGCCGGCCTGCTGATGGTCTGGATCATTCCCGCGGTGTTCAGCCCCTACGGCGGGGAGAACCTCCTCCACCCGCTGATCATCGCCACCGGCCAGGAGGGCAAGGAATGGCGCGAGGTGGTGGAATGGAAGCCCATCTGGGACCGCCTCGGATTCGGGAACGCCGAGCCCTACAAGTATTTCCTGGGGTTGTTTCTGGCCGTTTTCGTCGCCTGGTGGGTGTGGTTTTGCCGGCGGCCGCCGGTCGAAGCGCCCCGGCGGCGCCGCGGCCGGGAGGCCGAACCGACCTGCTGGCCGAAGATCGATCTGGCCCATCTGGGGATCATCGCCATCACCACGCTGATGTCCATCCTGTCGCGCCGGTTCATCTTTCTCGGCGGGGTGGTTCTGGCGCCCTTCCTGGCCGAAATGACCCAGCAGCTGATCAACATGGTTCGTCTGAGACGCCAGTCCCCGCAGTCTCTGGCGACCGGTCCGCTGGGTCCCCTGCCGTTACGGCCGGCGATCGTGCTGGCGGTGCTGGTGCTGGTGCCGGCCGGCCTGATCGGCCGGGAATTCCACCGTTACATGGACACGACGTATCATTACATCGACAAGATCCAGGACGAAGACGAGGGGTCGACCCTCTTTCGCCGCATGGTCGGCATCTCGGCCCAGCCGGTCAAGGCCATGGACTTTTTCCGGCGGTGCGGCTTTGCCGGCATCGTGTTCAATGAATGGACGCACGGCGGGTATGATGCGTTTCACCAGAGGCCCGATCCGGCCACCGGCGAGCCGCCGAGCAAGGTCTATATCGACGGCCGGGCCCAGGCCGCCTACACCATCGAGCATTACAAAAAGTGGATGAGCATCCGGTTCACGGCGCGGACCGGGCTGGCGATTCTTTCCGGCGGGCGCCGGGTCAAGGTCTCCCCGGCGATGTTCAGCCAGATGCTGACCGGAGAGGGGATTTCCTCCGCCGTGCTGGATCTGTCGGTAGTGGAATCCCAGGGCCAGTTGTCCGGCGTCAAGGGGTACGATGTCTATCGCATGCTGACGAAGTCCAAGTTGTGGCAGACCGTCTATCGGGACCCGCGCTACATCATCCTCTTGGCCAAGGACGATTCCCGCAACCAGGAATTTCTCCAGCAGGTTCGCCGGGCCCTCTCCGAGAGGCAGCCGGCGCCGGTCGAGCCCTGAGGGCGTCTATCAAAATGAAGGCAAAAGGCCCCACGCGGGCGTCTGAATGCTTCGGTCGCTCCTTGTGTTGGAAGCTATAGATCCGCCGGTCGGGCCCGGTCCGGCGGGCCGGCAGGAGAATACGCGTGTCCGAATCCAGGCGAATCAGCATCAGCGTGTTTTTCCCCTGCCGCAACGAACAGGACAATATCGAGCGGGTCGTTGGCGGGGCCCTGGCGGTCCTGCCGGCCATCAGCGATGATTACGAGATCATTGTCGTCGACGACGGCAGCACCGATCGGACGGCGGAAATCGCCGACCGGCTGGCGGCGGAGCATCCCTGCCTGCGGGTGATTCATCATCCGGTCAACCGGGGCTACGGCGGCGCCCTGCAAAGCGGCTTCCGCGCCGCAACCAAAGATTGGGTCTTTTACACCGACGGCGACGGCCAGTTCGACCTGGGCGAGCTGCCGGGCCTGCTGCGCTGGATCGATGACTACGACATCGTCAGCTGCTACCGGATCCGTCGGCAGGATTCCCGGCGCCGCCGGTTCTATGGCTGGGCCTGGAGCACGCTGGTCAACTGGATTTTCGGCCTACGCCTGCGGGACGTGGACTGCGCCTTCAAGCTCTACCGCCGGGAGATCTTCGACCGGATGGCCCTGCACAGCCAGGGGGCCCTGATCGACGCGGAGATCCTGGCGCGGGCCCATCGGGCGGGCCGGCGGATCGCCCAGCAGGGGGTGCATCATTATCCCCGCACGGCCGGTCAATCCAGCGGATCGAATCCGCGGGTGATCCTGCGGGCATTTAAGGAGTTGTATCGGCTGCGCCGCCGGATCCTCTGCGAATAGCGGCGGCCGCTGGAAGTCGTAAAGATGCCGCCTCGTTATTTTTCCTCTTCCTTCTTCTGCTTGCGCCGGGCGATAATCTGCTGCGTGACGTTCGGCGGAACCGGCTCGTAGTGGCTCAGTTCCATGGAGTAGCTGCCCTGGCCGCCCGTGACGCTCTTGAGCTGCGAGTTGTACTGCTGCAGCTCCGCCAGCGGCACCTGGGCCTTGATGGCGGCCATGCCGCCGGCGAGCACCTCCTGGCCCTGGACGCGGCCGCGCCGGCCGGCCAGGTCCCCGGTGATGTCCCCGACGTTTTCCGAGGGGATCGTCACTTCCAGGTTGACGATCGGCTCCAGCAGGATCGGATTGGACTGCTGGAAGGCCTTGCGGAACGCCTCCCGGCCGGCGATCTGGAAGGCGATGTCCTTGCTGTCCACCGGATGGGTCTTGCCGTCCACCAGGGTGACCTTCACATCCACCACCGGAAAGCCGGCGATCACGCCGTCGACGATGGCGGCCTGGCAGCCCTTGTCCACGCTCGGCCGGAAGGGCTGGTCGATCGAGCCGCCGAAGATCTTGTCGATGAATTCGTACCCCGCGCCCCGCTCGTTGGGCTCCAGGTCGATGAACACCCGGGCGAACTGGCCGGCGCCGCCCGACTGCTTCTTGTGGGTGTATTCGACGTATTTGGCCGTGCCGGTGATCGTCTCGCGGTAGGGGATCTCCGGCGGGCGGGTGGTGATCTCCAGGCCCCGCCGGCTGTGCATCCGGGAGAGGTTCACCCGGACGTGCAGTTCGCCCAGGGCCGAGACGATCAGCTCGTGGGTCTGGCGGTCCCGTTCCACCCGGAAGGTTGGATCGGCGTCGGCCACCTCGCTGAGGGCCTCGGAGATCTTCGTTTCGTCGCCCCGGCTCTTGGGTTCGAGCGCCAGGCTGTACATCGGCACCGGCAGGGCGGGCGTCTCGATGACGCCGGGCTCGCTGCCGACGAAGACCGTATCCAGGATGCCCAACTCCTCCAGTTTGGCCAGGGTGATGATGTCTCCGGGGACCGTTTGCTCGATCGGTTCGAGTTTGTCGCCCTGCAGCTTGGCCAGGTTGCCGGCCCGCATGGACCGTTTGCCGCCGGTGGCCTGCAGATTGGAATCGCTTTTCAGGACGCCCCGCTGCAGGCGGACCGAGGCGTACTTGATGTGGCTGCGGGGATCGTAGCTGATCCGGAAGACGAATCCCAGCGGGTCGCCCTTCGCCGAGCAGGGGACATCTGCAATTGAGGTTTCTCCCGCCCGTTCGCTCCGGAGCCGCAGGGGCAGGCCCGCCGTTGGATCCGGGCAGGCGCGGATGGCCAGATCCAGCAGCGGCTCCAGGCCGATTTCCTGGCGGCTGCTGGTAAAGACGATGGGAACCAGTGTTTGCGTGATCAGGGCCCGGGTGAAGACCGACGAGAGCTTCTCAGGGGAGACCTCTTGTCCGGACAGATAGCTTTCCATGAGCTCCTCGTCGGCCTCGATGATGGTTTCGATCAGATCGGTATGGGCCGTGGCCACGTCGCCGAAGGCCGCCTGGCCGCTTTCCTGGGTCAGGCAGTCGATCACGCTCTTGCCGTCGGCGCCGGGCAGGTTGGCGCAGCGGCATTCGCGGCCGAAGCTCTCCTGCAGGCTGTTGACCAGGCTCTCCAGCTCCTGCATGCCGGAATCGATCTTGTTGATCACGATCATGCAGGCCATGCCCCGGTCCTTGGCGGCCTGGAAGAGCTTGCGGGTGTTGATCTGGATGCCCGCCGCGGCGCTGACCACGATGACGGCGGTTTCCGCGGCCGCCAGGGCGCAGATGGCCGCCCCGAGGAAATCCGGGTAGCCCGGCGTGTCGATCAGGTTGATAACCTTGCCGTGGTAATGGACGTGCGCCAGGGCCGAATCGATCGAGTGGCCGCGTTCCCTTTCTTCCTCGTCGGCGTCCAGGATGCTGGTCTTGTCGTCGACGCTGCCTAACCGGTTGGTAATCCCGGTTTTATGCAGGATCGCCTCGGCCAGCGAGGTTTTGCCCGCCCCGGCGTGACCCAACAGTACAATATTGCGAATATCCGCGGAGGTATAGTTTGCCATGAAGGCCTCCTCTAGGTATAAAGGTAACTCCTTAATCGTAATGGAATTATCGTGCAATTTTACAAAGACCTTACAGTATAACGTTGTGCCGGTCCCAGGCAAGCCTTTTTTGCCGGGCCGGCGGGAGTCTGACCCAGCCGATGGCCCCGAGTCGAATGGAACGCGATCGGCACCGCCGGATCGGCCGAGCTGGTCCGTATGCCGTCTATCCCTATGCCGTCTGCCGGCATCGGCCCGACGGGCGGACGCGGCACTTTTTCGGTCAAACCACCTCGGGCGGCGTGAGGGGATTGATCGGCGGGATCGGGCTGATCTTGCTGTTTTTTCTGCTGGTGCCGGCCGGCTGCAAGCGGCAGCCGGACGCTGGCGGATCCGCTCATCCGGCGGGCGAGGCCACCACGGCTGGCGGCGGGGAGCAAAATGGGTTTTCGGTCGATTCCGGCGACATGCTGGTGTTGGGCACCTTCGGGCGGATCCGGCTGCGGGCCGAGGATGAGTCGGCCGGCCGGCAGGCCCTGGAGCGGGCCCGGGCGCTGCTGGAGCGGCTGGAAGGACAACTAAGCACCTATCGGCCGGATTCGGAGCTATCCCGGGTCAATCAACTGGCGGGGCGGGGGCCGGAACCTATCTCGGAGGATACCTATCAGCTTCTGCGGCTGGCCCTGGACTACGGCCGCATCACCGCCGGCGCGTTCGACTGTACGGTGCCGCCCCTGCTGGAACTCTGGCGGCAGGCCGAACAGCGCGACCGGCCGCCGGAGCGGGCCGAATTGGATCAGGCCCTCGCCCGGGTCGGCTATGGCAAGGTCCTCCTGCCGGCCGGACCGCCGTACACCGTTTCGTTCCAGACGGCGGGCATGCAGGTGGATGTCGACGGGATCGGCAAGGGCTATATCGTCGATCGGGTCCTGGAGTCCCTGCGGCACTCGGGTGCGCGGGCGGGCCTGGTGGATATCGGCGGGGAGGTGGCCGCCTTCGGGCAGCGCCATCCCGGAACGGACTGGCTCGTCGGCATCCAGGATCCCTTCGCGGCGGACCGGGAGGATCCCTTCCACCAGCGGCCCCGTTGGGTGATTCGCCTGCGCGACCGCGCCGTGGCCACCAGCGGCAATTATCGCCAGTACTACTCGATCGCCGGACGGCGTTACAGCCATATCCTGGACCCGCGCACGGCCGAGCCGGTGGATGCCCTGTGCAGCGTTACCATCATTGCCCCCACGGCCGCCGGGGCGGACGCCCTGGCCACGGCGGTATCCGTGCTCGGCGTGGAGGCCGGAAAGGCGCTGATCGAATCCCTGGCCGACACCGAAGCGCTGCTGATCGCCGGCGACGCGGATAACCCGCGCCCCCTCCGAACCAGCGGCTTCGACCGGTATGAATATATCCCGTGACCTGGCTTGGGCGCCATCCTAAACACCTGGGCAGAAACGCCGCCGGGACGGCAAATTCATCGGCCGGTCCGGAAAATAAATAGGTTGTTCCGGGCGTATTCCGGGTAATAATGGTGGCGATCTGGAACCAGCCTCGCATCGCGAGACGAATCCGTGTGAGAAGACCATGGATCAATATATTCTCTCGATTACCGCCCAGGACCGCCCCGGTATCGTCGCCGGGATCAGTTCCGCCCTGTTTGGCCTGAAAGGCAATATCGAGGCGGCCAGCCAGACGGTGCATCAGGGATATTTCGCCATGATCGTGCTGTGCCGCCTGCCGGGCGAGGAATCCCCGGAGACAATCGCCCAGCGGGTCCGCCAGCGGGCCGGGGACGATCTGCACGTGTATGTCACGCCGTATCGGCCGCTCCCGGTCGAGCCGCAACCGGCCGGCCAGACCTTCATCGTCACCGCCATCGGCCCGGACCAGCCCGGGATCCTGTACGCCCTAAGCGACTACCTGGCCGCCAAGATGATCAATATCGACGACCTCTACTGCTGCGTGCAGGGCCGGGATTTCGTGGTGATCTGCCAGGTGACGGTGCCTCCGGAAAGGGATTTCTCCCTGGTGCAGATGGACCTGGAGGCCGTGGGCCGAAAGCGTGGCTTCGAGGTCCACCTCCAGCACGAAAACATCTTCACCGCCACCAACGAACTGCGTTTCGGCCGCCTGCGCTAGAGGCGTGGGAAGCCTCCCGCGGGAGGGACGCCATGCTGCGAACCGACGAGATTCTCGGTACCATCCGCATGCTCCAGAGCGAGAACCTGGATGTCCGGGCGGTCACCATGGGCATCGACCTGAACGAGTGCGCCTCGTCCGACGTCGATCTGGTCTGCCGCAAGATCGCCCACAAGATCACCCGCCGGGGTGCCCGCCTGGTCGAGGTCTGCAATACCGTCGGCGCCAAGTACAAGATCCCGATTGTCAACAAGCGGCTGGCGGTTTCGCCCGTCAGCATTCTGCTGGAAGGGCACACGCAGGCCGCCGCCGTCCGGATCGCCCAGACCCTGGACGTAGCGGCCGGCCAAATCGGCGTGGACCTGATCGGCGGATTCACGGCCCTGGTCGAGCGCGGCCAGACGGCCGGCCAGCAGGTCCTGATCCGTTCGCTGCCGGAGGTGCTGGGCCGGACCCAGCGGGTCTGCGCCTCGGTCAACGTGGCGACCACCAAGGCGGGGATCAACATGGACGCGGTCGCCGAGATGGGCCGGATTATTAGAGACGTCGCCGAGGCGACCCGCGATCGCGACGGCTTCGGCTGCGCCAAGCTGGTGGTGTTCGCCAATATCCCCCACGACAATCCCTTCATGGCCGGGGCCTTCTTGGGCCCGGGCCAGGGCGATTGCGTGATCCATATCGGCGTCAGCGGGCCCGGCGTGGTCAAATCCGCCGTTGAACGGGCCCAAGCACTGGGTCCGGTGCCCCTGCACGAGCTGGCCGAGCAGATCAAGATGACGGCCTTTCGGATCACCCGGGTCGGCGAACTGATCGGCCGGGAGGTGGCCCAGCAACTGGCGGTCGATTTCGGCATCGTCGATCTGTCATTGGCGCCGACCAGCAAGGTGGGCGACAGCGTCGGCGAGATCCTGGCCGCCCTGGGTATCGCCGCGGTCGGCGCGCCCGGCAGCACGGCGGCGCTGGCGCTGCTGACCGACGCGGTCAAGAAGGGGGGCCTCTTTGCCAGCAGTTCGGTGGGGGGCCTCAGCGGGGCGTTCATCCCCGTCTGCGAGGACGCCCATCTGGCCGAGGCCGCCCGGCGGAGTCACCTGAGCCTGGAGAAGCTCGAGGCGATGACCAGCGTCTGCTCGGTCGGTCTGGACATGGTGGTGATCCCGGGCGATACCGATCCGGCGACCATCAGCGGCATCATCGCCGACGAGGCGGCCATCGGCGTGGTCAACAACAAGACCACCGCCGCCCGGCTCATACCGGCCCCGGGCAGGAAGGCCGGCGACGAGGTCAATTTCGGCGGCCTCTTCGGCGGCGGGCCGGTCATGGCCGTCCGCCAGGGCGACGCCAGCGCCGCTTTCATCGCCAGCGGCGGCCACATCCCCGCCCCCGTGCGCGGTCTCACCAATTAAATCCCCATTTCATAACCTGGGCAAAAGGCCGCATTGGCAGTGATACTGCTGCTGTGGTCCGTTATGAAATAGTTTATCGGTGCCCTCAGCGCTCGAGGCATTTGAGCCAGTTCTCGCCCAGGGTGCCGAACTCGCCCAGGTTGATCCTGTCGTCCTCGACGAGATCGTACCGGCCAACGCCGTCCAGATAGAGCCATTCACGACACAGAAGGTCCAGGTCCAGGACGTTGACGCAGCAGTCGTGATTGAGATCCCCCTCCAGGCCGATCGTCACGGTCGTGACATCCACGCCGTCGGGGTAGGGGCTCTCGTCGGGGTCGTTGGACAACACCAGCAGCCGCGTCGTGGCGGCCCCGCAGGGCGCCAGGGCGCAGTCGACGGTCACCCGGACAGTCTGGCTTTGCTGCGGGGCGATGTCAAACGGCGGTGACGGCTGGCAACTGAGCCAGTCGGCCGGGCCGGCCGGTACGATTGCCTCCACGCTAAGATCGGCGTTTCCGTCGTTATGGATGGTGAACTCGCCGTAATTGGCCGGCAGGTCCGCCAGGGCGAAGGTCCAGCCGCCCCAGATGCCCCAGGGCTGCCCGCTGGTCATCTGGGCGAATTTGCACCAGCGGATGACATTGGCCGGCGACCAGGTGTCCAGGCAGCCGTATTGCAGTTCGGTCGTCTGGCGGTATCCGACGACGGTGACGAAATGATCGGTGCCGCCGTTGCCGTCGGTGTCCACCAGGAAGACCATCGGCCGGCCGCTGTCGATCTCGCCGGTGAGCCGCTGCCAGGTCAGCGAACCGCCGGAGTAACTGTAGAAATTATAGACCGGTTCGTACGCCGGATTTCTCAGGTTGACGTAGCCGGTGAACGCCGGGCCGATATGCGAGGACCAGCTCCAGCCGTAATAGTTGTTCACGCTGCTCCAGGAGGTCTTCATGTAGTCGGCGATGCAGTCGTGGGGATGTTCGTCGCCGGCGGGCGGTTCGGACTTGTCCGGCAGGGGGGCGGGCTGGCCGGAATCCATCGGCAGGCTGTAATCCTCGTAATGGTGCGGGTCCAGGGTGCTCACCTGTGAGGCGATGCCCTGGTTGACCGGTTCGGTTTGGCTGTCCGCCGGGCCGTCGTACAGATCGGCGTAGCCCAGGGTGTCGTAGTAGCCGACCACCATGCCGACGGCGGTCGGTCCGCAGCCGTGCCGCCAGTTGTATCCCGGTGCAACCAGCGTCTTCTCGCTGCGCACGACGGCCGGCGGTTCCTGCCGCGTCTTGTCGGCTACGCCTATCGGCGGCAGCGGGCCGGTGGTGCTCTGTTGGGGCTCGACGCGGTCGAGCGCATCCGGATCGTCCGGCGTCCAGGCTGGCCGGTCCAAGCGGGCCGGCTCGTTGCAGTCGATGATCAGATTGTTCGGCTCGATGCGGATATCCGGCTCGCCCGCGGCGGAGCCGATGACGAAGCTCTCCTGCCACTGGTATTCATAGGCGCCCAGATAATCGCTGATATACACCTCGACGCGCCAGGTGCCCGGGTGGCTGGCCGGATAGTACCCGTCGATGAACAGGGAGCACCACACCTTGGTGTCATCGTACCAGTTGCCCAGGCCCGGATCGGTTATATCAATGTCGGCCTGGGTGTACAGGCCCTCGGGTCCGTACCATTTCCAGAGGATGTCCGACTCGCCGTTCAGGGCGTAGTGACCCAGGTGGATCCAACTACAGCATTGGTCTTCGGTGACGTCAAACTGATATTGGATATCGATCGGATCATAGGGGCTTTCGGATTGCACGTCGCGACAGAGAGCATGGGCGGCCACGTCATACATGACGGTATAGGGCTGGATTTCGGCGACGCTGCCTTCGTCCCACCATTTGGCCTGCCAGATGCCTTC
>JAFGFX010000379.1 GCA_016930855.1 Sedimentisphaerales bacterium | reverse complement strand
GTGACGGGCAACCTCGCGGCGGGCGCCGGCGGCGGGATCTACCAGGCGGCGGGTAGTTCGTATCTGGCGAACTGCCGCCTGGAGGATAACCAGGCGGCCGGTTGCGGCGGTGGCTACGGCGGCGCGGGCGGCCGGGCGATCTGGGACCAGGTCGTCTTGCAGGCCAATCGCGCCGATGGCGCCGGCGGCGGCCTGGCCGCCGGACTCGCCGGCGGCGCTGGTCATCTCGAGATGGACCACTGCCGCGTGACGGGAAATACCGCCGGCCGGGACGGCGGCGGATTGTGGTGGGGCCCGGCCGTCAGCGCCCAAATCGCCAATAGTCTGTGGACCGGCAATACCGCCGAGGATCTCGGCGGGGGATTGTACTGTGCCGGCTCGACGGCGACACTGCGGCAGATGACCATCAGCGGCAACCGCACCCTGCAATACCACGGCGGCGGATTGTTCGCCGGCCAGGATAGCGAACTGACCCTGCGCAGCTGCATACTCTGGGATAATAGTGCCGCCGGATTGGGAAGCGAATTGTATCTGGCCGATCCTAACGCGCCCAGCGTGCTGACCGGTTTTAATTGCTGCATTCGCGACCAGGCCGACTGTATCTATACGGAGGCAGCCTGCCAGGTGATCCTGGATGCCGATAGCCTCTCGACGGACCCCAATTTTGTCTCTCCGGGATACTGGCATGATTCCGGTACGCCGGCGGCCGGGGACGATGTCTGGGTCTTCGGCGGCTGGGAGCTCCTGCCGGGCTCGGACTGCATCGATGCGGGCGATCCCAACGGGATCGAATCCGGCGAGACGGATCTGGCCGGTAAGGGCCGCTGGGATGACGGCGCGGTGGATATCGGCGCCTTTGAAGCCCAGCGGCAGGAGTTGACACTCGAGCGGCTGACACTCCAGGCGTCACCCGACCGGGAGGCGCCCCAGGACGCCTTCTCGCTGACCGGGCAGTTCCTGGCGTTTCCGCAGACCTTTACGCAGGCGGATTTCGTTACGCTGCGGGTGGGCAGTTGGTCCGAGACGCTTGGCCGCGAGCGGTTCCGGCCGGCCGGCAAGCGGCAGCGGTATGTCTATAAGGGTTTGGCCGGGGGCGTGACCCAACTGTATCTGGATTTTGTCAGCGGGCAGTTCCGGGCGGCGGCCAAGCAGGTGGATCTGACCGGCACGACCAGCCCGGCGCCGGTGGTCCTGGCCTTTGGCTCCTATTACGGTTACGCGGCGGCGGCCGACGCCGGAGCAGACGACCTGATCAACGCCGCGCGGCCCCTGCCGGTCAAGTTTTTGGCCGGGTACGCCGACAGCCTGGCGGTGTATCAAGCGGCGGCGGAGACCAGCGACGCCGATACCGTGGCGCGCCTCTCGCTGCAGGGGGCGATATCGTTGGAAACGCCGGTGGATCTCTGCCAGACGGGCGTAACCATTTGTTGGGGGACGGACAGTTTTACCCTGCCGGCCGGGTCGTTTGTCGCCAAGAAGAACGGCAAGTTCGTGGGGACCCAGAAGGCCCTGGCGGCCGATCCCGCCTCGGCCAAGGTGATCATCGACCAAGCGTCCTGCACGTTCTCGATCCTGCTGCGCGATACGGCTATCGCCTGGCAGGATGGGCCGCTATTGTTCGGACTGGCCTTCGGTGGATACGACCAGACCGCCGTGGCGGCCTGGCAAGACGAATAGATTAAAAACAGGATCAACTCGGAAAAAGTTGGTAGGAACGGCTCCGCGAATCCGGCGAAATGTTTTCGCCTACGCCTTTCTTTTCGCCGCCCCACCGCCCTGGCGGGCTCTCCTGGCGAGGGCGGCGAAAGCGGACTACGGCGAAAACAATGCCTCCGGGATACATTATATATGGGAATTAACCTAAGCTTCTGCCAACAGAGCACATACGATTTATCGCCGAGATGGTTCAACTAACTTTTTCCGAGTTGAACCTTAAAACAGTAATATAAGCGGCATGTTGGTCCGACAGCTAGAGGCTTGCCAGCCAGCCGCCGTCGACCCAGATGATCTGGCCGGTGATGAAGCGGCCCGCCTCCGAGGCCAGCAGCAGGGCCGCGCCGACCAATTCATCGGGCGTGCCCCAGCGTTTTAGAGGGGTTCTGTCCAGTACCCACCTTCCGATCGCCGGATCCTGGTAGAGCGGTTCGGTCATTTCCGTGCGGAAATAGCCCGGCCCGATGGCGTTGACGTTGATCCGGTAGGGGGCCCATTCCACCGCCAGGGCGCGGGTCAGGCCCAGCAGGCCGGTTTTCGCCGCCGCGTAGGCAGCTGTGGTCGGCCGGCCGCCGGCGCTGAGCAGCGAGCAGATGTTGATGATCCGGCCGGGTTGATCCAGCCGCCGGCGATGGCGGCAGAACGCCTGGGAAAGCACAAACGGCGCCGTCAGGTCCAGGCGGAGCACCTGCTGCCAGGTGTCCAGGTCGATCGTTTCGGCCGGGCCCCGCAGATTCACGCCGGCACAGTTGACCAGGATGTCGACGGGCCCGGCGGTATCGACCACGTTCTCAAAGAACGCCTCCAATTCACTGCTTCGGTCCAGATCGATTGCGAAGGTGTCCACCTTGACGGCTGCGGTCTGGCGAATGGCCGCGGCCGCCTGCTGCAATTGCGTTTCCGTCCGGGCGACCAAGACCACGTCGGCGCCGTGTGCGGCCAGGCCCTTGGCCAGGGCCAGACCCAGGCCGCGGTTGCCGCCGGTGATGAGTGCCCGTTTGCCGTTGAGCTGATGTAAAGGGCAATTCATCAGATTGAAATCGTTCCTTTAAGAAAAGCCGAGCACCTGGCGGATCCGTTCGGCGGCCGCCTGGAGGGCGTTGGGGATTCCCTCCGGGTCCCGGCCGCCGGCCTGGGCCAGCTGGGGCCTACCGCCCCCGCCGCCGCCGACCAGCGGGGCGATCTGCTTGACGATATCGCCGGCCTTGAGGCCCTTGGCGGCAATCAGATCGTCCGTGACCGCGGCGAACAGCAGCACCTTGCCGTCCTCGGTAACGCCGGCCAGGACGATGGCCGAGGAGGGGGCCTTTTTGCGCAGCCAGTCGATCTGGCCGCGGATCGCCTCGACGGGCGCTTCGGGGATCTTTCCGATGATGATGGCGCTGTTGCCGATGCGCTGGGCCTGGTCGAGCAGACCGGCCGCCGCCGCCTTCAGGTCGCCGGCGGAGCCCTTCTTGAGCTGTTTTTTCAGTTTCTTGTTCTCTTCCAGGAGGGCCTTGACGCGATCCAGCATCTGTTCCGGTGTGGTCTTCAGAATGCCGGTCAGCTCGTTGACTTGCAGGCTGTGCTGGTAGAGCATGTCGTTGAGGGCCCGGCCGGTCAGCGCGGTGATCCGCCTAACGCCGGTGGCGATGGACTCCTCCCGGACGATCTTGAAGCCTCCGATGTCGCCGGTGTTGTCCACGTGGGTCCCGCCGCAGAATTCCCGGCTGAAGGCCGTGTCCGGTCGGTCCGGGTCGTCGGCGCCGATGGCCAGGACCCGCACCTGCTCGCCGTATTTTTCCGAGAAGAGGGCCATGGCCCCCAGCGTCCGGGCCTGCTCCAGGGGCATGATCCGGGCGGTGACCGGACAGGCGGCCTGGATCCGCTCGCGGACGAGCTTTTCGGTCTCGGCGATCTGCTCGGGCGTCAGGGCCCGGGGATGGGTAAAGTCAAAACGCAGGGAATCCGGGCCGACCTGCGAACCCTCCTGATGTACATGACTGCCGAGGACCTGCTGCAGGGCCCATTGCAGCAGGTGGGTGGCCGTGTGGTTGCGGCGGGTGTCCTGCCGCTCGGGTGATATCGCGACGATCACCTCGGCGCCCAGCGGGATCTCCGGCGAGGACGTGCTGCCGAAATGCACGACGGCCTCGCCGATCCGCTGGGCGTCGTCGAAGCTGAATGTGTGCCTGCCGCAGGTGATGATCCCCTTGTCGCCGGCCTGGCCGCCCGCCTCGGCGTAGGCACAGGTTCTATCGAGCACCAATCCGACCCGCAGGCCCGCCGGGACAGAGCCGGTCGTTTGATACTGGTCGGCCTCGACCAGTCCCAGCAGTCGGGCCTTGCAGCTGTCCGAGTCGTACTTGGCCGAGTCATCGGTGGCCGGCAGCAGCCGGCTGAGGGTGTCGGACTCGTATTCCAGGTCCTTCTGGGCGGCGCGGGCCCGGGCCCGCTGGGCGGCCATGAGCCGGTCGAAACCGGCCGTGTCCACGGTCAGGTTGCGTTCCTTGGCCATCAGTTGGGTCAGGTCCAAGGGAAAACCGAAGGTGTCGTAGAGACGAAAGGCCTTCTCGCCGGACAGTTGCTTTTGCTGGTGCCGGACCAGGTCGGCCGCGTCCGCCTCGAAGATCTCCACGCCCCGCTCCAGGGTCCGCAGAAAGCTTTCTTCCTCGGCCTGGATGACGTGGGCGACGTGTTCGCCGCGGGATTTCAACTCGGGAAAGGCCTCGCCCATCTGCTCGACGAGCGTCGGGACCAGTTGATGGATGAACGGCTCGTGCTTATCCAGCAGCAGCCCGTAGCGGGTGGCGCGGCGCAGGATGCGGCGCAGGACGTAGCCGCGCCCCTCGTTGCCGGGCAGGGCCCCGTCGGTCACGGCGAAGGTGACCATCCGCACGTGATCGGCGATGACGCGAAAGGCGTTGTCCGTGGGATGGCCCAGCCGGCCGGTATAGCTCTTGCCGGTCAGCGCGGCGATGCGGTCGAGCAGGGGCTTGAACAGGTCGGTGTCGTAATTGCCGGGCTTGTCCTGCAGGACCGCGGTGAGGCGCTCCAGGCCGGCGCCGGTGTCCACGTGCTTGGCCGGCAGTTCGCCCAGGGCGCCGCCCTCGTTGCGATGGTACTGGATGAAGACGAGGTTCCACAATTCGATGAAGCGGCCGCAGCCGCCGTTGACCTGGCAGATGTGCCGGGATTGGCCCTGCTTGTCGCAGCGGGCCGGGCCCAGGTCCAGATGGATCTCGCTGCACGGTCCGCAGGGGCCGGTCTCGCCCATCTCCCAGAAGTTGTCCTTGCGGCCGAAGCGGATGACCCGCTCCTTGGGCAGGTCCGAGTGGGCCAGCCAGAGCGATTCGGCCTCGGTGTCCGGCGGCAGGTTGTCGGCGCTGTCGCCGCCGAAGACCGTGGCCCAGAGGCGGTTCTTGTCCAGTTTCCAGACCTCGGTCAGCAGCTGCCAGGCCCACTCGATCGCCTCGGCCTTGAAGTAGTCGCCGAAGGACCAGTTGCCCAGCATCTCGAAGAAGGTGTGGTGATAGGTGTCCTTGCCCACCTCCTCCAGGTCGTTGTGCTTGCCGCTGACGCGGATGCATTTCTGGCTGTTGACCGCCCGCCGGTAGGAGCGGGTCTCGGCGCCCAGGAAGATGTCCTTGAACTGGTTCATGCCGGCGTTGGTGAACAGCAGGGTCGGATCGTCGCTGGGCACGACCGAACTGCTGGCCACGAAGGTATGGTCCTTGGAGCGGAAGAACTCGATGAAGCCTTCGCGAATCTGACTGGAACTGAGCACGTTGCCTTGTCCTTTCCCTGGCCTGGTTTGGTGTACTCGATAGCGGGCCGCTTGGCGATCACCGCCTGGCGGCCGCGTGTTCCGGGGACGTCTCGCTGCCCCAACGCACCCGCCGGCGTTCAATCCGCCGCCTGCGGTCCGCCGGCGGGGCGCAATAGTCACCGTCGTTATCCTGCGAAACGGAGCCGTCAGACGCCCTTACCGGTCCTCGCCGAGGGTGATCACGCGGGGCAGGTCGCGGTATTTCTCCGCCACTATGGCGAAATCCTCGGTATTGTCAACCTTATATTGGCCCAGGCCGATGATGACGTCGCCGGGCTGGAGGTGCTGCTGGTCGGCGGCTGAGCCGGCGGTCACCGAATAGACCAGCACCCCGGTTTGGCCCGGCGGCAGGTCCAGGATCCGCCGCCGCCAGCGGCTGATGTTCTTGACCTCCAGGCCCCAGACGAGGATGGAGCCCTGGCGGGCCTCTTCCGTATAGCCGTAGAGATCCTCCAGGCTGCGCTGGGCCAGCTGCACCGAGAGGGTCAGCGGCTGGGTCTGGGTCTCGCCGCGGCGCAGCAGGTCGATCTGGATGGTCTGGTTGGGCTGGAAGTCGTTGATGGTTCCGGTCAGGTCCTGGGGGCTGTAGATCCGCCGGCTGTTTATCGCCCGGATGACGTCATCGCGGCGGATGCCCGCCAGTTGGGCGGGCGAACCCAGCAGCACCGTGGTGACCCGGGCGCCGGAGATGTCCTTGAGGTCCATCTGACGCTGGGTTTCGGCGTCGATGGTGTCGGTTTCCACGCCGAGAAAGGCGTGGTACACGGTGCCGCCCGCCGTGAGCTGCTCTAGGATGGAGCGGGTCTTGGCGTCGAAGGCGATGGCGAAGCCGAACTGGGCGGCGGTGCCGGCCACGGCGCCCATGGCGGTGTTGATGCCGATGGCCCGGCCCCGGCCGTCGATCAGCGGCCCGCCGCTGCTGCCCGGAAAGGTCAGGGCGGTCGTCTGGATCAGGTTGTCGTAGAAGCGGTCGTTTTCCGGGTCCAGGTCGGCCGAGGTCTGGTGCAGGCGGTTGACCCGCCCGAAGGTGCTGACCGGCTCGCCGTCGGCGCCGGTGCCGAAGGGGTTGCCCAGGGCGACGACCACCTCGCCGACCTGGACGTCGTCGGCCGAACCGACCGGCAGCACCGGCAGGTCTGGCGTCTCGATCTTCAGGACGGCCAGGTCCGAGCGCATGTCCGCGCCGACCAGCCGGGCGAGGAACTTGCGCTTGTCCGGCAGGGTGACCCGGATGGTCTGGGCCTCGTGGACGACGTGTTCGTTGGTGAGGATGTAGCCGTCGGGATCGAACACGAAGCCGCTGCCGGTGTTTTCCAGCAGCAGCCGGCCGCGGGGCAGCTCGGTTTCGATGGCGACCACGGCCTGCGCGGCCCGGCGGACCACCTCGCTCAATTCCTTCTGCCACAGCGTCAGGTCCGTGGGGCTACCGGGATTGCGGGCCTGCCAGATCAGGACGATCGAAATCAGCCAGGTGGTGACGATCAAAAAGACGATCGTCGGGCTGAAGCGGGATTTTTTCTCATGGTTCGGCATGGTCACACCGTCGGGTAAGGCGATCCGTCATCCGGCGGCGGTGCTACTTCTTGCCGGGCTTGGCGGCGGCGGGGCCGGCAGGTTTCGCTTCGGCGGTCGCCGGCGCCAGGCCGTGCAGGGCCAGGATTTTTTGCCGGATCTCCTCGGCCAGGTCGGGATTCTCGCGCAGGAACTGTTTGGCCTTTTCACGGCCCTGGCCGAGGACGATGTCGCCGTAGCGCAGAAAGGCGCCGGACTTCTCGACAACGTTTTCCTGGCAGGCCAGATCGATCAGGTCGCCCTCGCCGCTGATGCCGCTGTCGAACATGATGTCGAATTCCGCCTCCCGGAAGGGCGGGGCGATCTTGTTTTTGACGACCCGCGCCCGGATGTGGGTGCCGATGGCGCCGTTGGCGTCCTTGATGGTGTTGATCCGGCGGACGTCGATCCGCACGGAGCTGTAGAATTTCAGGGCCCGGCCGCCGGGGGTGGTTTCCGGATTGCCGAACATCACGCCGATCTTCTCGCGGAGCTGGTTGATGAAGATCAGGCAGGTCCGGCTGTGGTTGACCGCCGAGGTCAGCTTCCGCATGGCCTGGCTCATGAGCCGGGCCTGCAGGCCGACGTGGGAGTCGCCGATTTCGCCCTGGATCTCCGCCTGCGGGATCAGGGCGGCGACCGAGTCGACCACGATGATGTCCACCGCGTCGGAGCGCACCAGCATCTCCACGATGTTCAGGGCCTGCTCGCCGCTGTCCGGCTGGGAGACCAGCATCGACTCCAGGTCCACGCCGATCCGCTTGACCCAGGACGGATCCAGTGCGTGCTCGGCGTCGATGAAGGCGGCCACGCCGCCTTTTTTCTGGGCCTGGGCCACGCAGTGCAGGGCGAGCGTGGTCTTGCCGCTGGATTCCGGCCCGAACATCTCGATCACGCGGCCCCGCGGCACCCCGCGGCCGCCCAGGGCCAGGTCCAGCGACAGGGCGCCGGTGCTGATGCCGGGCACGGACGCGACCGTCGATTCGTCCAGGTGCATGATGATGCCCTTGCCGAACTGTTTTTCGATCTGGGCCAGTGTGCGGTCCAGGGCGTCGGCGGTCTTGGGGGTACTGGCGGTCGTCTTGGCGGAAACGGGCTTTTTGATTTTGGCGGCTTTGGCCATCTTCGACTCCTTGGCTCGGGTCCCTGTTACGATAAACCGACCGGGGTATTATGGGATTTTGTCCGGCCCTGTCAAGGGCGCGTGATGCAGGGCCGAATAAATCGGTCCGGCGGGTGTCAGGTCGCTCTGGAAGACCGTCACCTGCGTGACCGTCTGGCCGCCCAGATCGGAAATATCCGCCGCGCCGACCACCTGGCGGACCCGCTGGCCGGCGGCGGCCTGCCGGATGCGGGCCAGGGTCAGATGGGGGCTGAATCCCCGATGCTCCGGCGGATAGTCCAGCAGGCCCAACTGCTCTTCCAGGTTTTTGTACAGGCTGCCCAGCTCGTCGAGCCCCTCGGTCAGGCCGATCCAGGCGACCCGGGCGGCGCCGTGCGGCGGGAACGTGCCGGCCCCGCCGAAGGCGATCGAGAACGGCCCGACGGCCGCGGCCGCCTCGGTGGCCGCCTGGCAGACGTCAACCAGATGGCGGTCGTCCACGTCGCCCAGAAACCGCAGCGTCAGGTGGATGTTCGCCGGGCGGACCCATTTGATCTCGCTTTGGCAGTCGCGCAGGGACCGGCCCCACTTCTCTTGCAGGCGGGAGAACTCCCGCTGGATCGCCTCGTCCAGCTCAATCGCGATAAAACAACGTATCGACATACAACAGTATCCGGACCGGGCGTAGGCCGTGGGCCCGGGGACAGACTATCTGTGTGCCTTTGGTCTGCCCGGCGGGCGCCCTTTGCCGGTGGGTATCCATCCCGAGCCGGATCGGATTTCCGTCCGCTGGGACCGCCGCCCGGCGTGCGGTAAGCAATCCGTTTGTACCGGTATATGCCAGAGAAAAAAAGGGAAAACCTCAATTCGGCCGGTCAAAAAGTATGGCGACCATGCCGGCGGCACCGTCAGGCGGTCTCGAAACGACGGGCCCCGCGGGCGGCCTGGCGGGGATTTCGAGGGGAATCCGGCGGGTTTGTTTTTGTCTCGGATTTCCCCTTGAACTTCATCAACGGCATCTCTGCGTGCTTTGGCAGTTTCCCGAGCCACTCCTGTGTAATTCAGGCCCCATGATGGAGGATTATTGGTTTTGAGTTTCCAGCCAATGACACGCCAGGATGCCGAGATCCGCCAGGTTCACCGTCCCGTCCCGATTCAGATCGGCGCCGAAGCACCAGTCGGATGGATCGCCTGCGGTATCATCACAGCCGCTGTCCAGCCAGTGATCCATCAGATACCCCAAATCGATCATATCGACATCGCAATCCGGCTCGAAGTCCCCCGGCGTATCACACGGCTCAACCGCCACCCCGCGCAATTCCACATCGTCTATATTCCAGCCGGATAATGAATAGCTACCATTTGTCGGCCCGATACCCCACCGTATATATACGGAAGACTGGCCATCAGCATATTCGGATATATCAATCTCCTTCAGTACCCAGCATGAATCTGTCATTCTGAAATTGTCACAAATTTGATTCCAGCTATTTCCAATTGAAATCTCAATATCTGCATAATCATAAGGTTTTTCATATATGTTCGTCCATCGGTAAAAACATAGTTTAATATCCCGGAACTGTGAACAGTCGATCGGCCCCAGTGTCGCCCATTCCGTCTCGCTAATACCGAGACGGTAATCTCCGTTCAGATTATAACCAATTACGTTAACACCGGTATAACCCGACGTAGGATCAGGATTACAATATTGACCGCCGCCGCCCGTGGGCGTCCCCCAGGCCCAGCAGGAATCCCCCTCACCCGGATCGAAGTCCCAGTAGATATTAGGGTCACTGTCCATATTTTCCGCATAGATCACTGTGGTGACATCGATAGATATTGTCGCAAGGTTGGATACTCCGCCTTGAGGCAAAATGCCGCCGTCATTCGCCGTAAAGGTGAAATAATCTGAACCGGTATAACCGGGATTCGGAACGTAAATAACTTTATTTCCGTATCCTGCCAGTTCCGTATTCGGCTCGGTGATCATCTGTCCCGTATTCGGGTCCTGCAGTACTCCGAAATCCGGAAGTGTTTCTATGGAATATTCCAACACGCCCGGC
>JAFGFX010000378.1 GCA_016930855.1 Sedimentisphaerales bacterium | reverse complement strand
GCGAACCGCGCCCGCCAGGCGCCACGGCCGCGGGGGTAGAGCCAAAGGTCGCCATCCCCTTCGGGCAGGATCCGCTGCTCGTACTCCTGCAGGAAGAATCCCGGCAGCCGCAGCACCTGGCCGCGGGGATCTTCGATCCGGACCGACACGTCGATTTCCTGGGGATCGTAGGGATTGCGGTAGGGCGTTTCCAGGGACAGGAAAAACTCAATCCGGTCGTACTGCCCGATCCGTTCCGCCGAGGTCTTTAGCGTTAGCGGCTCCTGCCCGCTACAGCGGCAGTTGAACCGTTCACCGCCGGCAAGTATTAATAAAGCCAATCCGAGATAACAAACGGCCGAGCGCATAAAACAGCCTTCGAACGGGTCGTTCCACCGGGCCGGTCTGGGGCGTTACTCCGGGACCATCGTATCGCCGCCACTCGCGGCGGGCAACCCTATTTCGTACAGGTTTTGGGTTGTTGCGACTGGATCGAATCCCCGCCGCCAAGATACCCATCGGCCGCGACGAACCAGACCGTCGGCGGGCTTGCCGCCTCGTTGCGGATGGTATTCGGCGATGGAATTCGTTATCATGTCGATAAACAGATTCGTTTCGGAGTGATACGCCGATTGGAGAGTCTGGCGCAAGCGCGGGAGAACGGAAAGATGCGTCGAAATCCCTGGTATGTAACGCTGTTGGTCGTACTGAGCTGGTTGAGCTATTTGGTGTATGTGTTGCTTCCTTGCCATTGGCACGCCTACAAGCCGTTCTACGCCAGAGGATACCTGTATATCCCCTTTCTGTTTGCGTTTCCGGGTAGTGCGGCATTCATCATCAACCGGCAAAGGGTGAAAATTCGGACCTTCGTCATCTTCGCCCTGATGCCGACGTGCTGGATGATGCAGATGTTGAATGATATCTGGTTCACCCGAACGACTTCGTTGGGGGAGGCGGTTTGGCATGTCAGACCGGACATTGTCGAATCGAGAATTCGCCAGGGAGCAAACGTAAATGCCATGCACGAAGGCAGGACCATGATCGCCCTCGATTTGGAAAGAAAAGAATTTCTGCAAAGCGCCCATTTTTGTTCGCAGCCCATTCATATCTCTACCGAGGAGATTCCTCCCCGCCGGTTGAAAATACTGAGGTTGCTGCTGGAAAATGGGGCCGATCCAAATGTCCCATCAGGGTCATTCAATTTCACACCTCTTCATTTTTCTGTGTATTACAATCCGCTATGGTTCGAAGAAGATCTACTAGTGGAACTGAAGCTTCTGCTGGACAGCGGTGCGAATCCTGATACTCTGGATGAGCGAGGTTGTTCTTCATTTCATTATGCTATAATGGATAGAAATATTACTGTTATAAAGCTTTTGCTAAAATATGGTGCAGCGATCAACGGACTATCCAGTGAAGGCCTGACCCCCCTGGATTATGCTCTTGAGAGAAATTACATTGAATTGATTGATTTTGTGCGCGCCAATGGCGGCAAGACATCGGCAGAGCTGGCTGGTGAAACGACGCCCTGATTGGCTACGTTGTTGCGGTTCCCAAAGTGCTAATCAACCCGAGTCGCCCGCCGCAACGGGCAATTCGCCGCGAGCGTGGATGGTTATATGGCGCTCTCGTTGGTCGCTGCCACCTGGCTAGACAGGGGCGGTTCAAACTTCGGCCAGTTGCCCCGAGTAAAAGTTGGCAAGTGACATGACAGGTGATATCATAAGTTGTTAAATTATAATCACTTATAAAGATCCCATTGAATTATTTTGGACCGGGGGGCAATAGGTTATTGATTTAATACATTATAATATTATAAAATGATATTGAGGTGAGTTTATGGACAAGCAAACAGCGGATCATGCCGCCGAGGTTCTCAAGGCCGTCGCCCATCCGGTCCGCCTGCGGATCGTGGACCTGCTCAAGCAGGGTGAACTGTGCGTGGGGGATATCGTCGCCGCCCTGGGGACCAAGCATTCCCTCACCAGCCAGCAGTTGAACATGATGAAGATCAAGGGCGTCCTGCAGTGCCGGCGGGAGGGCCCCAAGGTCTATTATCGCATCGGCAATCCCAACATCATCAAGCTGTTGCGCTGCATCACCGAGGGATGCCAACGGTATCACCGTCCGGCCTGGCCGCCGGCAGTGGATCAGACCGCCGGGGGATTTTAGTTTCATTATCTAAAGGAGGTTCTGCTCTCTGCCGGCACTGCGTAGAGGGGATTGATTTTCTGCTGACCGTTCGACACCCACCCGCCAAAGGGCGGACCAGGCGAATCGCCCAATGGTGTGCGCATTACCTGCGGCGAAAGCCGTCAGGTGGATGCGCTGGTTCGACGACGCTCATCGTTGTGCAGGCGCATCGTTCGTTTTCTTGCTCGACCTGATTGCAAGTCCCGACAAGCCCGCCAGGCAAGCCAGTCCTGCAAGCCCTGGATTGGAACTTCCCAGGAAGCCCAGAAAACTGAGGAATACGAGAAAACCAAGATAGCCTTTCTTCTTCGGGTCGATGCCCTTCCTGAACGTCGGTGTCTTGAACGGAAGCAAAACCAAGAGGGATGCTAAGGATAGGAGGGACAAAAGGGCCAGTTTTGTGAGGTGTTGATAGTTCTCGGTCGTCCTAAATCCAAGGAAACCAAGAAACCCCAGAAATCCCAATGTGCAGAGAAGTGGATTGTAGTTACCTTTCTCCATCTCTTGTCTCCTTTCGTCGAACGGTCTTATATCATTTTATCCTCTACCCCTCTGCATTTCAGGGTGTGACCCCCGCAATCTGCTTGAAGCTGAAATCGAGCAGGTTCTTTTCAAATCGGGCCCCGGGCTGGTTGTCGGTCTGGATCTGGGCCGGCCGCAGCACGACATATCCCTTTTGATAGGACACGACGGCGGCAATCGCCACGTACTGGTCGCGTGCCAATTCCACCATCAGCAGGGGAGTCACTCCCTTGGGGGCATCAAAGCGGCCCAGCATGCGCACGCCGATCTGGCCCGGCTCCAACTGGTAGCGGACGCGGGTGCCGCCGATCCCCTCGAGGATCGCGTGCTTGGCCTGAACGACCACCGCTTCGCCCTGCAGGGCGGCCGGCGGGATGGTCATGATATTGGGAAAGCGGAAGGATTTGACCAGATCGGATTCCAGCCAGAGAACCGCCCCCTGGGCGACCCGGAACTGCAACTGCCGCCGTTGGTCCGGCGTGGTGTTCCGGCCGGCCAGCCGCACCCAGAGGACCTGCCACAGATCGGCGTTTTGCAGGGCCTGGTCCAGTTCCACCAGCGAGTTGACCACCGTGGGGGCGTTTCCAGCGGCCGCGGCCGCCGGTGGGGTGATCGGCTGCGCGGCGGCGGGGCCCTGCGGCTGGGGCAGGGAACTATCCGAAACCGGGGGCGCAGCGGCCCGACCGGCATAATCTTTCATCCGTTGCAGGCTGCCGGCCGGCGCGTTGGGGATCTTTTCCGCCTGGCCCAGGCAGAACAGGCGGAAATTGAGCCAGAACCGGGCCCCGTCGAACTTGTTGATATCCACGGTCTTGGCGTCGCTGATCCATCCCTTGCCGTAGGGGACGATGGACCATTGCGTAAATTCATTCTCGTTGGTGCGATAGAAACCGCCCTTCAACAGGGGAATCACCTTCGGATGGGCCAGGTCGTACGACGATCCGCCGGAGATGACCACCTGCCGGCAATCGGCCAGGATCGGACAGAGGTCCGAGATGACCGCCGGCGTGGTGGTGATATTCCAGCCGGCGGCGCGCTGGGCCTTGATATCGAACAGGGATTGCACGTCGTTGTTTACCCACAGGACGCCGCCGCCGTTGACCCAGGAGCGCAGCATGTCCGCCTGCTCGGAATTGAACTTGTCCGCGGTGCATTGCTTGGCGACCTGGACCACGTGTACGGCCCGGGGATTGTCCTGCAGGGCCGCCAGGGCGCCGGGCACGTTCAGGGTCAGAATTTTGAGGTTATTGTCCACCTGTTCGGCCAATTGGTCGAGCTCCGCCGGCAGGGTGCCGCGGCCTACCGAGAGGCGCCAGCCGGCCCGGTCCTGCTCGATGATCAGTTTGCTGGGGGTCTCGGGCATCGCCTCCAGTAGTGCGCTCGTCAGGTTCAGGGCCGCTTGAAAGTCCTTTTGCTTGGCCAGGGCCCGGGCGAATTCGTGGATGCGGGTATCCAGATCCGCCTGGGATGAGGCGTATTGGTCCAGCAATTGGGCGGCGGCCTCCTGGCCGGCCTGCAGATAGGGCGCTAGATAGGCAGGCGCCCGGAAGCTTTGGGCGTTGGCCACTGCCGTGGCGTCCTGGAGCACCGACGCGAGGACGGCGGGCCGCTGGTCGCTGTTTGGATAGTCCTGCAGGAAACGCTGGCAGAGGATCAGTTTTTTTTCGCTCGCCGGCAGGAACTGGATCGCCCGGGCGGTTTCGGTCTCGGTGGTCAATAGATCGGGTTTCAGTTGAATCGCCGACTCGGCGGCCGCCTGGGCGGCCTGCGGGTTGTCCGCCTGCAACTGCTTGGCGGCCTGCCAGTAGAGATCGGCGGCGGCGGCGTGATTGGCGGGATCCAGGCGGCTCTTAAGGCGGTCCAGTTGCTGGACGACCAGGAGCGGATTCTCGGCGAGTTGCGCCTGCCAGGCCCGCAGGCGCAGCTTCTCGGCGGCCGGTTTCTTCTGCTCATCGAACTGTTCGGCTATCTGGATCAGACCGTCGGCCTGCGGATACTTCTGCTGCCGGATGAACGATTCGGCCTGGCCCAGCAGGCCGTCGCCCAGCGGCCCCTTAAGCTTGGGATTGTCCCGGCTACACAAGTATAGGTTGCGAAGGTCCTCCTGGAATCTTTTCAGCGCAATGCCACCAAACGCTTCAACATCGGTAATGCCGCTGAAGTTCTCCTGGAGTCTTATCGAGCCAACCAGGGAGTAATCGGAGGAGTCGAGTCGATTTTGTTCCAGGCGCCAGGCGACGGCCTCGGCCGGCAGATCGGGATCCCAATCGGCCAGCAGCGTCCAGAGCGCCTTGTCGCGCAGGCCCCCGGCGGCGTCGCCCGCCCGTTTCCAGGCCTCGAAGATCTCCCGGGCCAGGGAGTCCTTGTCGGCCAGCCGGAGCCTCTCCCGGATCAGGGCCAGGCCCACCAGGCGCGGCAGGCGGTCGGCCACCTCGGACGGGATCCGGTCCGCCGCTAGCGCCAGGTCCTTCTGGGCCCGCTGCTTGAGTCCGGATTCCGCCTGGCAGGCCCGCTGCAGGTCGCGGCCCAGATCGGCGAGTGCTCCCTTTTCCTCGATAATCTCCGCGCAGGTTTCCTGGTGGGCGTCGCGGTCCGAGACATGCTCATACACCTCGGCCAGGGCGGCGAGGTAGCGGCCCTGGTGTTCAAAGAACCAGCTATCGGCCAGGTCCTCGGCCAGGCGGGCGGCCTTGCGGTAGTTTTCCTCTTCCAGTTGCTTTTCGGCCTGGCGCAGCTTGAGGTAATCGGCCCCGAGCAGGAAGTAGCCGGCCGCCGCCAGCACCGCCAGCAGCGCCAGGCCGATGAGCTTGCCGGCCCAGCGGCGCGGTTTCACCCGGACGGGCTGCGGCTCCGAGACGGCCGGCACGGTGACGATCTGGCCGCAGGCGCTGCATTTGGCCTGCTTGCCGGCGAACTTGGAGCCCATGACGATCAGGTTGCCGCAGGGGCAGTGGAACCGGACCAAGCCGGGCTCGGCCTTTGGGCGTTTGAGCATCCGGCCGAACGGCTCGGTCTGCTGGATCGGCTGCCACTGGTCCATGCCCTCCCGCCAGCAGATGCTCTGCGGGGTGATTTTCCCCGTTTGCACGGCGGTGGCGATCTGTTCGGGGGTATAGGGGCCGGCCGGCTTGTTGTCCGGGCCGGATAGATACCATTGGGCGTTTTCCTGTGCCACCGCATGTTCTCCTTCGTACCGGCCCCCAATCGTGCGGGCGACGCCGCCCGGTCCCGTATCGATAGAATCCTCGAACCTGTTTGCCGGCCGCCGGGTGAACCCAACCTGGATTGGTCTATCGCATCGGCGTGGTTAGACGCCCTAAGTCGGCCCCGGGGCAAGACGATTACATGCCAAAAAAGGGCAATCCGGACAAATCGCGTCCGAATTCATCTACAAAATCCTTCAAGAGGTCCTCCACCTCGTCCGTATCGTATTTCCAGGTAAGGTGCAGACTCTGGCCGCTGCGGCTGACGTCCAGTTTTTTCATCATCTTCAGGCCGGTTTCCATCTGATCCTTCATCGTGCCGGCCGGGGCCTTGTCGATGCCCTTTTCCATCTCCTCGATGCCTTTGTCCAGTTCCTTTTCGAATTTCTCTTCGGCATCGGCGGCGTCGTCCTTGTCCCGGAAGATCAGGGTAGCCCGGGCCTCTACGTTAGAGCCGACCGACAGGCCCATCCCCATGGCCTCGACCTTGCCCATCTCCCGCGACATCTCGTCCAGGCCGGGAATGGCCGAGCCGTTTTTCATGTCCGCCACGACGAAGTGATCCTCCTTGCCGGCGTACTCCAGGGCCTCTTGCAGGGCGTCGGGCAGTTCCGGTTTCTCCTGGCGGGCGACCCGGCTCAAGGTGTCCTTGAGGGTGCTTTCCTGCACGCTGAAACAGAAGGTGCGTTTACCGCTCTTGGCCAGGTACAGGGCTTGATAGGCAGGCCCGACCCGCACATACTCGATGTCCTTGTAGGATTCGACGTTTTTGGGGTCGTAGTTTTTCACCAGATCTTCCAGTTCCATGTCGCTGGCGGTGCGGAACACCCCTACGAACTCTTGCATCTTGGCCGGGAACACCAGCAGGCATTCCACCAGTTCGTCCGGATCGAGTTTCAGCATCTGGTTATCCTGGTGCGTCATCGCCTTGCTCAGGGAGTCGCTCAGTGAGTTGAAGACCTTCGAGTCCCGCTCGCGCAACTTTTGGAAATGGAAGTAGGCGATCCCGCGGGCGTCTTCCGGGACATAGACGGCCAGATCGCCCAGCCCGCCGCCCCCGAACAGGGCGCCGCCGAGCCAGCCGACCAGGAAATACAGCACCACGATCCCCACCAGGGCGATGATCGCATGCGGCAGGTAGCGCTTGGCGGAGCGGCCCATGGAATCCAGGTCCCCCGCCTCGGCGATGGGTCCGATCTCAGCCCCCAGCCGCTGCAGCTCGGCCTCTTTTTCCTGGAGGCCGGTCCGCAGCCGGTCGATGGCGCCGTAGTTGCCGGCGGCGCCGGGCATGTCCGCCCGGGCCGAGTCGGTCTTGATCCCGATGTTGATCATGATCTGCTTTTGCTGTTCCTGCAGGGTGGCGATTTCCCGTTTGATGTCCTTGACCACGGTCCCGCTGCCCTTGGTCTGCTGCAGGGAGTTCAGGGTGGTCTGTTTATCGTTGAGCTGGATCTGGATCTGGCTCATATCGTTCAGCTCCGCCGAGATATCGACCGCCTCGGGCCGATGCTGCACGGTCAGGCCGTAGAGCGCCTGCATCTGCTGGTCCAGGGCCTTGTGGAGGTTATTGACGTCTTGTTTCAATTTCAGCATGAGTGTCTGCTGCTTGATGCGTTTGGTTCCGGCCCGAAAGATCCTCTTGAGCCGCGGCCAGAAGGGCTCGGTCGGTGTTGGCGGCGGCGGCGGGGGAGGGGGCACCGCCGGGCCGGCAGCAGGGACCTTTGCCGTTGGCGCTGGCGGCGGCGGCGGGGGCGGTACGGCGGGTGGCCGGGCGGCCTTCGGTTTTGTCGGCGGCGGCGGTGGTGGTGGTGGTGGTGGTGGCACCGCCGCCGCCGAAGGCGTGGCGGCCGGAGAATCGGTTCGGACCGCTCCGGCGGCTCCTGTCGGCAGTGCCGGTACGGCAAAGACCTTCTGGCATGCCGGACAGGCGGCCTGCTTGCCGCTTAACTGGTCCTCGATCTCCAGCTTCTTTTGGCAGTGGGGACATTTCGCGATCATACATGAACTCCTATTTACGACGTAGTATCACGTACAGGAATGCCGAAAGGCTTTCCCCCAAACGTAATATCAGGAAACCGTCGTTCGGTCAATAACCAAATGGTGTTTTGGGCCTTCCAGATGAACTTGACAGGCGACCAGCGGCAGCGAATATGCCGGGCGCGCATAGGAGGGCACCGGTGGGGAGAACGGGAAAACTATTTGAGATGTATTGTGCTGTGGATTAACGGCTTACGATAAGCGGGGCGTATCGCCGGCGATAAAGATCCCGATATCCGTGACAGGGCGAGTTATAAAAACGGTGCGCCCTGCGTGACGCGGCAGGATGCTTGCCGTCCGCCGGCTTTGGACCAAGCCGATTGTTCGTTCCGATCTATGGATCAGTTAGCGATTGGCTATGTCAAAGCGGGTAATCCACTGGCGGAATCGGGCCGGATCGATGCGGTTGGGTATGTCGCGGTTGGCGCTCAGATGGGCAATGAAATTCCCTTCGGTGTCGTAGATCTTCGGGGGCTTGTCCGCCCAGGCGTTGCAGGCCGACAGATCGGAGAAGTCGTCGCCGTAGGGGCCGAATTCGTTGAACAGGCTTCGGTCGTCCGTCTCACTGCGGTAGACGCCGAACTCGTTGAACAGAGAGTTCGGATCGAATTCATCCGGTATCAGGTTTCCCAGGAAGTGTCCGTCCTGGGCCACAATGCGGCCTTGGAGGAGCTTGTCCCAGGCGGTCACTTCGGTCTCCGCGGCGGCGGCAAGGGAACGGCCGGCCGGCGGAGTTATAGCCAGCGCCTGCGGCGCTGCGGCCATTGCTCGCGGTGTCTTGCCGCTCGTCTGCGGCGCCGCCGCCGCTGCGGTCGGCGGACCGGACGGTGTGATGGTCGATAGGGGCTCGGATACGTCTGGCGTGACGATTGGCGGCGCCGGGGATTGGTTCGGATCCAGGGGTGCTGGCGTCCGGGGGGATCGGCAGCCGCCGGTGATCAGGCCGGCGATTCCTATCGCGGTGTATAGCGTTTTTCTTTGCCTGTCGGTCATGGCTCTTCTTTTTAGGGTTTGGAATCGGGCATTTTCGGCTCTTGCCAATCGATCTTCGGAGCGTCGCCCCAGAGCAGTTCCAGGTCGTAGAACGAGCGGTATTCCTCGTCGAACAGGTGGAGGACCACGTCCACGAAATCGACCACCACCCAGCGTCCCTGCCGGGTCCCGGCCCGGCCGAAGAGGGAATAACCGCTGGTTTTTCCCAACGATTCGGCCTCCCGGGCGATCGCCCGGATCTGCGGCTCGCTGGTGCCGGTGCCGATCACGAAATGCAGGGCGACCGGGCTGATCCCCGCCAGCTCCAGCACGACGACGTCCCGGCCGTGGCGGTCCTCAATCAGTCGGGCGATCGCGCAGGCCAGCCGGCGACTGTCGTTGATCTTTCGAGCGAACGGCGAATCCTTTTTTTCGGCATCGGGGCGGGTCACATCGTTTCCTTTATGGGCGTTTTTGCCGCGATTTTCGCCGGGCCGCCGGCCGGCCAGGCGTACGCGGTCCAGCATAACGGTCGTCGGGCCCGATGGCAACCCTTCGCTCTCCGGTGGGGTGGACCAACCGGCCGCTCCGGGAAAAAAACGGCGCACCCGTATACGGGTGCGCCCTATGGACAGCGGTTCTCTGTTGTGCTCTGGGTGGCAACCCGGGGCCAGGCGGATTATCCGGCCCGCCCGGATTGGTTTATTTGTTCCGTGGGTAACCAATCAAGTCGCAGCACCTTCCGTCGGCAACCGGCTCAAGTTGCCCCGGTGGCTATTCCTTTACCTCGTATTCGGCATCGATCACGTCGTCGTCTTTTTTCTTGTCGTCCTTGCCGGCGCCGGCCTGGGTGCCGCCGGCCGCGGCCGCGGCCTGGTGCTGCTTGGCCGCCTGCTCGTACATGATCTTGCCCAGCGCCTGGCTGGCGGTGCTGACGTTTTCCATCGCCCGGCGGATGGCCTCGGCGTCGTCGCCCTTGGCGGCTTCCTTGAGGCTGTTCAGGGCCGATTCCACGTTGGACCGCTCCTGGGCCGGCACCTTTTCGCCGTGTTCCTTGAGGACGTTCTCGGTGGTATAGACCAGTTGGTCGGCCTGATTTTTCTGGTCGATCAGATAGCGCCGTTTCTTATCATCTTCGGCGTGCTGCTCGGCCTCCTTGGTCATCTTGTTGATTTCGTCCTCGCTCAGGCCCGAGGAGCCCTTGATCTCGATGGACTGCTCCTTGCCGGTGGCCGTATCCTTGGCCGAGACGTTCAGGATGCCGTTGGCGTCGATGTCGAAGGACACCTC